>JAGXIB010000133.1 GCA_024635865.1 Flavobacteriales bacterium
ATGGCAGGCATAGCAGTCCCAATAGCGGTAGTCATTCCATCTAACATCTCTTTCCATTTGAAGTCAAAATAGTATCCAATTAAACCAGCAACAATAGTGGCTAAAATTAACCCCATTTGATTTCCTCCCTCTAGTTCTAATTGAACAGAAGTAAACAATAAAATAATTAGGACAACTATCGGAACTATAGATAGGAATAGTGTAGGTTTTATTGTTTTTATTGACATTAAAATATTGTTTAAAGAAATAAGTTAAAAGTTATAAATCAGAATAGCTATCTTTTTTTAATCCAAAGAATTGCCAAACAATGCTCTTATTATAGACACCAGTCATTGATTTATATTTTTTCTTATGAATGGACTTACGTTGCTTTGCTAAAGTAGGAATGTGTCTAAAATAGTGAAAATGTGCTTTTATTATACTCCAAATATTTTTAAACTCACCTCCAAATAAAAATTTTGCAGCAGCTACTCCGTCTAGAATTAATCGAGTCAAAATTATAGAGCTTAAAAAGCCATCATAGTTTTTGTGTAAAGTGTATAAACTATTCTTAAAATTAAGATAAGTTTTAAAAGGACTCATGTAATCTAAGGTGCCACCACCAACGTGATAAACAGTGCTTTCTGAGCAATAATAAATTTTCTTACCACTATTCTTTATTCTCCAACATAGATCTATTTCTTCCATATGAGCAAAATAGCTGGCATCAAATCCTTTTTGTTCTTTAAAAGTGGAAGCTTTAATAAACAAGCAAGCCCCTGTAGCCCAAAAAACTTCTTTATTATCATCAAACTGTCCCAAATCTTCTTCCGTGTGGTTAAAGATTCTCCCTCTGCAAAAGGGATAACCCAATCGGTCAATCATTCCTCCCGCAGCACCAGCATGTTCAAATTTTGACTTGTTATTGTATGCTAATACCTTAGGCTGAGCTGCAACTATCTCCTCTGATGTTTCAAGTAAGTTAATGACAGGCATGATCCAATTATCTGTAACTTCAACATCAGAATTAAGTAAGATAATGTAGTCAGCTTCTAAATGTTTTAGCCCTTCATTATAGCCTCCAGCAAAACCATAGTTTTCAGTATTAACAATTATTTTAATAGCTGGGAATTTATTTTTTAAAAATAGGATAGAGTCGTCAGTTGAGGCATTATCTATAACAATAACCTCAGCTTCTTTACTTTTAGCTATGACAGTGTGTAAAAATTGTTCTAACCAATTTTTACCATTATAATTTAATATGGCAATAATTATATTCAAGAGTTCAAAAATACTATTTGTCGTTGAATTAGACTAATAGCTTTATAAAAAAGGTGGATGAAAAGTCTAAAAAGTACTTGTTTGTTGAAAACCCCTTCAAAATGCTAGTATTTGTTGGTATCTCCTAATCATTATCGTTAGTGACTACAAAGAGATTATTTATTTTTGTTGGATTATTATTGAACTTTAGTTATTAAATGAATTATATAAAAATTAGTTTTGAGTTAGATCCTATTCTCCCAGCAAGAGAAATACTTTATGCAGAGTTAGGAGAGCTACCGTTTGAGTCTTTTGAAGAAACATCAAATGGATTAGATGCATACATTCAAGCTCCTGATTTTTCAGAAGAGATGTTAAGTGATTTAATCATAAAAAGCATACCAAATCAACGTATTGTTACTAAAACTGAAGTGATAGAACAGCAAAACTGGAATGCGGTTTGGGAAAGTAATTTTGAACCCATCATAGTAAATGAAAAATGTGTGATAAGAGCTCCTTTTCATACTTCAACTGATGTTGAGTATGACATTATCATTTCACCTCAAATGTCTTTTGGAACTGGGCATCACGAAACAACATTTCTTATTTCTAATGAGTTATTTAAGATAGATTTGAAGAATAAATCTGTTTTAGATATGGGCTGTGGAACTGGAGTGCTTGCAATCATAGCAAATAAACTAGGAGCAAATCCAATAGAAGCTATTGACATAGAAGAATGGGCTTATGAAAATACATTAGATAATAATAAGTTAAATAAAGTCGAGGAGATGTTAGTCTCTCATGGAGACGCTCGTTTGCTCTCCAATAAGAGTTTTGATGTTATTTTAGCAAATATAAATAGGAACATTTTATTAAATGACATGAACACCTACTCTAAATGCTTGAATAACGGAGGTCTAATTTTATTTAGTGGCTTTTATGAAACAGATATTCCTCAAATAAAAGAAGCAGCTGAACAGAGTGGTTTAGTTTTTGTAAAAAAAGAAGTAAAAAATAACTGGACAATGGCTCAGTTTAAAAAACAATAAAAATAATGAGAATAATAATTATAGCTTTCATCTTAATCTTTACTTTTCTAAATGCTAAAGGTCAGACGTTTAGTTCAGAAACCGAAAAGTTTTATAAAGATTTATCAGGATATTTTAATGATGTTTCAAAAGTTAAATCTAAAGATTTAATGAAAGACTTTGAAGAATCTTGGATTGAAGGGACATTTACACAAGACCAGAGAAACGAAGTTTATGTTACCTCAAATGCAATTGTTGCTAAAAAATTAAAGCCCTTCCCTGATTTATCCAATTACATTGATGCAATCATGTACTTTCAAAAAAGTGGTAAATCTACTGAAGAGTTTAAGAAATGGCACGAAACGATTAACAAAGTTTTAGAGGGAAGAAATAAAAGTAAGATACAGTCTTATATCAAGACTAGTAAAGAATTATTTGAAAATAATACTATTTATAGTTCGTCTTCAACTGTCTGGAAATCTAGTAATAATAGTTATCATTTTGTTTATGATAAAGATCCATATATTGTTTTTGATGAAATGAATTTGATTTGTTACTCTAAAAGAGACAGCAGTGTTTTATATAAAACCAAAGGGACTTATTATCCAAACAAGGATATGTGGATTGGGACTGGAGGTAAATTAACTTGGGAAAGAGCTGAGTTATCTAAAGATACTACTTATGCTATTCTTCATGATTATGAGGTGAAGATGAATAGTGCTGGGTATACTGTAGATACTGTAGAGTTTTATAGTAAGTATTTTGATAAGCCACTAAAAGGTAAACTTTATGAAAAAGTTCTGGCAAACAGAGGAGCTGATAAAGTTGCTTACCCCAAATTTGACTCTTTTAGTAAACGATTGCTAATTAAAAACATTTTCCCATCCATAGATTATGATGGAGGGTTTACTTTATCTGGTCAAAGTCTTCAAGGTTCAGGAACAATAGATAATTTAGCTCGAGTTATTTTCTATAAAGATGACAAAGAGTTTTGTAAATCAGAAGCGTTAAACTTTATAATAAATACCTCGGAAATAAGTGCTCAAAAGGCTAGTGTTAATTTTTACATCGAAAATGACTCAATTAATCACCCCGGTCTAGCCCTAAAATATACCAACAAAGACAAAAAATTAACTTTGATTAGAGGTGGGAATGGAATTGGTTTATCTCCTTTTTATAATAGTTATCATCAGTTAGAGATGTTTTTTGAAGCACTTTATTGGAAAGTTGGAGATCCAGTGATGCAATTTGGTGCACTATATGGAAGTTCCGATAGTACAGCTCATTTTGATTCGTATAACTTTTTTGATAGAAACATCTATGAAAGGTTAACAGGTGGAGGAGTAAACCCTTTAATTATTATCAAGGCTTATGCAGAGGAAGTGGCTTCACAAGAATTAGACTTGGCAGGACTTGCGACTTCATTTGGAAGAACTAAAACAGATATAGAAGCTGATTTATATCGGTTAACTACAATGGGCTTTGTCGCTTACGATAAGGACCGTGAAAAAATATTTGTTAAACAAAAACTATATCATTACATAGATGCAAGAGTTCAGAAAACAGATTTTGATGCAGTTGTTATTAACTCACAAGCGAAGACTAATGCCGTTCTAAATTTAACTTCTAAAGATTTAAAAATCATTGGAGTACAAAGATTTTTATTAAGTGAGGCTCAAGTGGTCTTAGTTTACCCTGATGATCGATCTGTAACGGTAAAAAAGAACAGAGACATGGAGTTTAGTGGAGCTTTAAATACAGGAAGAACAGAGTTTCATGGGAGTCTATTTAAGTTCTCTTACGATGATTTTAAGATTGATTTACTAGAGTGTGACTCAATGAGACTGAGAGTTTTTAATAGAGAGCGTGATGGTAGAGCACCTCAAATAAGATTACTTTCAACCATAGAAGGGGTTAGAGGGGAAGTGTTATTAGACGACCCTAACAACAAATCAGGGATTGATACTTCAATTAACGACTATCCTAAAGTGAATTGTACTAAAAAGACTTTTGTTTTTTATGATAAAAAGTCAATTCAAAAAGGTGCCTACAATAGAGAAGAGTTTAAATTTACTTTAGAGCCATTTTCAATGGACAGTTTAGATAATTTTACTGAAAAAGGGGTCGCATTTGATGGAGAGTTTTTGTCTGCAGGAATTTTTCCTAAATTTAATGAAACACTAAGAATTCAAAAAGATAATTCTTTAGGTTTTGTAAGAAAAACACCAAAAGGTGGTTATGGTATTTATGGTGATAAAGCTAATTATGATAACGAAATTAGACTAAGTCATAAAGGATTACAGGGTAGTGGAGAAATTGACTTTTTGACTTCTCATGCAACTTCTAATGAAATTACATTTTTGCCAGATTCATTAACAGCTATTGCTCAAAATTATCATAACAAGCAAGCTGCTGATCCTGAAGTTCCGGAGGTGAGAGGTTCTGATTGTGGCGTTACTTATATCCCTAAATCTAAAGTCTTATATGCTTATAGTCTAGAAAGTGATTTAGTGTTTTTAAAAGATTCAAGTGCAACACTTGAAGGAAGGCTAGAGTTAAAACCTGAAGGAATGACTGGAAATGGTTTTATGTACTTTGGTAATGGTGTTATGTTTTCTTATAATTATAAATATAAACAAAGGATAATAGATGCAGATACCTCGTCTTTTAAAATCCGATCCGAATTAGAAGGCGAAATGGCTATAAAAACTGCGAATGTAAAAGGCCATGTTGACTTTGATGCCCGAAGAGCTGAGTTTAGTTCTAATTCTGGTAACTCTAATATAGAGTTTCCCGAGACGCAATATTTATGTTATATGGATAAGTTCATTTGGTTAATGGATGAAAATGGAATTGAATTAGAGAAAAAGCAAAAGCAAAATATATCTATTGATAGTGATTTAGACCTAACACAATCAAACTTCTACTCAACAAACCCAGATCAAGATTCATTAAACTTTGCATCATCTAAAGCTAGGTATGACATTAAAAAGAAAAAGCTTGTCTGTTCTAAAGTAGATTATATTACTGTTGCTGATGCTAGAATATTTCCCGACAGTGGGGAAGTAGTTATTCGAAAAAAGGCAAGAATGGAAAAGTTAGAAAATGCTAAAATACTGGCTAACTATGTTACTAAATACCATAATATTTCTGAGGCTAAGGTCGAAATATTTGCTCTTAAATCTTATGAAGCATCCGGTTATTATGATTATATAGATATGGAGAATAAAACTCAAAAAATTTATATGGATAAAATAGAACCTGATACTACTTTTCAAACAACAGCTAAAGGAGAAGTAAGTGAAAAAGTTAACTTCTTTATGAGTCCTCATTTTGAATTCACTGGTGAGGTTGAAATGTTTGCTTCGAGAAAAACACTTAATTTCAAAGGAGAGACTAGAATTAATCATGAATGTGCAATAGATAAAAACTGGATGAGTTTTGAAGCTCCAATTGATCCAAAAGATGTTATGATTCCTATTAAAGATGAGATGACTGACAATAGCGGAAACAGTATAGGTGTTGGTTTAGTTATGAACAGTGACTCAATAGGTTTGTATTCAACATTTTTGTCGAATAAAGTAAAGAAAACACATGTTAATGTAATTACAGCTAGTGGTTTCCTAAAGTTTGATGATGATTCTAAAGAATATCAGATTTCTAATACTGATAAGTTAAAGGAAAGGTCTTTACCTGGTAACTTTATCTCATTGAATACAGAAAGCTGTGAAATGCAAGGAAATGGTCAGTTTGATTTCGGAGTCAATATGAGTCAAGTTAAGTTGAATCCAGTTGGTCAAATTATTTATGACCCAAAAACTCAAAAAACAGAAATTAAATCATCTATTGCTATTGTCTTTCCTTTTAATGAAGGCGCGTTTGATAAAATGCAAAAACAAATTAATGAATACCCAGGTGTTGAGCCAGTAGATCTTAATAATTCTGTATATGAGCAATCTCTAAGAGAAATAATTGGACTTGAAAAGTCTGATAAAGCAATATCAGATATCTCTATACATGGTAAGATTAAGAAAATGCCAGATGAATTAATTGTTCCAATGTACTTATCTGATGTTAATTTTACATGGGATGCTTCTCAAAATGCATATATCTCTAATGGAAAAATAGGGATTGCAAACTTGTATAAAGATCAACTATTTAAACAGTTAGATGGTAAAGTAATCATTCATAAAAGAAAGACAGGAGACGAAATCAGTATTTATCTAGAATTAGACGAAAATAACTTCTATTACTTTAACTACAAAAGAGGTTTAATGCAGTCTTACTCAACAAATGCAGATTTTAACACTGTAATTGAAGAAACCAAAAAAGATAAGACTAAGTTTAAAGGAAAGAAAGAAGAAGAAGATTACCAGTATATTTTATCAACTAAAACTAAGGCGATTGGGTTTAGAAGAAAATACCCTTAAATTACTATTACTTTTTTAAGGAAAAGATGAACAAAAAAGCACTAAGGTTACCTTAGTGCTTTTTTGTTAGTTGTAAAGTTCTAAAAGACCTTCTGGAATTGATAATTGTATTGTTTTATTTGGCTTGTCTACTTTTAAAATATGATTATTGTTAAAAGGTAATAAAGCTTCTTTATTATTGACTAAAACATTAATTAATCGATTAGAAGAATCATCAATGACTTCAATAACTTTACCTACCTCTTCATTTTGGTCATTAGTAATTAAATAGTCTACGATCTCATGGTAGTAAAATTGATCGTCTTTTAATTCAGGTAATTGTGTTAATGGTAAAAAAACATTTTTACCAGTGATTAATAAAGCCGCTTCTTCCGAGTTGACCCCATCAAATTTTAACCGTAAATTATTTACTTTTTGGACTTTTAATTGATCAATAAAGAAGGGGATAAGTTGTTTATTGATTTCTATAAATAAACTTTCTAGTTTGTAATAATTCTGAGGCACATCTGTATCTAAAAATAAGATTACTTCACCCTTAAAACTATGAATCTTAGTAATAATGCCAAGTTCAAAGCACTCTTCTTTTTTCATAATGGTATTTATTTTAACTTTTAACAAAAAAAAAGACCGAACAAGTCGGTCTTTTTATAAAAAAATATTATAATTTATTCTTCTTCTTTAGCTGTTTCTGGCTCAGTTTCTGGTGCTGGCTCTGGCGTATTTTTAGCAGCTATTTCTTTCGCTTTTGCTTCTTTTACAGCTTTTTCAGCTTCAAATTTAGCAGAGTCAGTTGCTGCAGTTGCTGCAGATAAACCATCTCTTTTCGCTTGGATTTTCGCTTCTTTTTCTTTAGCCCATGCATCAAATTTCTTATCTGCTTGCGCTTCAGTTAAGGCTCCTTTCTTTACCCCAGCAAGTAAATGTTTTTTGTATAAAACACCACTGTATGATAATAAGGCTTTCACTGTGTCAGTTGGTTGAGCTCCTTTCATCGTCCAATCTAATGCTTTCTCGAAATCAATCTCGATAGTTGCTGGATTAGTGTTAGGATTATAAATTCCTATTTTTTCGATGAATTTACCATCTCTTTTTGCTCTAGCATCAGCTGCTACTAAATGATAAAAAGGCTTTCCTTTTTTACCGTGTCTTTGCAATCTTAATTTTGTTGCCATTTTGTTTAATTGTTTTAAAAGGGTCCTAAACCCCGTTAATTAAAATATAATTTTCAGTTTGCGAATTTACAACATTTTTTTTATTAAAATCAAAATATAGCTTTTTTTTTAAACTATCTTATTAGATTAATATGGCCGAAATATTCATGGGTAATGTTACTATAATCTTTTACAATATATTTATAAATGTAAACATCTGATTTTGATTGCTTATTTTTATCAGTCCCATCCCAATATGCTCTTGTACTAGTTGATTGATAAATAAGTTCTCCCCAACGATTAAAAATATAAAGTTCAGACTCTTTTATTCCTAAAAAAGATCCTTTAAAGAAGTCGTTTACTCCATCTCCATTAGGGGTAAAGGAGTTGGGAACATAGCCAAAATACTCTGGATGAACAGTGAAGTTTTTTAGTGTTGTGTCTCTACATCCTAGATCATCAATAGCAACTAGTGTTACAAGATACTCTCCTTCAACAAAATATGTGGTTGTTGGGTTTAGCTCAAATGAGGTCTCTTCATTTCCAAAGTCCCACTCATAAATAGTTGCGTTTTGAGATTCATTTCCAAAATAAATAGGTAGTTTTTCTATTCCCTCTAAAGGGCTCGTATAAAAGTTAGCCGTTGGTTTATTGGTAGAAACGAGAACTGAATCTCTTATAAAATAGGTATTACAGGAGTCATAGATATTAACATAAAAATACTGAGAATTAGAAGGGGAAACAGTAACCTCATTCGTATCTCCATTAAAATCCCATTCATACCTATAGTCTCCAGTTCCACTAGTAGCACTTACGCCTATAACTGCTTCTCCAAACGGGCAAATAGTAGTGTCCCCATAAGTTTCTGTTGATAAAGTATCTCTAATTACATCAACAAGAATTGAATCTTTAGCTTCGTTCCCGCACTGATCTTTAGCTGTAATAATATAAGTAAAGTCAACGAGAGTCTGAACAGTTGCAGTTGTGTTTGTCCCTGCATTATTACTCCAGTTATAACTTACTATTCCAGCACCTCCAGAGGAGACAGAACTAATGTTTATTGGTGAGTTAGGACAGTAAACACTGGTGTCATTACTAGCTATGATCGTTAAAGGCTCGAATATAGCTATAGTTAGCCTCACACTGTCCGTTTCTACTTGTACTCCACAGAGATCAGTAACAGTTAAGACATAGGTTGTTGTGTCAAGTGGCTCAGCTAAAAGAGTAGGAGTAGTTTCTCCAGTATTCCAACTATAATTATAACTAGGAGTTCCACCTGTTACCGTAGGAGATAATAAAATAGAAGAACCAGTAATACAAGACAGTTCTTGATTAGGAGGCATTGTAACACTTAGTGTAGGTTGATCAACTATTTGAAGAGTAGTAGAAACTGTTGTTTGTTGTCCACATAATCCACTGTAGATAATACCAATAGTTAGATCTTCTAAGTTTTCTGGAATATTATCTGCTATTGTTTGAGAATTAATAGAGGTTGTTGCTTGTCCTGCAGGAAAGGTAACGGTGTTTGGTAAAATTGAATAATCTGTTCCGTTTATAGCAGAACCAGAATAGGTAAGTTGAAATGTTTGACTAAAATTTACTGAATCTGACCTTGTAAAGTTTATGGTTGCATTAGAGCACCCTTCTAATAACTGATCTGAATTTAAGTTACCTATTGAAGTTGCTTGTGAGTTTATAAGCATAGGGTCAGGACTTGAAAAACTTCCTCCTTCTAAAAAAACTCCAGAGTCATATGCTCCGTCTCCAGCATCAGCAATTGCTATTTTTATGTGATAGGTCTCCCCACACTGAACCTCTGAACTCGCGGTTAAAACAGTAGTGAAACCATCATATTGTACTAGTGAGCTGTTATTATTCTGAGGAGCTGAATTGCCATCACCGTTATTAATATAATAGGAACTATTTAGTCCAGAATTAACATTGTCTATGGTTACTGGTGTATTTGTGCCAGGTATAATTGCAATATTTTTACTTCCAACTATTCCGGGACCACTAATTAAAAAAGCAAAGACATCATTGTAACCAGCATCTACAAATTCTGGGTATTCATCTGAAGCAAAAACATAATTAAAAGAAACGGTGCTTCCAGTAGCATCAAAGTCAAATTCTAAAACTGATGCATTATAGGTATCTGTTCCATTGACATAAGCATTTAATTGTCCATCTCCAGGTTCGTTATTGTCAATACCTGCTCCTGGTTCATCATTTGGTCCAAATGGTCCCTGTTGAGCACCAAAAAGAGAGGTTTCGTTTCTAACTGTGCCAGTAGTCATAATTATTCCTGAAGCAAGACCTATATTGCAAGAGCTACCATTAAAATAACCAATCGCATTGTTTGAGCCAGTATAGGAGATGTTAAAAGCATTTACTCCTGCTCCTAATAAAGTGTTTTGAACTAGGTTATTAGGACTTACATTACTGTTTGTAACCAGCTGAGCCATTCCAAAAGTTGAAATAAAAATAATAAATATGTATGATAGGCAGTACTTCATTCAATGTCCTAAAATAACTGTTGTGTAGTTTTATTGTTATTTAAGCGTGGTTGTAAATAATATTTAATACCAAAGTTTGTACCAAAATTAGTTAATTTTTTACCATTAAAGTAATCATTTTTAGTAATTAAATCTTGACTTTTATAATAAGTAAATTCTCCAAATAAATCTAGTGAAGAAGTAAGTCTTGCATTTCCAGCAATAGAGGCTATAAATGAAAAGTAAGATGATTTTAACATTTGATTTTTACGAGAGAGTAATGCCAATTCAATTCCTTGGTTGTAATATACATCAATGTTTTCTTTACTTTCATATTTTCTTAGGTAATTTCCTTTCGCTCCAATTAATCGATTATAAGAAAGCCCTCCCTGTACTATTATTGAAAATTTTGATGCCTCAAATTCATAACCAAGTTTCAATGGTATAGATACATAGTGATAACTGTTAGATTGGTTTTCTGTAAGACTTGTAATTAACTCTTTGTCTTGAGCAGTATAAAAAACATAATGAGCAGAATCGACCCCATTGACCTGAACCCCGCTTATTTCAGATACATTTAATAGATTCATTAGAGACTCATTGTCAGATTTTTCATAGATGTATTTAGGAGTATGTTCAATTATTTTGTCATAATTGAATCCAGTCGAAACAATTATGTTTTTCCAATCGTAATTAATTCTTATACCTGCTTCTAATTGACTATTGACATATCCTTCCTCTTTATAAAAATCCCACCAATTATTCGAATATTTTTCATTTACGTGATTAACAATTTTTGTTTGATTATAAGGTGTAAAAAAAGCGTCAATCGATATTTTTCCATTTTTTTCCATAGCATAATCATCAGAGAAGTTGGCTTTATTTACAAACTCTACTAACTCATTGTCTATTTTAGCTTCAATATACTTGGCTTCTTTTTTTGTGAATTTATAATCTTTACTTTCCTTAGTTTTTTCTTTAAGAACATTTAAACCTTCACTTCTTACTGTTGCGCTAGAAAGTTTTTCTATTGTAGCATTAGCAAGTTTTTTATTATTTAGTTGTTTATTTTTTTTATGAGTTGAATTTAAGTTATGGCTTAAATTATTTTCTTCAGAAGTATTTTTGTGAGTTATTGTTGAATTATTTATTCTTATAACACTATTATTAACGACTTTACTTTTATTACTATTGATTTTTAACGGTTCGCCATTCTCATTATTAGTATAAGTATTCACTTCTTCTTTTTCTTTGACTCTAACAGAAGTTAATTTATTATTGCTTAGTTCTTTGTTTTCCTTTTTATTTTCGGAATCTTTATTCGACACCATTAAGTCTTGACTTATAGGAGAGTCTGTTTTTAAGAAAAATAGAGAAGAAGCTCCTAACAATAATAAAAGAATTAAAGCCTTGCTTTTATGAAATAGCCAAATGTTTTTCACAAACATTTTCCTACCTAATTCTTTACCCAGCTTAGAAGAAGGTGTTGAAGAAAAGTTTTCTAAACTTTCTTTTATTAATTGATCGAATTCATTATTATTCATTATAACCTAAGATTTTTTTTAAAAATTTTCTTGCTTTTGATAGTTGAGATTTAGAGGTGTTTACAGATATGGAAAGAATGTCAGCAATTTCTTGATGGGTATACCCTTCCATAACGTATAAGTTGAAAACAGTTCGATATCCACTAGGTAATTGACTTAGCGCCTCGAATATCTTATCTTGTGTAGACTTAATATCCGTGACTTCCTCTTCAAGACCAGTGTGTTTTATTTTAATTGCTTCAACATCTTCAGTGTAGTTATGTTTTTTGTTTTTTTTATTAATGCTAAGTGTGGTGTTCACTACAATTGTTTTTATCCAAGTAGTTAAAGACCCATCTCTTCTACCTTCAAAACTAATAATGTTTTTATAAATTTTAATAAAAGCCTCTTGAAGTGCATCTTCTGCTTCTGTTTTGTTATTCGAATAACGCATAGCTATCCCAAGCATAGCTCCACTATACCGATTATATAAGTCGTTTTGAGCAGATCGTTTTCCTGCTTTACATCCTGCTATTATGTCTTCTTCAGTAACCACTTTTGCGATTGCAATATAGTTAACTAAATCATAGTTATCAATAGCTATAGTACTGTTCATATTTTTTTAATGAATAGATGATTTATTTTAATAACACTAAATTATTTTTAAGGTTGCTTATAATAGAATAAACAAACTTTTTTATTTTTAGGTAATTTATTGAAGTCTTGTTGATTAGAAATAAAAAGTTTATATTTACGATAATAAATAGAATTCTTATGATTTATAAAATAGTCTCAATTTCATTTCTAACTTTACTTTCTATCAGTAGTTGTAATAAAGAAAAAAGATTAGCAAAGTTAGATGGTAATACTAAGGAGTATGCAAATACACCTATTCAATTAGAAGAAACTATTTATATAAAAGTACCTAATACCGTTTTACCATTCTCAGCATCAGGTTGGGGAGCTTGCCAAAGCTTAGGTATTTTTGGTAACATAAATTACGAGAATATAATTGAGACTGAAAATCCTAATCCTTATGCAAGTTTGGCAAGAAATATCAGACCAACTGCTGTAACTATGGAGTTAACGAGTGTTGAAAGTTGTGATTTTTCTATGTTAGATGAAACATTAGAAATCGTAGTTTGTAACCATAATTTTACTGCAGATAGTACATTTACATTTAGAGATCCTAATAATTTAACGGCATATTATAACGCTGTAAAACTAGGGTCATATTCTAGTCAAAATGGTAGTAATAATGCTTTTGATACCCCTGGATCTACTACTTTAGATTTAGTTTTAGAAGAAGATGTTCTTTTAGATCAGTTTATTGCTCAAGGGTTATTCAATATTCATATGAAAATGAAAGTTGATAAAGCGTTTACCGATGATTTTGCTATTATTAAGACGGTTATGATTTTATCTGCAGAATTAGATAACGAAGAATAGTTTTAACATTATTAAACAGTTTTAACTTAACCTTAACCAACTTTAGAAATACCTTTGCGAAAAATTAAAGGGATGTCTGACGAAACAATTAAATACTATTCAAAAGCAGAAGAGATCTCAAATGTGGTAACGCATGGGGTAGGAATGGTTTTAAGTATTCCAGCTTTAGTCTATTTAATTAATTTATCAAATACAAAGGGAACTACTGCCCATTTAATTGGTTATATAGTATTTGGAATAAGTATGTTCATACTTTATTCAGCTTCAACTATTTACCATGCAGTTCAGAAACCTAAACTAAGGAAGAGATTAAATATCTTAGATCATGCTTCTATTTATGTCCTAATTGCTGGAACTTACACCCCTTTTACGCTAGTCGGTCTAGAAGGAGCATGGAAATGGTCTATTTTTGGAGTTGTTTGGGGAGTAGCATTGCTAGGAATTATTTTTAAACTCTTCTTCACAGGAAAGTTTGATAAGCTTTCTACCATTCTTTATGTAGCGATGGGGTGGATTATAGTGATAGCTTACAGCCCTTTATCTAGGGGTATTTCTGAAGATAGTCTATACTGGTTGTTTGCGGGAGGTTTTGCATATACCATTGGAGCTTTACTTTATATGGTTCGGTCATTGACTTTTAACCATGCAATTTTCCACCTGTTCGTATTGTTGGGAACAGGGTGTCATTTTGTTTCGGTTGTAAATCTTATTGATTAAATAATATATTCTAACTTTCTATTTTTTTTAACCAACTATTTTACTTTTTTTTACGTGATTATAAAAACAATTTTAATATGACTATGAAAAAAACTCTAGTTACTTATTTACTATCTCTTTTCCTTTTAGGTAGTTTATCTTTTAATGCACAAACTCAAAATTATCAAAACACTGTTACAAAATGCTATAGCGGACCAACTCAGTCATTTGATAATACTACAGGGACTTTTGTTGGAAGCGTAAATTTTAATTCTGGCATAGATATCCCAATAGGGCATAAAATAGTTGATGTTATAGTTGAAATAAATTGGTCGAAGACCGATGATGGTAGTTGTACTTCTACTACTGGTATTCCTGTAGATTTATCCCATGTAGGGTTTAAAATTAACGGACCTTTTGGAGGGGGAAGATATTTAGCCGCTTCTATATCAACTGGTCCTTTTGTCGGAACTACCGCTTCATTTTCGGGGAATACCAATATTGTAAACGATACGATTTTTTTTAGAGACGGGTATCCGTCATTATTACCTGCAACTGTTCCAAATGTTTCAATAAGTGATACTGTAGCTCCAAATAATGATGCTTTAAGTTTCTATAGAGGAAATGCTCCATATGGTTCTTGGTCTATTGGAGCTATTGATGACGCTCCTAATTTGGGGCCGAAACTTTGTATTCATTCTTATTGTATAACGTTAATAACTTGTGATGAAACAACTTTAAATGCAGTTTGTAAAACTAATATTACAAAAAGTGTAAATACTTCAGGAACATATATCCCAGCATTTTCAGATCTAGACAATGGTAGTGATGTATCTTGTTTTGTTGATCAGATAACCTTTTCTCCAAGTAGTTTTAATTGTTCAAATGTTGGGACTACTATTCCTGTTTCAATGACGATAACAGATTGGCTTAACAATAGCTCCGTTTGTACTACGAATATTAATGTTGTCGACAACATAAAACCTGTTATAACAAATTGTTTCCCAAATACTTTTGGAACAAAGTACCTTAAAACAGATGGGAAAATAACCTTCTATTCAAGTGAAGCAAATATTACAGACAATTGTGGTTCTATAGTTAAAAAAGTTCGACCTTTTATAGGAGGTGTTTGGAGTGACTCAGTAGTATTTAACTGCGTAACAGGATCTCAACAGTTGTGGGTAAAAGGCACTGATCCTTACGGAAACGTGGACAGTTGTAGGTATCTTTTAAATATTATCGATACGATTAAACCCACTGCTGTATGTCAAAATATTAATGCTTATTTAGGGTCTAACGGAAACGTTACCGTTTCTGCACTTTCCATTGATGGAGGTTCAACAGATGTTTGCCCTCCTGTTACAGGTAGATGGATTAATAGTCAATTTGCTCCACCTCCTGTTTATAGTTGTAATAATATAGGAGCTAACAATGTTACGCTTATTGTAGCTGATCCTTCTGGAAATTTATCCAGTTGTAATGCAGTAATTACGGTTTTAAAT
Source organism: Flavobacteriales bacterium (assembly GCA_024635865.1). Taxonomy (GTDB): domain Bacteria; phylum Bacteroidota; class Bacteroidia; order Flavobacteriales_D; family Parvicellaceae; genus S010-51. The sequence goes on from JAGXIB010000133.1 coordinate 15,511, forward strand.
AGTCTTTCAGCAACGAGCAATCAAGTAGTAACTCTTTGTAGTGGAGATAATATTAGTGTTAATGGTAATACTTATACCTCTACAGGTCAATATTCAGAGACACTAACTGGAGCAGCGGCAAACGGTTGTGACTCTATAGTTAACACAAACTTAACAGTGTTACCAGCATTAACAGGATCACTAACCCAAACGATTTGTAATGAAGAGAGTATAGTTGTAAACGGAACAACTTATGACGCTTCTAATCCATCAGGAACTGAAGTTTTTACAAATGTTGGAGCAAATGGATGCGATAGTACGGTAACCGTAAACTTAACAGTGTTGCCAGCATTAACAGGATCATTAACCCAAACAATTTGTAATGAAGAG
>JAGXIB010000134.1 GCA_024635865.1 Flavobacteriales bacterium
AATGGAGTCCACCTCTTCCCATTCCGAACAGAGAAGTTAAGCCCATTAGCGCAGATGGTACTAGAGTGAAATCTGGGAGAGTATGTCGTTGCCGGTTTTTTAAAAGCCTTTACTAAGTAAAATTAGTAAAGGCTTTTTTTTGATATAAAATCTAAGTAAAAAAGACTATTATGATAGATATTATTTTTTATTAGAAAATTACATATGCACTATCATTTGCATAGACTTTAAGTATAATACTTTTTTCTTTTATAGTTGACTATTAATTTGTTGCTAGAATTATTAACTACGATTTTCAAATAGATTAATCTATTTAATTAAACAAAAAAAGACCCAAGTAAACTTGAGTCTTTTTATTTAATTTTTTAGACGTTTAGTTTAAGAAATCTTCTAATTCTTTTAATTTTTCAGCTTTTTTACTCTCACCTAATAATGAATATTGGAAAGAATTCTTAGCCAATTCATATAGCTCTTCTTTTGTTAAACTTAAGGCTTTCTGAATTTCAATATAGTTTTGGTTAACTTGTCCTCCAAAATAGGCAGGGTCATCAGAATTTATTGTTGTTTTTAACCCTAGGTCTATCATCTTTTTTAAAGGATGATCTTTTAAATCTTTTATAACTTGTAAAGCAGTGTTTGAGAGTGGACAAACAGTTAGAGCTAAATCACGTTTAATGATCTCTGCAATTAGTCTCTCATCTTGTAATGAGTTATTGCCATGGTCTATTCTTTTTATTCCTAAGATGTCGATTGCCTCCCATACATAGTCAGCATCTCCTTCTTCTCCAGCATGCGCAACTGGAATATAACCTTCTTTGACAGAGGCTTCAAATACATTTTTAAATTTACTTGGTGGATTTCCTTTTTCTGAAGAATCTAATCCAACAGCTTTAATTTTTGCTTTGTGTGATTTTGATTGTTCTAGTGTTTTAAACGCCTCTTCTTCTGATAAATGCCTGAGGTAACTCATAATTAAAAAAGAACTAATTCCCCATTTTTTTTCAGCATCTTGAGTTGCTTTATATATACCATTAATAACAGTATCAAAAGAAATACCTCTTTCTGTATGTGTTTGTGGGTCAAACATTATTTCGGTATGCGTTACATTCTGTTTAGCGCATTGCTCCATGTAAGCCCAAGTTAAATCGTAAAAATCCTGTTCATGAATTAATGCTCCTGCACCTTGATAGTAAATATCTAAGAAATCTTGTAAACAATTAAACTTATAAGCTTTTTTGAGTTCTTCAACACTATCGTATTTTAATTTAATGTTATTTCTTTTTGCTATTTTAAATAGCAACTCTGGTTCGAAAGTTCCTTCTATATGTAAATGTAATTCGGCTTTAGGTAAGCCCTCAATAAATTGTTTCATATTTGTCATAGAAACAAATATAAAAAAAGCCCTCTTATATGGAGGGCTTTATCTTAATTATATTAGAAAATTGAGTTGCTTATTTTGTTTTAGCTTTTGCTGCTTCAGCTTTTGCTTCTCTTTCTTTTTTCTTTTTTTCTTCTTCTGCCTTAGCTATTGTTTCTTTTTTTGTGAATTCTAGTTCATCTAATTTTTCTTTCATCTCCATAATCTTAGCCAAGTTTAATGCATCTAGCTTTTTTGCTAGTATTACTTTATTTTGGTCCAATAAATAGATTTGAGGAGTACTAAAGATATCATATGTTTTTCTAAAGTTTAAGCTTTGCAGATCAGTAACTTTTTGTTCGAAAATGTATTTTTCTGGTGTTTTATTAGCTCCGGGAAAATCTGAGATATTGATCCAGTCTAATTTTTTATCTCTAATAAACTTTCTCCATCCATCATTTTCAAGACTAGTTCCTACGGCTACTACTTCTATATCTACTCCTTTTGATTTTAACTCATCGTATAATTCTTTAACTTTAGGAATCTCTTTTTTACAATGACCACAATCGTCAGCCCAAAACAATAATGCAATGTATTTATTATTTACATCTTTATACAAGTCAACCCATTTGCTTTCAGTGGTGTCAGCTAATCTAATGTTAGGGGTTACTTTATTAACCAATAGTGGCTTTAAAGCATTTTTACGTTCACACAGTTCTACTAAAGCACTGTCGCCAATCCAAAATGCTTTTGTGTTTTCTGGAGGACAATAGTAAGTGTCCGCCATGCACACAAAGACTGCATCCATTCCCATTATGTTAGAGGTTTCATAGTTATAAGTTACATAGTGAACAACATACTTAAATAAGTCTGTACCTTCTTTTATTTGACTAATTATTTGATGTGCATTTGCACAAATAGTATCTGGTTGTTGTAATAACATCTTTTGAAAAAAGAACTCTAGCTTGTTATGGAATACCGGAGAGTGAACTAAACGTTCATCTTCTAACATTATATTATCCCAGAAATGTTGTTTGTAGTATTTATATCGTAACGTATCATTTTTCTTAATTTCTTCTGGAATTACTGGATCGATTGACATATTTAAAATACGACCAATTAACAAGTCTTTATTCTCTGTTGCCAATTTCTTTTGGTAGCTTTTAACTTCAAGATCTAAAGCAGTTCCTTTCGCATCTAATTCTGCAATTTTCTTTTTATCTTTTTTAGGATCTAGTTTAGCTTTTGCCTCTCCCAGTAACTTTGCCTCTGGTTTTTTTAGATTTATAAACCCTATATAATCATAGAAAATTTTATTCTCTTTCGACTTAATCACCTTCATATTACTGATAAAGTTATCCATTGAGGTTTCAATTTCCACCGTTTTATCAGCCATTATAAATTCGAAATATTTAGGTCCTGGGCAAATAACAGCATAAACTCCTCCTGGGTAATCGTCTTTATTGAAAACCGCTACGCCATTTTTAGCTTCAGTGGTATCCGCATAGTATAAACGATTACCAAGATAACGGGCTAAATATACTGTAGTATCTGAAAGTCCATCAATTTTAAATTTTAAATTGTATTGAGCGCTTATGTTTACACCAGTTGCAATTAAAAGTAGTAAGATTAAATTTTTCATGAATAAATATTTTGTGTCTTTTTAAATAGACGACTAAGTTATTATTAAGATGCTTTGCTAAATCGTTTTTAACATTATTTTACAATTATTTAGGTTGAGCAATATTCTTTATTGCTTTACTAATACTTATGTAATTTATAAGTAGGAATAGCAATATAAATGCCAAACCGACTGCAAAGGTAATTGTTGCAATTGAATTGGGTAAATTCAAGTCAAGTTTATTTGCTAACCATTGATCAAAAAAGACTTTAAATAGATATAAAATTAGGAAGGAAATAAGGGTTACAGCTCCATATATTTTTACAAATAATAAGATGATAGATTTTGTAACCGATTCCCAATTATAACCTAAAAGTAATAGTATTTTAATTTCCTTTTCGGACTTATTAATAATGATCTGGCTATATAACAAGAATAAAAGAGCTGCAAGAAAAACAATAATTAAGCCGATAGCAACTAAGAAATAGAATAGGTTACTTGTGACTTGTTGAATAATGTTTTCTTTTAATTGATCCTTATTTGTTTCATAATTATTTTGATTTAGATAGGATTCAATAGCTGGATTAGATTTGTTAGGAGTGGAAAAAATAATCCGAGAGGGTTTTATTTCCTTAGAACTTCCATAGGTTTTGTTTAAATAATTTAAAAAGTCTTCTGGAACCAATATGGAGTTTACTCGGTCAGAGAAATTAACAACTCGTCCATAAAAAACAGTACTTCCTTTTTCTCCTCTTATTTTTAAGTTGAACTTTATACCGCTAATTAATGATTTGCTTGCTTGAGGGGCTCCCATCGATGGGGCAATGCCATAATTATAGGCGTCTAGAAAGGTATTTGGTAAAATAATAGGGACTTCATTGCTTTCTTCTTTCCAAGTCCAATCTTTTGTTTCTACATCTATAAACTGATCGGGAACAGATTCAAAAAAAGCTAGGGTAGAAAAAGGAGGAAAGTTACCTCCTTCTAGACTCATTACTACCATTACTTCGACTCCGTTTCCACTTTTAAATGGAGCAAGTTCAGTAACAAAATCCTGATTTTCTATGTCTTTGATCTCCTCTTTGGTAAACGAAGAGGAGGTTAAACCAATAGTATTTAAAGTTGTGATTTGTTTTTTTATGACTAAATACTGGTCATTATCATTATGATCTATTGCATAATTTACATCTGTATAAACTTGAACAGCTATTAATAATAGACAGAGTCCAATAATTGTCCCAATGCTTGATAGAATTAATGTCTTTTTATTACCAGTGGGCTTAAATGCTTTACCAATCATAATAATAACGTTTTATTGCTTTCTACTCCATAGCTATAACCTAATGTGGCAATAATATAATAAGCATCTTCTTTTTTACAAATAGAGTCAATCAAATCAAAGCCTATTTTTATATTTTCTTCATCTAGGTGACTAAATGGTTCATCTAATAACAATAATTTAAAAGGTTGTAGAAGTGTTCTAATTAAAGCTACTCGTTGTTGTTGTCCTATAGACAATTGATTAATTGGTTTATCTATTTGTGAAGTTATATTAAATAAGGCTAAAAAGTCTCTAATTTCTTTTTCAGAATAATGACTTGTTAATTTGTTTTTTAAAATTAAATTATCCCAAACACTTAAATGATCTACTAATTGTAAGTCTTGAGGTAAGTAAGCTACTTTTTCTTTTCTAATGTTTGCCCAGTCTGATAGTGAGAACGTTGCAATGTCTTTTTCATCGATGTAAATATTCCCTTCATAATCATTTCTGAGGCCATATAAATATTTTAAAAAGGTACTTTTTCCTTTTCCAGAATTAGAAGACAAGAAATATGGAACACTTCCTTCTGTCTTTAATTCTGAATCCCAAACTTCGGATGAGTTTAAGTCTTCCTCTTTTAAAGGAGCAGGAATAACGTTTTTAAAAAATATTTTCATAGCTATTTAGCTTTTCTATTACAAAAGTAGTATTTTTATGGTATGAATTAACGCCCACCGAGGTCTGTTTTAATTCTAGGCGCAAGCCGCCCATACAGTATAGTTTTTTAAACTTAACAATTATAAAAATTGGGAATTAATTGCTTTAGCAATGGCGTGCCGACCGTTCTTTATAGATCGCCAGTCGGATTACAAACCTGAAGCTGCGTTCTCAACCATGTTAAACCGAAGTTTAACAAACCTCAAATCTGTATGGGTTTTTTTATTTACTACCGTTAAATACCTTTCACAAGTTTGGAACTTCTTTATTGATTCTTATTACTTACTTTAGTTCAAAGCCCTCATTATGAAAAAAGTAATTCTACCCTTTTTAACTCTTATCATTTTATCAGTATTTGGCCAACAATCTGAGACTTTAAATGTTAATAATATTAGGACTCAAGTATCTAATTCTATAAGTAACAAAAATTACTTTTTCTAGAGAACTTAATAAAGGAGAAATCAGTCTTCAAAATGCATTAGGTCAAGAGGTTCAAAGAATTCAACTATCTAACGTCTCTTATGTTCAACTGAAAAGAAATGGTCTTGAAAGTGGAATTTATTTTTATACTGTTCTTCAAGAAAATAAATTGATGGGTACTGGAAAAATAATTTTTGAATAGAGGTAAAAAAAAAGAGGCCCGTTTTCATGCGGACCTCTATCTAATCTAAAAAAATAATTATTTATTGGTTTAATGTTTGGTATTACTTTATTTCACATTTTTGAATTACCTCTTGTTTTACTTGATACTGATCTGTCTCAGAGTTTTCATAATCAAGGCCACTACATGCAGATTCAGCAGATTTTTCTTTGGACTTAATTTTTGTATCCTGATTAAACTTGTAGCTGTAACTATAACCCTGAGCAGTTTCTTTGTGTTCTACTTCGCAGTCACATGTATATTCTTTTGCGCATGAAGTAAATGTAAGTGCAGTAAATGCAATTGAATAAAAAATAATCTTTTTCATATTTTGTTTTTTTTGATAATGAATTAATTTGATCCAAAAATATAATGTTAGTTATTGATCTGGGTTTACTTTAGGTAGACAGTTTAAAATATTAGAGTCTATTTCTGTAATGTCTACTAAAAGTCTACTTTTTATTTTTTTGTTTTTTCATAACTAAGAGTCATTACCTATTATATTTGTTGTAAGATTAATTGTGACTTAACTTTTATGAGATTAATTATTTTACTTCTTTTACCTTGCTATTTCTTTAGTCAAAATGGAACCTTGTTCTCTAATAAAGATTCTTTATTGGAAGAAGGGTTTAATATTATTTCAAAATATGAAGGAGCAGACTTAACAAGGAATGAACATGTTCTTTTAAAAGAAGCGTATATTTCTATAGGCAATACCTTTTGCAATGAACTAGATCAATATGATTCTGCTCTTTTTTACTTTAACAAGGGACTAGAAAATGATTTATTAGGTTTAGATTCAAGCCTTTATGCAAAATGTATTACAGGGATAGGAAAAGTTTATGGAATGACTCAGCGATTAGATGAAGCAATACTAAAGCACGAAGAAGCAATAAAGATTCAACAAGAAAGAGGAGATACACTCGGAATTATTAGTTCTTACTATCAAATTGGAGTTTGTTATTATGATAAAGATAGAGATATAGCTCTTGATTTTTTTAAAAAATCAAATCAGCTTTCATTAATAGTTTCTTACAATCAATACATAGCAAAAACATACAGAGCGATAGGTCAATTTTATTTAGACATCAAAGAAATTGATAGTGCTCTGTTATACCTAAACAAGGCATTGCCAATATTAGAAGCCGAAAACGAATTTTATGATTTATGCAATTTAAATCTACAGTTTGCATTGTTATATAGTCGATCTAAAAAATATAATAAGGCGATAACTTATGCTAAAAAAGCACAGAAAGTAGCTAATAAGTATTCGTACTTACAACTACTTAAAAATGTGCATGATGTCTTAACTGAAATTTATTATTATAAAGGTGACTGTGATAAAGCAATAGAAAATCTAGAAATAAAACATCAAATAGTTGATTCGCTTTCTGGTTTAGAAGTTCAAAAAAATATAGAGGAACTTACTATTCTGTATAATGTAAAGTTAAAGGAGGAAAAGAACCAACAACTAGAAGCTGAAATAAAAGCTACCAGATTAGCGAAGGTAAGTGATCGTTATTTGTTTTTTATATTATTACTGATTATTATTATAATGTGTATTGTGATTTACGCCAAGTACCTATTAAAAAAGAGAAAACTAATTATTTCAAGTATAAGGATGAAGGTTATTGAAGTTAAGAAAAGAGAATTAACTCAACGTCTTAGCAGTGCTCAGAAAATGATATTAGAAAAAAATAATTTGATTGAAAAGTTAAAAGTAGATATAAGTGAAAGTGTGCATGATGAAGAGAAGTCTAAACTTTTACTAGAAAAGTTGAATACAAAAAATGAATGGAGCGAGTTTATGATAGAGTTTGAGATGCTTTACCCAAGCTTCTTCTCTAAATTAAACAATGTTGTAAGTGAGTCTTTGACTAAAAATGACATAAGATTATCAGCTTTAATGAAGTTAAATTTATCGAACAAAGAAATTTCTGATTTATTGTATGTTTCGGATGCTGCAATTAAAAAAGGTAAAAATAGATTGTCAAAAAAAATGATTTTAGATAAAGGAGAAAAGCTAACAGGGTACATCAATAGGCTATAAGTTAATTTTTAATAAACTGTTTACTATTCAGTTTCTTTCCACTTTCTAAAAGCATCACAAAATAACTTCCCTTACTCCAATTTTCTATATTAAGAGTAGTTGAGTTTGTAATAGAACCGCGAAAAATTTCTTTTCCGTTCATATCTATAATAGAAATAATTTGGTTTTCATTATGACCTTTTGACTCTATCGTTAAAAAGTCAGAGACGATGTTTGGTGTTATTTTTAATTCAGGTACCTCTTTGTTTTTTTCATTTATAGCAACTGTTCCTTGTTTCCAGCCAAAAGTGTATTGTCCAAATTTAAACTCATCTACATCAACCCTCCCAGAACCATCTGTGTTAGAGCCTTGACTATTAAAAGTGCAATTAGTAACAACTTCCCAATCTTCACTTGGGTTATTTCTATGAAATAATACCATACTATCTTCTATGTATCCAGCAGAAGAAGTTAACTGGTTATCTAAGTTTCCGGCGTTTGTATTTCTTCCGTTATACTTTAATCGAATAGAAGCATCAAAAGTGGCTGGTAAAATTCCTGTTACATTCCAATATCGTTCTGTTGAAAGGTCATAGAGAAAACCTTCACTTCCATCTTTAAAGTCATCTGGAGCAACCCAGTTATGTTCGACCTTAATATAAGCAGAATCACTTATATTATTGACGTCTGTTCTGAAAAAAGAATAGCTAAAGTTTTTTATCCCTGTAGAACTTAACGTTTGATTTTCGGCAGTAACGCCCTGACTTATTCTGTCTGCTCCATTTAAAAAAGATAGGACAGGTGCAAAAGAAGTCGTAAACTGAAAAGAGTTATTAGCTCCATCCATGATAAAAGGAAAAGTCTCTTCTGCCCAATTAGAACTTTTAAAGGTAATATCTAAAGGAACATTAGAAAAATAATTTGGAGCAGCCCTTAGTTTTTGCTTTATAAAGACCGTATTGGTAAAAGTAGAACCATTGTTAATCGTTTTTACAGAATCAATGCTAAACTGTGGGAATCCTGGGTTAAAAATCCAGTCGTTGAAAAAGTCATTCACATTTACTGAACTATTGTTATTGATGTAATCTCTTAAATCATAAGCATCAACAGCGGTGAATTTATTGTCGTTAAGGAAATTAGTCATTGTGGTGAAATACTCAGTATCTCCCATATAACTTCTTAAGGTATGAGCTACATCTGCTCCTTTGTTATAAGAGTGATCTCCATAAGTAAACTCATGAGGAACTTCATGTAAAGCTAAGAAGCTCTCATCGTTAATGTGTGCATGATGCAACACTTCTTTATGATTAGCTCTTATACTATTAATATAGGAATCGTAGCCATAAATTTGTTCTAAAAATAAACGTTCACAGTAAGAGGCCATTCCTTCATTAATCCACATGTCTTCAGCTGTTTTACAAGTCACTAAATTCCCCCACCAATGGTGAGCTAATTCATGAGCCATTAAAGTTTCACTTCCTAATGATCCGTCTGCTGCATATATTGGATAAGCAATGTTTGTAGCATGTTCCATAGCCCCAGCATTAAAAGGAACCAACGAATAACCTACTTTATCCCAGAAATAAGGGCCAAAGTTATTTTCAAAAGCAGTCATAGCACCCGTTAAGTTTGCAAAAGAATTTTTTAAATTAACAGTATCATTTGCTTGAGCAGAAAGGTAAATTGGTGTGGAGCTCGCTGTTAAGTTACTGTTGTATCTTTGGTGAACAGTCGTGTAATTTCCTGTTGCAACACAAGCTAAATAAGAAGGAATAGCTTGGTTCATTTGCCAAGTGGTTGTTTTAGTAGATCCATTTATGACTTCATTGGTCAATAAACCATTGCAATGAACACTTTTAGAAGTATCTGTTTTGATATTAAAAAGATAAGTAGAACGCTCAACAAAATTATCGAAGCAAGGATGCCAAACCCTTCCGTAGTTATGAGGGTTATCTTGAAAACCTACCCCTAGATTATAAGAATAGGTTCCACTAAAATACCAGCCTCCCCAACCACTAGGGTCTCCTTGTGGAGAACCTTGATAATAGACTGTTAAACTAGAGGTATCATTTTGACTTAATGTATTATTTAATATAACCAATAGTAAAGTATCGTTATAGCTAAAAGTCAAGTTTTGACTATCTTGTTTTATAGAGTCTACAGTTAATTTCAATAAATCTAAACTAAGTGAGTTAACATTGTTTTTTATAGCAACAAAGTCAATGCTACAAGAACCCGAAATAGTTTGGCTAACTGTCAAGTCTAAATTTACTGTATAGTTTAAAATATCTATTGTATCGCTTCTTAAATTGTCTGAAGTAGAAGTTTTGTGTTGACTAAGCTTATGATTTTTATGACTGCATTGGTATTGAGAAAAAATACTTGTAGTTAAAAAACTTAGTAAAAAAAGAAGTGTTAAATTTTTCATTTTTAGAATTAAGGAAATTCAATTATAATTTTCTAGCAATCATTAAACCATCTCTAACAGGCATAAGAATATTTTCAACTCTGGGGTCTTTGTGTATTTTTTCACAATAATGAACCATGGCTTTTGTGTCTTTATCGTTTGGCTCAATTGGTTCTACCACTTTACCACTCCAAAGTACATTGTCTGCTATAATATACCCCCCTTTATTTATTTTTTCAATCACTAAATCAAAGTAATTTGAATAATTAGCCTTATCAGCATCAATGAAAACAAGGTCGAAATTTAGGTTTATACTTGGAATTAGATCAACTGCATTTCCTATCCTGAAATCTATTTGAGAAGCATAATCACTTTTGTTAAAATAAGACTGGGTAAACTCTTCTAACTCTTCATTTTTATCAATAGTAATTAATAGACCTTCTTCTTTCATTCCTTCTGCTAAGCACAATGCGCTATAACCTGTGTAAGTTCCAATTTCAAGGATGTTTTGTGGTTGAATCATTTTACTAAACAGACTTAAAATTCTTCCTTGCATATGACCCGATAACATTCTAGGAATCATTATTTGGAGATGAGTCTGACGATTTAGGTCGTATAACAAGGCAGTCTCTTCAGTAGTATGATCTTCAGAGAAGGCTTCTATTTTAGGAGGTAAAAAATCCATAGTTATTTTTTTAGAATAACAAAGATAAACGATTAGTTATCTCAAAAGAAGAATATGTCCTTTATAATCATGAACTTCTCCAAAGCGATCAATGACATTAAGTTTCCAAATGTAAGTATCTGATTTAGCTGGGTTGGACTTGTGTTCACCATCCCAACCTCTATTTATATCATCTGTAAAATAAATCATGGTTCCCCATTTATCAAAAATAGAAAGCTCAGCGGATTGTAAATTGTAACCAACCACATTGAATAGTAATAACAGTATGATAGCTAACCTCATAACAGTAACTTTAGTCTTTAAACGAAACTAATATCATAACAGTTGCTTTTTTATAAAAAAAATACCAAACCTATAAGCCGGGTTCTGTCTTAGTTCAAAAACTAAGTTCTATCATTTATCTGGACTTATTATCGCTAATAAGTTCTATCAACCTACCCTCCAAATAGAGCGAGAAACTCTTTATATAACTTGCGTTATAAACTTTGGTATATTTGGTCTTTCAGCGTATGAGGTTTACCAAGCTACTATTGTCACCAATAATACTGGTGGGCTCTTACTCCACCTTTTCACCTTTACCTACTTAAATAAATAAGCAGGAAGTCTAATTCTCTGCGGCACTTTCTATATCTCAAATAAATGAAACTCTTCCCGTTAGGAAGCATACTACTCTTTGCTGCCCGGACTTTCCTCACTAGAGTAAACTAGAGCGATAGAACGGTTTGGTGGTACAAAGATAAAGGTTAGTATTTAATTTTTGTTTAAATATTCGTAAAATTTATTAGCTTTGATTAATCTAAACACACACATATAAATTTATTATGTTTAATTCAAAAGTGATCGGAACAGGTCATTATGTCCCAGAAAAAAAAGTAACCAACGAGGATCTTTCTGAAATTATGGAAACTAGCGATGATTGGATACAAGAAAGAACTGGTATTAAAGAAAGAAGATGGGCTTCAAAAGAATTAGGGGAGACAGCTTCTACAATGGCTGCTAAAGCAAGCGAGATTGCTATTAAAAAAGCTGGACTAACTCATAAGGACATAGATTTTATTGTTTTTGCTACTTTAAGTCCTGATTATTATTTTCCAGGAGGAGGAGTTCAGGTACAACATTTATTAGGAATGCATACCATAGGAGCATTAGATGTAAGAGCACAATGTTCTGGTTTTATTTATGGAATTTCAGTTGCTGATCAATTCATTAAAACAGGAATGTATAAGAATGTTTTAGTTGTGGCTGCAGAAGCCCAATCTGGTTTGCTAGATAAATCTACCAGAGGTAGAAACATGGCAGTCATCTTTGGTGATGGTGCTGGAGCAATCGTTTTATCTAGAACAGAAGATAATAATAAAGGAGTTTTGTCAACTCATTTACATTCAGAAGGGCAATATGCAGAAGAATTAGCATTAACTAGCCCTAACCCCTCTAAATGGGTTAAACATTTTAAAGACGACAAAGAAGATTTATCATATTTCCCATACATGAATGGGCCATTTGTATTTAAACATGCAGTTACTCGTTTCTCAGAAGCAATTGTAGAAGGTTTAGATCAAAATAATTTTTCTGCAGAAGATATAGATTTATTAATCCCTCACCAAGCAAACTTAAGGATCTCTCAGTTTGTTCAAAAGAGGTTTAAATTATCAGATAACCAAGTTTACAATAACATTCAAAAATACGGAAATACAACAGCAGCTTCAATTGCCATAGCATTGTCAGAAGCAGTAGAACAAAATAAAATTAAAGAAAACGACATTGTTGTTTTAGCTGCTTTCGGAAGTGGGTTTACCTGGGGAAGTGTTATTTTAAGGTGGTAAGAAGAGGTTTAGCGAAATAAAAATATAGCTACCTAACTGTTCGCTGCCTCTTGTTCTTTGTTTTTTTTAACAGCAAAGATGTGTTAATCATTTTTCACCCAAAACTAAAAAGGCGTTAATTGAATTCAATTAACGCCTTTTTAGTTTTAATAAGTGAATTTATTATTTTGTTTCTTTTACGACAATCATATATACAGGGAAGTGATCACTGTAACCATTCAGGAAGTTTGGACCTACATAAGTTCTGTGAGGGTATCCTTTGTATTTTCCTGTTTCATTCTTTAGGTACTCTTTATTGTATACAACAGCCTTAAAGAACTTGTAAGAATCAAAATTATTATTTTTAGTTAGAAAACTTGGAGTTAGAATTAATTGATCAAATAAATTCCAGTTATCTCTATAGGCTAGCGTTCCTATACCTTTCTTGGCATATAACTCCATGGTGTTAAAAAGTTTTTCATCTGTTGTCTTTTTTATTTTGCCTACAGTATTCATAGCCGATTTAACACTCTTGTTTGTTGGGTCATCATTTAAATCGCCCATGTAAATAACCTTAGCATTTGGTTCAACCGCTTGAATAGAGTCTATTATCTTTCTTCCTAATTCTCCAGCAGCAATTCTCCTTGGTGCACTTCTCTTTTCTCCTCCTCTTCTAGAAGGCCAGTGAGCAATAATAACATGTATTTTCTCTCCATTCAGCTCTCCAGTTACTAGTAGTTGATCTCTAGTCCTAAAATGTTGATCAACAGAATAGGTATCTAAAGTATATGATTTAGAACTTGTTACCTTAAAGTACTTTGGATTGTACATCAAGCCTACATCAATTCCTCTAGCATCAGGAGACTCATGATGAACGATTTGATAGTTACGACTTTTTATGCTTTTTTGAGCAGAAAGATCTTCCAGTACTTGTTTGTTTTCAATTTCAGAAACACCAAGTAAAGCTAGTCCATCAGGAAAAATTCCCGTTCCAATTTTACTAATTACTTCTGCCATATTTATTAATTTCTTTTCGTAACGCTCGGCATTAAAATTCTTTTTTCCAAATGGAGTGAAATCATCTTGCAAAATTTTATTAGTATCTGGGTCTACAATGGTATCAAATAAATTTTCAAGGTTGTAAAAACCTATTCCAGCGATTTCATACTTCTTTTTCGGGTCTAATATTGGTTTTTGAGCTACAGAGCAGGTTATTAACGAAACTAGAATAATTGTTAACAAAGATTTAATATACATATTGATTATTATTTAAAAGTAAAAGTTTAATTTTGCGCAAAATAAATACTATTTGTTACTCTCACGAATGCAAATATAGTAGCTTATTAAACATAAAAAATGAAAATTAAAAAATTATTTTTTTTCGGACTAGTCTCAGGATTATCCATTTCTATTAGTGCTCAAACAGATACTTTATCTGCTACAGACTCTGTTTCAAATATCGTTCCATTTACTGCTTCTGGTTCAGAATTAAATGTGTCTGAGGAAGCCCAATCTCAAAATGTAAGTGGACTTTTACAGTCCTCTAGAGATGTTTATACGAGAACAGCTGGGTTTAATTTTAGTGCTGCTAGATTTAGATTGAGAGGATATGGCTCAGAGAATACACAAATAAGATTGGGAGCTTTGCCAGGGAATGACCCTGAATCTGGATGGGCTATTTGGGGTTATTGGGGAGGTTTAAATGACATTACTCGTTACCCTGAAGTAAATACAGGAGTGAAGTCTTCCGTTCACCAATTTGGAGGAGTAGGCGGATCTTCTTATATAGATTTAAGAGCCTCTTCTCAACGAGTAGGAAGTCGTTTTTCGTATGCGTTAACGAATCGATCTTATAGAAATAGAGCAATGTTTACGCACAATACAGGAGTGTTAAAAAATGGGTGGTCTTTATCTGCTTCAGTTTCTGCTAGGTGGGCAAGTGAAGGGTATGTCGAAGGTACACGATACAGTGCTATGGCTTATTTCTTGTCTGTAGGAAAAAAGATAAACGATAAGCATCAATTAAATTTTACTGCTTTCGGTTCTCCAACTGTTCAGGACAGAAGAGGAATATCTGTTCAAGAGATTTATGATTTAACAGGAGATAATTTTTATAATTCATACTGGGGGTATCAAACTAATAGTGAGACAGGTGAAAAAGAAAAGAGAAATTCTCGAACAAGAAATAATCACAAGCCTTATTTATTATTGTCCGAAGATTGGAAAATAAATAAGAAATCAAAATTAACTAGTTCTATCTATGCAATAGTTGGTAGTACAGGAAGTACTAACATAAATTGGAATAATGCTGCAGATCCAAGACCGAATTACTACAAAAACTTACCTAGTTACTTTAGGTTAGTGGGAGATGAAGAAGGAGCTTTGGCAGCTGAAGAATCATGGAAAAATGACCCTACTACTAGTCAGTTAGATTGGGATGCAATGTATTTCGCTAATTCAAAAAACTTGCATACTGTAGATAATGCAAATGGGTCTGGAAATCCAGAGGTAGGTATTCGATCTAAATATATTTTGGAAGACGCTAGAGTAGATCCAAGACAATATGGAATAGATTTAAATTATCAGAATTCATTAACCGAAAAACTTTTTTTAACAGTAGCTGCTAAGGGAGAATCTTATACGAGTAGAAATTATAAAGTAATTAAAGACTTATTAGGAGGAGAATACTGGTTGGATGTAGATCAATTTGCTGAAAGAGACTTTGCAGATCCTACTGTTCCTCAAAATGATTTATCTATTCCAAATAAAATTGTTAGAGTAGGGGATGTTTTTGGGTATGATTATAAAATTCATGTAAATACCGTTAATGCATTTAGTCAATTAGATTATAAGACCAGTAAAATTGATTCTTATTTTGGAGTGCAACAAAAAAGAACTGTTTTTTGGAGAGAGGGAATGCTACAAAATGGAAGGTTTCCTGAGTCTTCTTTAGGAGATTCTGAAAAACAAGAGTTTAATAACTACGCATTAAAAGCTGGAGCAACTTATAAAATGACAGGGCGTCACTTTCTACAAGTAAATGGTCAGAAATCAACAAGAGCTCCTTTTTCAAGAGCTGCATATATCTCGCCAAGAACTAGAGATCAGATTGTGCAAAATTTAGAAAGCACAAAAATAACCTCAGGAGATTTTAATTATATTATTCGTCACCCAAAGTTAAAAGCTAGAGCAACTTTTTTCTAT
>JAGXIB010000135.1 GCA_024635865.1 Flavobacteriales bacterium
CCTCGCCATATTGAAATTCAGATTGCAGCTGATCAGCACGGAAACGTTTGTCATATGTCTGAAAGAGATTGCTCTATTCAAAGAAGACATCAGAAGTTAGTAGAAGAGACACCATCTCCTTTCATGACTGATAAATTAAGGAAGAAAATGGGAGAAGCTGCTAAAAAAGCTGCTTTAGCCGTTAAATACGAAGGCGTGGGTACAGTAGAGTTTTTAGTCGATAAACATCGCAATTTCTTCTTTATGGAAATGAATACTCGAATTCAAGTCGAGCATACTATCACTGAAGAAGTTATTAATTTTGATTTAGTTAAAGAGCAAATTAAAATAGCAGCTGGAGAGAAAATAAGTGGAAAGGATTATTTCCCTGTAGGACATTCTATTCAGTGTAGAATCAATGCAGAAAATCCTTTCAAGAACTTTATGCCTTCTCCAGGTAAAATAACTAACTATCATGCTCCGGGTGGACATGGAGTTAGAATAGACACTCATGTGTATGCAGGATATTCAATTCCTCCATTTTACGATTCTATGATTTCTAAACTAATCACTGTTGCTCAAACTAGAGAAGAAGCGATTACTAAAATGAAAAGAGCACTAGAAGAGTATGTAATTGAAGGTGTTTTTACTACAATTCCTTTTCACTTACAATTAATGGAAGACCCTAAATTTTTAGAAGGTGACTTCACCACTAAATTCATGGAAACATTTGAAATAAAAAGTTAAAACTAAAGGTTAATTATTTATAAAAAACGTCTTTACAAAAACTTGTAAGGACGTTTTTTTTTACATTAGAATTATGATAAACTATGTTTGGTTAAGAAGAGACTTACGTATTGAAGACAATACTGCTTTACACAATGCTTTAGAAAAGTATAACAAAGTACAAGTTATCTTCATTTTTGATGATCATATATTAGAAGAGTTACCAAAAGATGATCCTCGGGTTAATTTCATTTATGATACACTAGAAAAAATTAATCGACAATTAAATAAACACAATTCTTCTTTAACCTGTTTTAGAGGGAAGCCTGAAGCTATTTGGGAGATGTTATTAAAAGAAAAAAAGGTCAATAGCTTACACTTTAACAGAGATTATGAACCGTATGCTACATTGAGAGATGAAAATATTCTTCAATTATTTAAACGTAACAAAATAGCTGCCTTTTCTTATAAAGATCAAGTAATCTTTGAAAAAGATGAAGTGGTAAAAAAGGATGGATTACCTTACACCGTATACACACCATACAAAAACAAATGGCTAACTAATTACGCCTCTATCATTTCAACACCTTTAGTCGATTCTAAATTTAAAAACTTAAATAATTCCCAACAGCCTTTTCCTTTAAAAAAAGAGCTTGGTATTCATCCAAGTCTCATTAAAGTTAAACCATTCTCATTAGATCAGCTCGATAACTATTCAAAAACAAGAGACTTTCCTTCTCTAGACGGGACTAGCTACTTGAGTCCTCATTTAAGGTTTGGAACAATAAGTGTTCGTCAAGTCATTGCGTTATTGAATAAAGAGGATCAAATTTTCTTAAGTGAGTTAATCTGGAGAGAGTTTTTTATGCAAATACTAGCTCACTTCCCAAAGATCCAGACCAACAACTTTAAGTCAAAATATGACACTGTAAAATGGAGAAACAATGAAGAAGACTTTGAAAAATGGTGTAAAGGTGAAACTGGATATCCTATTGTAGATGCTGGAATGAGACAACTAAATGAAACAGGATACATGCACAACAGAGTACGTATGATTACCGCTGGCTTCTTATGTAAACATTTGTTGATTGATTGGAAGTGGGGAGAAGCCTATTTTGCTCAGAAATTACTAGACTATGATTTATCTGCAAATAATGGAAACTGGCAATGGTCTGCAGGAACTGGCTGTGATTCTGCTCCTTATTTTAGAATCTTTAACCCAACTGAACAAATCAAAAAGTTTGATAAAGAATTAAAATACATTAGGACTTGGGTTAAGGACTTTGATGAACTTACATACCCTGCGCCAATAGTTGAGCATAAATTTGCACGAGAAAGGTGCCTAAGGATTTATAAGGAAGGGCTATCCAAAAATTAATAGAGCTAAAGCTTAGGTAATAAAACTCTCTGTATTAAATGAGAATCTTATCTTAATCTAATTAAAGTTGACAATAAAAAATACTTTTATTTTTCTATCTCTTTCACTTTTTGCAACAAAATTGAATGATCCCGTTTTCGTTCAATTGAATTTACCGATTTAAAACCATTTTCTAAAAGAAAGGGCACTGCTAGTTTTCCCTTACCTGACCATTCTTTATTTTCATAAAAGGTATCATCTATAGCTATAATACCTCCTTGAACAACATTTTCAAAAATTAACTTTGACGTCTCCAAATGAACTTCTGCCGAAATACGGTTTCCGTCTTTAAGGAAATCGATTCCTAGACTCATATAAAAATCCACTCTATCTTGACTTACAGAAGCCCCAGGAAATATGACGTCAAACCCATCAAGGTATGCTAATAATATTTTACTGGTGTTATTCTCTTTAAAATAATCTTCACCTGTCTGTTTAACTGCTTTAAGTTTATCTGAATTAAACTTGTTAATAATTTTTCTTGCAGATTGAATACTGTCTTCGCTTGGGTCAATTGTGATAAAATTAAGGTTCTTATTAACGCAATATTTTGCTAAATAATACGTAGAACCGAAACCTCGCTCACTACCAACTTCTACTATAGTAAGATTAGAATCACTATTTTCACTTAAAACATCATCAAGAAGGTTAATATTTTCGAATACTGATTTCAAGCCTCCAATATAACCTCCGTTTCTTATACGCTTATATTGTTTAAAAATTTTTTTAATCATCTTCATTTTATTAAATAACATGTAAAAAAAAATGTTTTTGAAAAGTTACCTTTTTTTTTATACGGAAGCTTCCCAAATAAAAGAACTATCTTTTTACTATAAACAAATATAGTGTTTTATTATTTGAACCATCATTTGCAAACCTGAATTATTTAACTTCAGCAAGCGATAACCTATCAAGTAGTCTTTCTTCTAAATACAATCAATTAAAATTGAAGAAAATTCATCTAAGTTCTCTTGTAAGTGTTTAATTTGATGAAAAAAATAAAAATTTAGTTTAGTCTTATTACTAGCGACATGTTTCTATTTTAAAGTTAACCTGGTTCACTCTTCTAAGGCAGCTATTTTCTATAATTTTGGAGCTCTTTCCTCTTTTTAACTTTATACTAATCTCATCTAATACCATTATTTGTCTAAATAATTCAGGGAATCTTACACTTAAAGTAAAACGAATTCGGTGTACAAAAGTCTCTAAGACAACTTAAGCAATAAAGACATTAACTAACTAACAGTCAAACCTTAACTATGGTTTCAACTTTCTTATTATTCTTAATATACTCGGATAATATATAACTACAGCAAAACAAGAAATTAAAAAGGACGTTCTTGTTCTAAATACATTGCGACTAATAATTTTATTTATAATTTGTGCAGGACTTTTTTGAATAGGTAAACAATGTTCAATACTATATTCTTGATATTTTATGGAAGATATCTTTTTAGAATTATCAATGATATTTTTTAGTGCTTTTTCTATTTCTAAAGGTGAGTTACATAAAAAAAGAAACTCAGAATTAAACCTAAAGTTATACTGCATTTTTTCTTGATGTGGATTATAATAGATTACATATTTTTTTTGCAATATACTTTCGTGAATCAATGAACTAAATCGAGTAAAGATTATATCTGCCTCAGAAATTTGAGAAGAGACAGAAGCTGAACTTGATTTAATTATTTTGTCTTGGTATTCACTTAACTCTCCTTTATCTCTGGGATGTTGACTAATTTTATACTTAATTTTATTTCTATCTAATACTGAAGTAATGTCTTTTACCCAACGGTCCCTAACTTCTTCATAAATACCATAAGTAAAGTTACAATTTATTAAGGCGGTGCTTAAACTAACTGGAGGATTTTCACTACCTAATTCATACCTTGGATTACCTGTAAGAAAATAATGCTTCCTATCAAGATCTAACACTGTTTGGACACCTTGTACAAAAACATAATCAGAAAAAGTCATTCTTTTAAAATGATCACCAAAATCGATAATAGATTCTTGTATACAAATAGTAGGTATCTTTAGCAAGTTACAATGAGCCATTACTCTTTTTGCTTCTTTTGCCCAATCATTTAACAAAATAAGTATATCTGGTTTTTCTTTTTTTAATAATTGTGACGAAAATTTAAACGATTTATAATTATTCTGTTCAAAATAAGCTTGTGCACCTTCATCATTATAAGACGGATAAATTAAAAAACAGTCATGATTCTCTTTTAAAGACTCAAAAATCAAGCTACAAGAATTGGCTAAAGTATCACTTTGAGCATACAGAAAAATGGTCTTTCGTTTTGATTCACCTGTCAATTGATCGACTTTAAAAGTTAAGTATTCATCTCTAGAGTCGGTATGATTAAGAAGTAGGTCTTCAATTTCAACTTGACTATTGCTATACTTACTTAAATAGGCATAATAAATTAAAAAATCAGGTGTATTTGGCACCCAAACATACTTGTAATTATTAGCTTCAATTACTTTATGAAAACTGGTATAAAGACGCGTTATAATCAACTAGTTAATTTGTTTTAATATTTTTTTCCAAACTTCATGTTGATTATACTCTGATTTAATTCTAGCTTGAATTTTCTCAATAAATGGGAGTTGTTTTTCTACATTTTTAATATAAAATAAACTTTTATCAATATACTCTTCTTTTGTTCTTGCCAAAACAACCTCATCTTCATTATAAAAATCAAGAATCCCTTCGTTATCTATCACTCCGAAACGCCCTAATGAAAACACGGTCCAAAAACGATCCATTATTCCTTTTTCCACCTTCCAAGAAGCCGCGTGAATTATTGGACACAATTTAGAATGCCTTAGTATCTCTATATGTTCTTCAACAGATACAGACCCTTTTTTAGTTCCCCTTCCTGCAAGCATTACATTATCAGATTTTTCTACAAGTGGCATTAAATAATTATCCCACTCTGGTAAGTTTCCTCTATTTTCAGTACCCCATCTAGATCCTACAAAACCAATATCATACTTAAAGTCAGTCATTATAGGTTTGTTTTGCTGAATTTCTTTATAGGGGACAGTCATCGTACCCCAAGGAATCCAAAATATATGGTCTTTAAATTCTGTAACAATTTCATTTTTTATAGGAAACGAAGCAACATCAGACTGAGCGCCAAAAGCATAAAACTCATATCCTGACTTTTTTAATTGCTTTAACTTTTGGTATTGTGGCCAATTCCACTCTTTAAAAAACTGCATTGGATTAGAAGTCCAATCTCTTTGACTTGCTTTACTAGCGTCGAAACTTGTTAATTTCTGAATGATAACACTATCTTTATGAGGAGCATATTTCTCGATCAATTCTAAGCTATCTGGCTCATTCCAACAAATATAAACATTGGGTTTTTTATGGTTTATTTTATTTACATTCTTATGGTAAGCTTTGTACCCAAGCTCATTAAACGTTTCTACTAAATAATTCCATGGCCAAAAATTAGTATGCTTTTTTCTTAAAAATTTTGGCTCATAGCCAATCATATATACCTCTAAATTCTTCATATAATCTTTTTTATAGAGTTAATTGCACTCATACCCATTGCTAATACAGCCTCATACGAATTACCTCCAATATGTGGTGTGCAAATTAAATTTGGAATAGATAATAACGCTTTATTTTTTGCAGGCTCCTCTTCATAAACATCTATAGATGCTCCTCCAATTTTATGGTTAACTAATGCTTCTGCTAAACTTTTTTCATCTACAATTCCACCTCTAGCTGTGTTAATTACAATAGCAGTTGGCTTCATTAAACTTAGTGTCTCTTTATTTATTAAATTTTTAGTTCCTGAGGTAAACGGAGTATGAATAGTAATGACATCTGCATTTTTATAAATTTCGTCTTTACTAGCTTCGGTAACGTTCTCTTTAAAATAAAAGTCATCTTGACTAACTACGTCGTTAACCAAAATTCGGCAGTTAAATGGTTTTAAAAGTCTAATTACTTCTTTACCTATATGTCCAACTCCAATTATTCCTACAACCTTATTGGAAAGCTGTTGACCTCCATTTTTTATCCAATCACCATTAGATAGTTGGTTAGAGCTAACATAAATATTTCTTAAAAGAGAAATTGAGTTTCCAATTACCATTTCGGCTACAGAAAGCTTATTTACACCGCCAGTCCATCCAATTTCAACCCCTCTTTCTTTACAAGCTTCTAAATCGATATTATCTAAGCCTACACCATATTTTGCTATCATCCTTAAGTTAGGAAGTGCTAATAACACCTCGTCATCCACTTGATCTAACCCTATAATTGCTGCATCGGCATCTTTAAGAAAGTTAATTAACTCTTCTTTGGAGAACCTTATCCCTTCTGTGTTTAACTTTACTTGACTAAAAACACCATTAATATACTTGATTAATTCAGGGTGTTTAGAAAAAGAAGGTGATGTAACTGCTATATTCATTTTATATCTTGATTTATAACCGTTGCTAAATCTACTAAGTTTTTAACTTTTAAAACATTGATTTCATTAAAAATAACAAGATTCTCTTCGTGACTTCTTAATAAAAAATAAAATCCATGGTGTTTTGCTGCTTCATAATCTGTTAATGCATCTCCAATAAAGAGAACATTTTCTTTTCTTAAGTTAAATTCCTCTAGTAATTCAGCACTCCATTTTATCTTATTTTTGGGTGAGCCAGCAACTTTAATAAAATAGTTTGATAGCCCCAATTCTTTTACAATATAATTGATTTCGTCTTGAGGAGTTCCTGTTATAATAAATTGCTGTACAGCATCATTTAAAAACTTTATACTTTCTTTCGCCCCGTCAACATAAGGACTTTCTATTACTGACTTTAAGACCAGGGTTGAGAACTTTTCTGCCCATACAACTATTTCTTCTTCACTAAGTTCTTGACCTAAGAAATTTTTATGATAAATTTTAAATTTTTCAAACCTAGAAACTCCTCCGTTTTGCAGGTGATGTGCCACTACTTTATCTGCTATAGCTTTACCAAAAGGTAGATACAACTTATAAAACGCTTCAGTTTTAACACTTGTAGATTCTTTGATTACTCCATCGAAATCGTAAAATATGGCTTTAATCTTATTCATCTATTTCTGCTATAATTGTAACAGGAGCTCCGTCTGCATTTTCTAAGTTTAATGGAGCGACAATAACTTGATTAATTTGAGTAGACGCTGTGACTTTTCTCAAGTCAACTTCTTCAATTATTAATACATCGTTAGTAATTAAAAACTCCTTGTGAGCTGCTCTTCCTTCTTCTCGATTCTGAAAAGAATATAATGATATTAAGTCAAAAGCAATTGCTCTTAAATTTGGAAAATAATTCTTAAGAAAACCTGCTGTTTCTCTATGAAATCCTAACCCATATTCCCAATAAGAAGAAGCTGTCCTTTTGTTACAAAACCCTGTTTTTATAATTAACAATTCTGCCTTTGAATTCTTATTCGTTAAGTTTAAATGCTTATTTCTAATTAAATAACCTTCTATATTGGAATCGGGCAACTCAATAACCTCAACTTTATTAAAAATGAAATATTCGATTGGATAAGCTGATGAGTTTTTACCTTCTGAAGAAAAATGAAACGGAAAGTCAATGTGTGTGCCATAATGGGTTGGCATTTTAAAACTGGAATTATTTGAAGTATCTCCACAACACATGTCTCGCTCTTTTTTTAAATGAAACCGTTCTCCGTTTCCATAGCCAAAAGCACTTTCATTAAGCGGATAAGACAAATTCAGTATCATATTAAATTAATTGTTTTTTCTTGCGACTTCTTTTATACAATTTAAAAGACCTTGTCCCATATCAATATACGGGTTCGGTAAAAGTTTTTGGCTTGTCTCTGGATTAAAACTATAAGGGGTGTACTTATAATGATTTTCGTATCCGGCCTTGGACAATGCAATGTCCAAAGGCGTTCCAATAATTTCTTTAATCATATTAAAAAGCTCTAGTCTTTTTAATCGCTCGACTCCTGTTAAGATTAAATGAGTATTCTTATACTTTTCATCCTCTATAACATTTACAGAAAGTATAGCAGCGTCCAATGCGTGAATATACTCCCTGATTTCTTCCCCATCTCCATGGTGGTCTATTTTTTGAGTTTTAATTGCACTCTCAACTAAATTATAAATATAATTATTTTCAAAAGCCCTTTCACTGTAAACAGATCCATACCTTAGTATAGTAAAGTTTAAGTTATAACGCTTTTGATATTCTTCTATAATTTTTTCTGACGATAATTTAGAAATACCATAAAAAGAGCCCTTATCACTCATTGCATAAGCACTACTAGCAAACACATACCTTTTTACCTCTTTTTTTATTACTTCTTCTAAAATATTTAAGTTTCCCATCACATTTAATTCAAATGTACGATGAGGAAAATTTATAGCTTTATCTAAATTGGCAAAACCAGCTAAATTATAAACAACATCAAAATCATGAGTTTTAAACAACTTAGCAAGTTCCTCTTTATTTAAAATATCTAAATAGTAATAATGGTCTTCTGAGATATATTCTGAACGATAAACATCTAAAACTAACACTTCATAAGAGCGTTTCAGTAACTCACCGACAATATAACTACCCAAGAAACCTGCCCCTCCAAAGACTGCTACCTTCATGTTTTATTTATTTACCGCTATTAAAACTCCGTGGTTGAATTTTCTTTTTTTCCACCATTTTTTTGAAGGACTAGAGATTAGCTCCCCTCCTTTCTCTAACAAATAAGGAACTGCGGTAGCTCCTTTCCCCATCCATTTACCATTCTCTTCCCAAGTATCATCAAAACATAAGACTCCTTTTGTTTTAATATTTTTATAAATCGACTTTGTTGCATCCAAATGTACTTCTGCCGACAACCTATTTCCATCTTTTAATAAATCTATCCCTACAGATTTATATGAATCTATTGTTGATTGTGCATGAGGATGAGTTGTTATAATATCAAAACCGTCCAAATAAGCTAAGCATATATCATTCTTAACATATCCCTTTAAAAAACCCTCTCCTGTATCATTTACAGCATGTAAATTTGAATTATTAAACTGAGACAATACTTCCAAAGCACTGTTGTACGAATCTTTACTTGGATCTATAGTAATCAGGTTCATCTTTTTTTCTCCACATAGCTTTGCTAAATGAAAAGTGGAACCTATGTCTCTTGTACTTCCAATTTCTATAACGGTTTTCCCTTCTACTAAATACTCTTGTATATTGGGAAGTTCTTTTAATAACACTTTTATTCCATGCATATCCTAAATTTTATTTTCTTTTTTTAATTTTCCCATTTCCTCTCTAGCTTTATCCCCTAAGAAGAAAAAATCTAAAGAAAAAGCTAGAAAAGTGTAACCTAAATCTATTTTCTCTTGAGTCTCACTTGAGTCAGAAGAGATAACATGCGCTCCCATAGGCTTACCTTTAGTCTTACAGATTTCATCATAACGATGTACTGCTTTTTTTACTTCAGGCAAATGAAACTTACCTGGTTTACCCATTGAGGCAGACAAATCATATGGTCCAATTAGTGTTGCATCAATTTCTTCTACTTCTAAAATTTCTTCTAGATTATTGATTGCATCAATGTGTTCGATTTGTGCTATAATAATGATTTCTTCTTCTAATTTCTTTTGGTAATCCTCAAAACCAATTCCATATTGTTGCGCTCTTGATAGACCTACTCCTCTCCTTCCTTTTGGTGGATAGTAGACATTGCTAACTAACTCTTCAGCTTCTTTTTTAGATTTTATCATCGGAACAATAATTCCATCTGCTCCTGCATCTAATACTCTTTTTATGATAATTTCGTCGTTGTCATAAACTCGAATCAAAGCTTTTATTCCAGCAGCTTGAATATGTCCAACTATATTCATAATACTCTCTATATCAACTGCAGAATGTTCAATATCTATCGTGATCCAATCAAATTGAGCTGTCGCCATTATCTCAACAACAGCTTGGTGAGGTATAGTCAACCAACTTCCAATAGTTAGCTCTTTATTTCTTATTTTTTGCTTTAAGTTCATTTTACTAGGTTTAATCTCTGAACAGACTCTGCTAAAATAAAGTCTTCTGGTTCGTCTATATCTATAGCTTCTAACTTATTCAATTCGAACATTAAAGGCTTCTTTCCTATTCTTTTTTCACCAGCTTGCCTAAATGATGTTTTTGAAAAAATATAAAAATTAGAATTCTCTTCATAAAGAGGCGCTAAATCTTGTGTTCTTAGCAGTTCTTCTGGGTTATGATTTAACGGAGTATGATCTTCTCTGTATAATCTTGTCTGTAATTTGGTTACGGAAAAAACAGAGTCATGATGCGAAAGCTCCTCAAAATACATTTCAATTGCTTTATCTATAGAGTTTGTTCTTAATAATGGATTGGTACTATGAGTTTGTAAAAAGTGCTCATTTTCTAGTTTAGATAGGTCATATGAAATAATATCGTTCATCGAAACAAAATCACCGCAAATTGTTTCTGGCCTTTCATGTACAATAACTTTAGAAAAAAGCTCTGCTTTTTCAGCAATTTCCTCACTATCTGTATTGATTATTATTTTTGTAATATAGCTACACTTCTCAAGAGCATTTAAAACATGAGTAAAAAGTGGCTCTCCATTAAATAATTTTAAATTTTTATTAGGTACTCTTTCCGAGTTTCCCTTCATAGGTAAAAGGGCGATTATTTTTTTTTCATACTCTTCCATACACAATATATCCTCTAAATGTAAGACTTTATTTTCTTAAAAAAAAGAATTATAAAAGAGTTTAAATCTTCAGAAATTTTAACCTTAAAAAGAAGGCCAATAAAAATTATAGAAATAAAAATGGTGTTAAAAACAATTTCTAAAAAGAAATTATTGAATAGTATGGGCTTTGCTTCTAAAAAAGCTATTAAAATGGCTATTATTATAAATAATTGAAAATGTTTCCATGTAAGAGAATTCATTTTTAATAAGAAGTACACCAATAAATAACGAGTTAATGAATATAGATATACTGAAACAGAAGTAGCTAAAGCAGCTCCAATAATACCGTATAACGGAATCAAAAAATAATTTGAGACTATAGTTAACATAATTAACCATGGAACTAAAAATAATGATAGGCGATAATATTTTGTTGACACTAAAATCCCGTGACTAAACCCAAAAAACATATCGAAAATTTTAGACAAGCCTATAAACAAGACTACGAGTTTCCCTTTGGAATAGACCTCTCCATTTGGGATTATTTTAAAAAGTGAATCTAAATTATACCAAATTATAAAAAACACATAAATACCAACTATTGTAAAAATAATAGACGATTGTTTATACATTTTATCTAGCTTACCATATTCTTTGTCTGTTATTGCTTTTGCCATTTCAGGATACAATAACTGTCCAATAATCTTGATTGGAACTTCTATAACTGAAGCAATAAAAAATGAAATTCCATAGACACCAATATATCCATATACATCTGCTTCTTTAAACATCACCCCTTTGATCATTAACGTGTCAATTTTACTCATTAACACTACTCCTCCTGCTCCAACCAACAAAAACAGTGAATACCTTATCACTTCTTTCTTTATTCTTTGATAAAAAAAAGACAAATTAAACCTGATTGGCAAAAGATTATTTAAGTAGAAAACTAACGCTATAAAATCAACTAAAAAGAATAAGGAATAACATAAAAACAATGTTTCAAATGTTATTAATTCGTAGTAATACATCCCCAAAACAACAGTCAACATTAACCGAATGAAAACATTTTTAAAAAGAGCGGGGAAAAACACTTTTGACAACCCCTGCAATACCCCTTCTAAAACTAGAATATAAACATTTGAAAAAACTAAAACGATAAAAGGAACAATATACTCTTCATCAAATATCTTTGAATTAAGCCCAAAAAAGTCAAGCCTTAAACTTATAAAAAAACTAAGGCAAAATAAAATAAAAAGAAACAAAGGTAGTACAATCAAAAAAGTAAGAAAACCCTGTCTTTCTTCTAAAGTTTTGAAACGGTGAAGAAATCTACCTGGCAATGAATTCACTCCTAAAACGATGAAGGGCGTAAACAAAATAGACAAATCAAAGTAGTACTTTATTAATCCTATCTCACCTTCAGACAAGATTGCAGTCTGAAGCCACAAAACATTAACAACACCTAATAATATCCCAATATAATTAACAATGGAAGTCCTAATTGTTTCTTTTATTACTACTCCCATATACTTACTTTTCCTTATCTCCTATCAATAAACCTTTAGACACCCACCATCTAAATTTTAAAATCATTTTTGATTTAGCTGCTTGATTTTTAAGTAAAAAAAACACTGCTAAATAAAAAGAAGCTCCCCACTTAAACAACTCAATGAATAGTCGTTTATAATAACTAGCAGAACTTTCATTATTAGTTCTAAAATTCTCACTTACTCCTGTTCCTATCGCCTGTCTTTTTATAAACTTTTCTGTGGTTCTTTCTATGGGAACACAATGATAAACTAAGGCATTGGGAATGTATACTACTTTCAACTCAGGAAACTGATAAATTCGGTTAAAAATATCCTTCTCCTCTCCCCCTCCTAAACCTCCTTTATTTCTTCCAAGGGAAACATTAAACGCTCCAATTTTCTCGAACACATCCATTCTAAATGACATATTTGAACCTCTTGGGTAGTCATTTTTAGTGAATGTTTTTTCTTGATTCCCTAAATTAAAATAACCTAACAATGAGTTTAGGTATTTATTTTCCCAATCAGGTATTATATCTTCATAATGCAGTAAAATTTTACTTCCAATTGCAGCTACATTTTTATTCGCTTCAAAATAATTATAAATTTTCTCTAAATAATCTTCAGCTAAAAAAGCATCGTCATCTATAAAAGTAATATACTTTCCCTTCGCTTCTTTAATCCCTTTATTTCTCCCATAAGAAAGACCTTGATTCGTTTCTAAGAAGTAAGCATAATTTAAAGAAGGGTTTTGTGCTTCGAACTCATCTGAAATTTCTTTTGTATTACCTGGTGAATTATTATCTACCATTAGTATTTCAAAAAGAGAATGATTTAGCGTTTGATTTTTTAAACTATCAAGAACCTGAGGCAAGTATTTTTCTCTATTGTAGGTGCTTATTGTTGCTGTTATCATTACTCTTCTTTTGTCTCTGGGTTAAAAAAAGTTTTATAGACCCCAAAACAAAATAAAACAAACATGATTAAAAATGCCAATGGAGAGACAACAGATGCAATACTATATGACTTTAAACTATACTTAAACTCAATTTTATGTTTCCCAGATGGCACGGTCAACCCTCTCAAAACATAATCTGTTCTAAAATGGTCTACAGGCTTGCCATCAATGTATGCTTGCCATCCTAAATCATAAAATATCTCTGAAAATATAGCTACTTGGTTTGTTTTTGAATTTGAATTGTAGGTTAAATGATTTGGCGCATAGCTTTCCATACTAATAGTTGCAGAGGCGTCTCTATTTTTTAAATTAAGTTCTCCCATAGCATTCTCATAGCGCTTATCAACTATTGCAGTAACCGATGGATTGAACCCATTTTCTTCTTTTAAAGCAACAATTTCCTGATCTGAATTATCGACTATTTTAATATTATCTACAAACCAAGCATTTCCCAAAGCACTACTTCTCGGCTGAACCAATGTATTATTTTGTTCTCTTGTATTAGGGTCATTTTGATATTGAACAATATATTTTGCATTCAACATATCTAAAACCTTTTGATTGTTTCTTGATAAACATGAGTCTATCAACTCTTGATACCTTTTAAGTTTAGCCCCGTGATACCCTCCTAATGACTTATAAAAATAACTTGTTCTTGATTCATTAAATGGATTACTTACTGAAAAAACTCGAAAATTAGTATACTTATTTAATACACTATATTTAATTGCAGCCATTTCTCTAGAAGAAATTCCATCTGTACTTTTTTCTATTGCAATTGCCGTTTTTTCTGCAACTTCTTTTTCGATTACTGGGTAACCTTTTGATTCTAATTGATAGATCGTTTCATCTCCCGAAAATACATCGTAAGGTAAATCGCCATCATTTGCTTCTACCCAAAATCTAGAATCAGCATCGTAATCTGTTGCATTAAGATAGCCAGCGTTAATTGACCACATATCTATTAAAACTAGTAATCCAAGAACTACACTTAAAACTATTGTATTTATTTTATTCTTAATATAACCTAGAACTATTAGTGCCGAAATTATAAAAAATGCCATTCCTCTAAACACATTTGACTGGAAAATTGAGACCCTGACTTTCTCTAAAAAAGGATAATATTCATTATTATAAAAAGCCATTACACTATTCTGTTGTTCAAACGACATGTCTGGCTGTGCTTGTTGCAGATAATCTAGCGTCAGTTGCCCCTGCCCCTTTGGGAAAAAATTAAAAAATGATTCCGGAGATATTGCTATCGTAATTAAAAACAACAAGAACACACCTGAACCAATATAAAACCTATTAATATTTTGATTAACGACCTCCCTATTTTTCACTAAATAACTTAAGAAGAAAACGGCTAGAATAGGAAAGCATAATTCAGCTATGATCAATGCCATACTTACTGTTCTAAACTTATTGTATCCAGGGACATAATCTAAAAATAAATTAGTAAACCACATCATGTTCTTTCCCCATGCCAACATTAAACTTAGGGCTATAACACCCAATAAAAACCACCTTAAATTATCTTTAACATAGAGCAATGATAACAGTGCGAAAAATACTATAATTATACCAACATAATCATTACCAGAAGTAAACGATTGATTTCCCCAATAGGAGGTTTCGTTTTTCACTTGATTAAATACTTGATTCTTCATTTGACCATTCATATCTCCGCTTAAGCTTTCTAAATTCTGATCAGAAACAGCAGACTCATGCAGCATAAAAAGAGGTACATTCCCTCCTCCTTTTACATATGGCAACATTAAACTAAAGGATTCTCCAGTACCGTAGCTCCAAGCAGTTGCATAATCTCTATCTAGCCCTTCCGTTTTATTAACCTTATCATTTGTTAGCTCGCTCTTCCCTCTAGTAGTAAATGGCCCATACTCTATAGTCCCCCATAAATTTCCTAGACTAGTTAAAATTGGCAATAATGAGACTAAAAGTAAAAATGCTGAGATTTTTATAAATTTTCGAAATTCTTTTCCAGAGGTAAAACGAATCATTTCACTAATTACAATGGCTAGTACGACAAAAATAAAGTAATATGTAATTTGAATATGATTTGAATACAATTCTAAAGATAAAAATAACGAAAAAACTCCTAGACCCAACAAAAGCTTACCTCTATACGCCATTATTACACCTGCTAAAGTTGGCGCCATGTATGCAATTGCATAGGTTTTGGTAATGTGTCCTGCTTGAATAATCACAAAAAAGTAAGTTGAAAACCCAAAGGCTAGCGCCCCAATAATCGCTAATTTAAAATCAACTTTTAAACTCAACAACAAGATATAAAACCCTAATAGGTACAACCACAAAACACTTATCGGATAAGGCAACCCTAACTGAATCACTTTATGTAATACAATTGCAAACTTATTCTGTTTAACCGAAATTTGGGTTGCAGGCATTCCTCCAAACATTGAGTTCGTCCATAAAGCCTCCTGCCCATTCTCTACTCGAAAATCTAACAACTCTTTGGACATCCCTTTATATGTATTTACATCATGAGATTTTATTACATAACCATCTAATGCTGGGTGAAAATAACTGATAGATATTATTAAAAAAATACCTAAAGCAATAACATGAGGTAATAAAGACTTTAACTTTGCATTCATAATTTTAACTATTATAGCTAGCAAATATATAATTTTAAAAGATGAAGTAGATTATTCCATTTATTAAATTTTGATAAATAGCCTGATACGATCAAAAAAGAGATTATAAGTATTATATAATGACTTTTTTTATTGTAAATTTATATGTAAATTCTAATGCATAGAAGACTATGTTTTCTAATTTATATCCATTAACTTTGTTTTTATGACTCAATCAGTTGGAGAAATTTTACAGAACTCAAATAATCGCCCGATTAAAAAAAAAGAGAACAATTCTTTCGGGGGGAGGCTTCCTCCGCAGGCTGTAGACCTTGAAGAAGCCGTTTTGGGTGCCTTAATGCTTGAGAAATCTCCAGTAAATGACGTCATTGATGTATTAAAGCCTGAAAGTTTTTATAAAGAAGCTCATCAAAAAATTTATGAAGCTATCTATGAGCTTTTTGGAGAGTCTGAAGCAATAGATATACTTACTGTAACTCAAAAATTACGTTCTAAAGGAGAGCTAGAAATTGCAGGAGGACCTTATTATATAAGTCAATTAACTAATAGAGTGGCCTCTGCTGCACATGCAGAATCTCATGCACGTATTATTGCTCAAAAATATATCCTTAGAGAATTAATAGGTATTTCTAGTAAAGTAATTCAGAAGGCTTATGATGAAACAACTGATGTTTTTGAATTATTAGACGAAGCTGAAAGTGGATTATTCTCTGTTGCTGAAGGTAACATTAGAAAAAACTACGATAAAATGTCGACTTTGATTAAGCAAGCTGCTGAAGAAATTGAAATTGCCATGAATAGAGATGATGGGGTAAGTGGTGTTCCAACAGGCTTTACTGCACTAGACAGAGTGACTTCTGGATGGCAACGCTCAGACATGATTGTTATAGCTGCAAGACCTGGTATGGGAAAAACAGCTTTTGTAATTTCAATGGCCCGAAATGTTGCTGTAGAATTTAACCAAGGCGTAGCTATCTTTTCTTTAGAGATGAGTTCTTTACAAATTGTCAATCGTTTAATCTCTGGTGAAGCTGAGATTCCTGCAGAGGATATTCGTAAAGGTAACTTTACACAAGAAAAGTTCAATCATCTGTTCGAAAAAACAAAAAAACTAGCAGAAGCTCCAATTTTTATTGATGATACTCCAGGTCTATCTGTTTTTGAATTAAGAGCTAAGTGTAGAAGATTAAAACAACAACATAATATTAGCTTAATTATTATAGATTACCTTCAATTAATGTCTGCTGGTGGCAGTGGGGGAAATAGAGAGCAAGAAATCAGTACTATTTCTAGATCTATTAAAGAGATTGCCAAGGAATTAGATGTTCCAATTATAGCACTATCACAGTTGAGTAGATCGGTAGAAACAAGAGGTGGAGATAAACGTCCAATGCTATCCGACCTTAGAGAGTCTGGAGCTATTGAACAGGATGCGGATATCGTATCGTTTATATACAGACCTGAGTACTATCAAATGGAGACTTGGCCAGACGAGACACCTTGTGCAGGACAAGGAGAAATAATAATTGCTAAACATAGAAACGGATCTTTAGAGGATGTTCGATTGAAATTTATTGGGAAGTTTGCGAAGTTTGATAATTTAGACGCCTTTGATAATAATTTTTCAGGAGACTCTGGAATGCCACTTCTACCTAATGAAAACTTTGATGAAGAGTCAGGTACTTTTATTATGTCTTCGAAGATGAATGATGATGACTTCGAAGATTTTTCTAATGAAGAAAGTCCTTTTTAAAAGTTATTATCGGTACAATTTTTGAAGAACAAACACCATGATAAAAACAACTCTAGTCTTATTGTTACTTATTATTAGTACTTGCATTAACGCAAGCTATATCCTAATTCCAATGGATAGTGGGAAACAAAAAAACCATTTGAAAGCCTATGGAATTGCTTATTGGGTATTGCAAAATGACATTGAAATAGAATGGCTTCTTAACTACAGAGGGGGAAGCTTTTTAATTCCA
Source organism: Flavobacteriales bacterium (assembly GCA_024635865.1). Taxonomy (GTDB): domain Bacteria; phylum Bacteroidota; class Bacteroidia; order Flavobacteriales_D; family Parvicellaceae; genus S010-51. The sequence continues at coordinate 17,938 of JAGXIB010000135.1, forward strand.
CAAAATAAGACAATCGAAGAAGAGTGCATCATAAGAGGAGTTTCTTATGAACTAATTGCCGACGTTCAAGCTAATCAAATCAAACAAAGGATTGCTGACCCGGAGGTTAATCAAGAAATTGTAAAGTTAGAAAAAGTACCAAAAATTGCTGTTTACACTCCCAAAGGAAAACAACCTTGGGATGATGCTGTTACCATGGTTTTAACTTATGCAGAAATACCTTATGAAGAGGTTTATGATACAGAGGTGATTCAGGGGGAACTTCCAGAATATGACTGGCTACATCTTCATCATGAAGATTTTACTGGACAATATGGAAAGTTTTACCGAAACTATAAAAACGCTACATGGTATCAAAAAAGACAAAGAGAAACTGAAGAAAGAGCTAAAACGCTAGGCTTTAATAAAGTTAGTCAATTGAAACTTGGAGTCGCTAAAAAAATTCAAGAGTTTACTGTTGGTGGCGGCTTTCTATTCACGATGTGCTCCGGAACGGATTCTTACGACATAGCCTTGGCTGCACAAGGTCTAGATATTTGTGATTACATGTATGATGGTGACCCACAAGACCCTACAGCTCAAAAAAAACTTGATTTTAGCCAGACTCTGGCTTTTAAAGACTTTAAGTTAGTAACTAACCCATTAGAATATGAATTCTCTGATATTGATGCAACAACGGATCATAAAGTCCCAGAGCAGCAAGATAAGTTTACTTTATTTGATTTTTCTGCAAAATGGGACATTGTTCCTACTATCCTTTGTCAAAATCATACCAATGTAATTAATGGATTTATGGGACAAACTACTGACTTCCATAAAGAACTGATTAAATCAAATGTTTTAATCATGGGGGAAAACAAAGCATTAGGAACAGCTCGATATATACATGGAGAACTAGGAAAAGGACAATGGACTTTTTATGGAGGACACGACCCAGAGGACTATAGACATTTTGTGAATGACCCTCCAACAGATTTAAACTTACACCCAAACTCGCCAGGATATCGCTTAATTTTAAATAATATCTTATTTCCTGCGGCTAAGAAGAAAAAACAAAAAACTTAGTTGTTTAACTTCCCTTGAGAAATCCAACACTCAATTTGTTCTATAATAGAGTCGTTTAATTTTTGTTGGAATTTAGGCATTGGGGAAAAATTTGGGTCATGCTTCATTGATTTTAATGCTGGACTCATATTGCTATGTTCTGATAACTGGCTATGAGTTTCAAAAACATACCCACTAGAAGCTGAAGCTGCATCGTGACAACCAGAAGTTGCACAGCTTTGTATAAAAATAGGTTGTATTTGATTTGAGAATGATACTGTCACGGTGTCGCAATAAGTTAAGGCTCCAGTTACGGGAACATCTTCTATAACCTCACTTGACTTTTCCTTTTTGCAAGAAAGAAAAATTAAAATACTCACAAAAAAAAAATATCGTTTTCATGCAACTAAATTACGATTTTAATAAATAAAAACAAACACTATCAAAAAATAGATCAAATCTGTGACATTATTTTACAATAAGTTAGTTTATTTAGAACACATTAAAATTGTTAATTTATTAGGTATGGCAATCTATAACTCCAGTACTTTAGAAGACGGAACAGGCACTATCGATCTCTCTCATTTCCCTATTGGGCTATATAACACTGTTGCCAATAAACTAGGAGATACGATGGATAAAAATTTATAGTTTTAACTAAATGAAAATAAAATTATTGTGTAACAAGTGTAACCAAAAAACCTGAAAAAATTAGGTTAATTTGCATTACCAAAACATAACAACATGATAAAACTAATTATAACCATTTCTGCACTATCTCTTTTTTCATGCAGTGAAGCACAAGAGCAAAACAATGCAACAACAGAGACTATTGTTAAAAAGGAGAAACAAACAGCTGTAATTGCTAAAAATGTAACTGTTCAAGAGTTTAAGCAACTAATTGAAAAAGGAACTGGAGCTATTGTCGACGTAAGAACACCCGGAGAATATACAAATGGAAATATTGAAGGATCTAAAAATATTAACATAGCAGGAAATTTTTCTGAAGAGATTCAAAAGTTAGACAAAAATAAGCCAGTTTATGTCTATTGCGCCTCTGGAGGAAGAAGTTCTAGAGCCATGCAAACGATGAGTCAAATGGGATTTAAAGAAGTCTACAATCTTTCCGGAGGATACAGCGCTTGGTCAAGACAATAAAATTAGAACAGGACTAAAGTATTGAAGTAATAAATGAAGTAGGCATGGTTATGACTCCATATCCATACCTACTTTATTTTGTTCTATTAAGGTCCAGCGATCTGTTGAAGTTGTTTCCAACCAAAGATTTCTACTTTTTCTATACACCTGAACATAAATACCAAACTTACTTTCGAAACCTTGTTCTACTTCACTCACTTTTGATTGAGGAGTTATAATAAAATCACCTTCATTATGCTTCGACCGAATGTCTTTTAATAAGCTATCTGAAGTAATTAAGTCTTCTTTTTTTGAGTTCTCTTTTTCTTTATGCCCTGAAGAAAAAAACTCTAGCTTTAAAAAAGGGTATGCCTTTGAAAATTTTTCTTTGATTAATTCTGTTGAGCTATTATCTTCTATATGAATTTTCATAATTTAATTGTTTTATTTTTCTAAAATCAAATTAAGTAATAAAAAAATAAGACCAATATGATTTCAATCATAAAATAATCTGAACTATTTCAAAAAAGTTACTTTACAGTGATAGAGTTACTCATAAATAATTCTTTCATTCGATTCATTTTTGTATCGAAATGTGTTGCAAAGACCAGGTGTTGTAGTTTATTTAAACTTTCGGAGATTCTATTAATGTCTGTCAACAAGTTTGAAGTATTTAAAAAATTTGCATCTTCTATTGCTATTAGCTTCAGCTGGTTTAAGTTTATTCCATTTTGAAAATACAGCTTATTTAACCTCTTGGGAGTAGCAATAACAATATCTGTCCCTAAGTAAATTAAGTCTTTTTGATTATAAATATGATGTTCTTCAACTACAGTATATATTCTTAAATCAGAATATTTAGTCCATATTTTAAACTTTTCCTCTAAATCTAGCGCCTCTTTTTTATCCTTTACAAAAATAATAGCCCTAGGATTATCTCCAACAGCTTTATTCTCTAATTTTTGAAGCACACTAATAATCAGCGCCGTAGTTTTACCCTCGCCATCATCAGCAATACCAAAAACATTCGCACCGCTTTTAATTTTGGGAATAACCTTTTCTTGAAATAACATCGGTTCTTCTACTCCTCTGTTTAACATTATTTCCTTAATGGAAGGAAGTATTTTTTTAAATGACATATAGAAAATATTGTATTGACAATTTGGCTAAGATAACAAGAAGTTTTTCTTGAGCTTAGAATTAAACCAAACATTTCATTCCACATTTTAATGTGAACAGTTTAAATCATAGAACTGTAGGCTTATGGGTAATAAACCTATTTTTACTTTTTGTAAATTATGTTAAAACAAATCATCTCCATATTATTAATTGTCGGTTGCATTTCAGGAATCTATTTCTCCTACATTTTACTCGATAAAAAAACGCATTTAAACTCTCCTGTAGTTGACAGCATTCCTAATGACGCAGCGTTAATTCTTCATTTAAAAACTCCATTAGCGACTTGGTCTTCGTTAGCAGAAACAAACTTAATATGGGAAAGCTTAAAGTCTATACAGTCTGTTCATAAGACTGATTTATTAATTAAAAACATAGATTCAACCTTACAAGTTATAGGAATACAGAAAGAAAGAGAAGTAGCTTTTTCAATTCATCAAGGAATCGAGAAACCTGCATACCTGATTACATTCCCTTCAGAAATAGATGAATTTAAATTAATCGTTAGCAAACTAAAAGCTGAAAAATATTTAAGCTTAAAACAAACTAACGCATATAAAACAACAGATGATTATCCTGTCTACATTTGTTATAGTTCTCCGTTTACTATTATCTCTAATAACGAAAATACAGTTCAGAAAAGCCTTTCTCAATTATCGAAAAAAAGTTCTCTACTAAAAGACAGCGATTTTAACGAATTGTACCAGAAAAATAAATCTTCTAAAAATTCTCAAATTTATTATAACTCTTCTAATTTAAAAAAAGTTGCACTTCAATACTTTAATAAAAAAACCATTGAGAGCTGGGAGAAGAAACAAAAGTGGACTTCACTAGACATTATCCTAGGCAATA
>JAGXIB010000136.1 GCA_024635865.1 Flavobacteriales bacterium
ATTTTATTCTGGGTAGGGTGTGCAGGTAGTTTTGATGATAGAGCGAAGAAAATAACTAAAGCTGTTGTCAAAATTTTACATCATGCTGGGATTAAGTTTGCAGTTCTAGGAACAGAAGAATCTTGTACTGGTGATCCTGCAAAAAGAGCAGGAAACGAATTTACATTTATGATGCAGGCTGTCCAAAACATTCAAGTTTTGAATGGGTATGAGATAAAAAAAATTGTAACTGCTTGTCCACATTGTTTCAACACCATTAAAAATGAATACCCAGAATTGGGGGGGAACTATGACGTTGTTCACCATTCTCAATTAATAAATTCTTTATTAAAAGAAGGTAAAATTGCAGTTAAAGACGGGGGTGACTTTAAAGGTAAGAAAATTACTTTTCACGACCCTTGTTATTTAGGAAGAGCTAATGACGTTTATGAAGCTCCAAGGGAGTTGTTGTCTAAGTTAGATACTGAATTGGTAGAAATGAAACGTTGCAAATCTAAAGGTTTATGTTGTGGAGCTGGTGGAGCGCAAATGTTTAAGGAAGCTGAAAAAGGAGATAAAGAAATTAATGTTGAACGTACAGAAGACGTGTTAGAGTCTAAAGCCTCTATTGTAGCTACTGGATGTCCTTTCTGTAATACAATGATGACAGATGGTATAAAGCATTTTAATAAAGAAGAAGAAATAGAAGTATTAGATATCGCTGAAATGATAGCTAATGCTGCTGAATTATAATTGATTTATATGAAAGGAATAACTGTAATGTTGCTGTCTTGCATTTTTGGTGTTAGCAGTATATTAGCTCAAATGACTCAAGTTAATAATTTTGGAACTAATCCAGGTAATTTAACAATGTATGAGCATGTACCAGCCAATATAAATCAAAATTCGCCTGTTGTATTAGTCATGCACGGTTGTGGTCAATTGGCAAATGATTTTGCAAATGAAACAGGTTGGAATGATTTAGCTGATCAGTTTGGGTTTTATGTTATTCATGCTGGGCAGAGTGCTTTAAATAATAGTGGGAAATGTTTTAACTGGTTTTCATCGTTTGACTACACAAGAGACTTGGGTGAAGCAATGTCTTTAGCTCAAATGGTAGACTACATGCATAGTAATTACTCTACTAACACTAACAGAACTTATGTCTGTGGTTTGTCGGCAGGAGGTTCTATGACTTCTGTAATGATGGCCGCTTACCCAGATAAGTTTCACAAAGCTGGAATATGGGCAGGGGTTCCTTTTCGTTTTTCAACGCTTGGATCTAACAATAAAACCCCTCAAGAATGGGGTGATTTTGTTAGAAATGCATACTCATACAATGGAACTTATCCTAAGTTATTTATTTGTCACGGTACAAATGACAATGTTGTAGACCCATTAAATGAAGGTAGGTTAGTTGACCAGTGGACAAATGTTCATGGAGTAGATCAGCAAGTAGACTATACAAATACTTCTTTTCAAGGAAATACGAACGTTACTCAAAAATTACATCAAGATAACTCATTGTCAGACACGATAGTAATTACTTATACCGTAAACAATATGGCTCATGGAATAGCTGTTGATCCAGGTAGTGGAGCTATGCAAGGTGGTGAAACTTCTTCAGGAGCTTTTGATGTAGACTTCTTTTCAACTTATTGGATGGCTGACTTTTTCGGGTTACTTTCAACTCCAACCGCTATTATTGAAGAAAATGAATTAAATTCTATTGTTTTTAAAAATATAAATGATGACTTACTTGTTGATTCAAAAAACATCAATACTAAAATAGTCTCTGTATATAGTTTTTCAGGTCAATTATTACTTGAAAAGGAATTTAACTTTTCAGTGCAAATAGATCTTTCAAGTTTTGCAAAAAATGCAAATTATTTAGCTGTTGTTAATTCTGATTTAGGTGTAAAACTGTCAAGTTTTGTTTTTAGTTTCTGATATAAGGCAGAGTTGTTTTTAAGGTAGATATATACACTTTCATACTTGTGTTTTTGTGATTTGTCAGTTTTTTTAAGTTTTTTATCAGAAATAACTTATATTCATACTAGAATTAACTATTTGTTATGAAAAAAATATATTCATTATTCGTTTTTACTTTGTTGACTAGTTTCAACTATTGGTCTCAATGTAATCAACAGGTTCCTTTACAAGTCGTTAATCCTTCTTTTGAGGGAACTCCACAGAAACATGTTACACCTAGCCCATGGAATACTTGTGGACTAACTCCAGATACTCAGCCTGGGCATTGGGGAGTAGGTTTAGCTCCGTCTAACGGAAGTTCGTATGTTGGTCTTGTAAAGGGGTCATCAGCCTATTTAGAGGGTGCTTCTCAACAATTGAGTGGTAATATGATAGCAAATGTCACCTATACGTTTACGATAGATTTATCAGCCACTAACGCTTCTCAAGGGGGGATAAATCCAAGTAGTAGATGTGGTTTAAACTTATATGCAGGGAATTCAATCTGTTCAACAACAAGTTTGCTTTGGAGCTCTCCAATTATTAATCATTTAAGCTGGCAAACTTATACAATTAGTTTTACTCCAACTCAAAACTATAGCCATGTATACTTTAGAGTTTTTGGAGGGGATGGCGGATACCTTTTAATCGATAACATTACTCCATTTGTTGCTCAGGGGGTAAATATAACTTCTCATGTCTCAGGTGCTTCAGAAAACTGTTCGTTTAACTTAAGTGGTACTGTTTCTGGGTCTTCAACAGATTCTGTTGTCATTACTGGAGGTTTTGTAGAGACTCCATTAACAGCAAATTTAACTGGAACAAATTGGATAGCTCATTTAACGTTCAATTCACCAGGTACCCAAACTGTAACAGCAACTTCTTACTATACAGTTGGTGGTGTTCAGTATTGTGTTTTTACAACATTAAACCTTACTTTAGCTCCTCCAACTAGTGCTTTTAGTGCAGTTAATGTTTGTGAAAACCAAACGACTTCTTTCATAGATGCTTCCTCATCATCTGGTCAAGAGACTGTAACTGGATGGTCATGGAACTTTGGGGATGGAGCGACTTCAACTCTTCAAAATCCTAGCCATACATATGCTTCTGCAGGAACTTATAATGTGCAGCTATCAGCTACAACAAATAATAATTGTACAGGCACAACTACAGTTCCATACACTGTTAATTCACTTCCAAACACAAATGCTGGAACAGATTTCACAATAAATTGTATTAACCCTACACATACACTAACAGGAAGCGGAACAGGAAGCTATGTTTGGAGTCCTGCTACTGGCCTGTCAAACCCTAACATATCAAACCCAGTGGCTAATCCAACAACAAATACTACTTATAACCTATTAGTGACAAATAGTAATGGCTGTACAAAATCAGACAATGTAACAATAAGTGTAGATAAAGGTGTCCCAACTGTAAGTGCTGGAAACGATTTTACTACAGATTGTAATACTCCGACATACACAATGACCGGTTCAGGTTCAGGGTCTTATTCTTGGAGCCCATCATCTGGATTGTCAAATTCAACGATTGCAACTCCAATAGCTAACCCTTCAAGTACAACAAATTATGTTTTAACTGTTACGGCAACTAACGGTTGTACAAGTACTGATAATGCAACAATTACAGTTGATAAAGGCTTGCCTTTGGTTAATGCTGGGACAGACTTTACGACTACTTGCTTAACCTCTACTTATCAAATAGATGGTTCTGGAAACGGTAGCTTTTCTTGGAGCCCTTCCAATGGCTTGTCAGACCCAAGTATCGCAACACCTGTTGCAGATCCACTAACAACAACAACATATACACTAACGACAACAGGTTCAAACGGATGTTCTAATTCAGATAATGTTACAATAACAGTTAATGAAGGCTTTCCGGTTGTACCAGTGATAAACGACCTGTATCTAGACTGTAACACCAATACGGGAACATTTACTGCTTCTGGTGGTTCTAGTTACTCTTGGAGTACTCCTTCTGGTATTTTTACAACTCCGACTTTAAATATTGACTATTCAAACTTGGTTGGAGATTACGTGGTAACAGTTTCTGCTGCCAATGGATGTCAAGTCATAGATAGTTCAATTCTATATATAGATACTATTGCACCGATCTCAAACGCTGGAATAGATAGTGTAATCACATGTTCAAACTTATTGATTGACTTAAATGGAGGGAATTCTTCTTCAGGAAGTGAATTTAATTATTTATGGACAACTAATGATGGTGTTATTTCACAAGGTAATACAACTATAGCTCCTACTATTAACAAAGAAGGAATGTATTACTTGACTGTTTTAAACTCTAACAATAATTGTTTGAAGTTAGATTCTGTTTGGGTTGGTTTAGATACAGTTCATCCTATTGCTAATGCTAATCTAGACTCTATTATCACTTGTAATATTCCTGAAATAAACTTGTCTGGTCAAGGTTCTTCTATGGGGGACTTCTCCTATGTATGGAATACAAATGATGGTAATATAATAAATGGAGACACAACACTATCTCCTTTAATTAATTCAGGTGGAACCTACGAAATAACAGTTACAAACAACTACAATGGATGTTTCTCTTCAAATTTAATTTGGATTGATGAAGACTTAACAGCTGATGTAGAAATTTTAGTTTCATCTATTAATGTTGATTCTATTTTTGGTGTTGTTCCTTATTCTGTAGATTATTCATGGGTTGGAGATTATGGAAGTGTTGTATGGGATTTTGAATATGGTAATTCAAGTACTGATTCTAATTTATTACATACTTATGACTTAAGGGGAACTTACACCGTTATTATAACTTTAACAGATTCAGAAGGTTGTATTGCATACGATACTGTTTATATAGATATTGATGGAAGAGAAATTATCTTTCCTAATGTCTTTACGCCAAATGGGGATAAACAAAATGACTTATTTACTTTCAGAGCTGAAAGAGTTGAAACTTTTGAGTGTCTAATTTTTAATCGATGGGGACAAAAGGTTTATTCATGGAACGCTCCAGTTGGAGGGTGGGATGGTAGATCATTTGCTGGTCAAAAACTACCTGAAGGTCAGTATTTATATATACTGAATGCAGTCGATAGAGATGGTAAAGTAATTGAGAAAACAGGGAAAGTGATGCTGTTAAGGTAATTGCTAATGGGTATACAAGATAAGAATGTTTTGTGTATATTTTTCAATTATAGATTGTTCTGTTAAAAAGTTAGTGAATCTTTATTACTGGAGATGACTATTATAGTGTGATGTAATATAAATCAATGTATTACCTAATTATACTTATGTAAAAGTTAAGGTGATTTTTAAAAACAACATCTTTACGAATTGATTTAACTTATGAGAGACTTTATAAAAGTCCGCTTGTTTTAGCTAGGTTTTTGTTCTTTTGTTTTAAAACTAACTAAATAAACTCCAATAAATATAGTTATACCGCAAAATAGATTAATCCAAGTTGGTTGTTCATATCCTAGAAATAAAGCGATGACAGTTGTTAAAACTGGCTGTAAATAAACATAAGAACTCACTGTTGTTGGACTAACTTTGTTTAGACCATACATCGTTAATAGGTAAGTTAAAAAAGTAGTAAATACGATGATAAAAGCTATTTTCATTAAAATCTCCGAATTCATATTAAAGTTAGCTCCTTCAAATTGATAAACTCCAAAAGGGATGACGTAAATCAATCCAAAAGTGAATACCCATTTTAGAACAGTGTAGGGAGAGTATTTTTTCATTAAAGGTTTTACTAGAACTAAATATAGTGCATACGAACTCGCGTTTAAGAAGATAAATACGTCTCCATACAATGTAGCTTCATTTTTTACAGAAGTGTCTTTAAATAGTATAAGAGCTATGGCTCCAATTAAACCAATAAATACTCCAATTATTTTTCTGCTAGAAATGCGTTCCTTCAAGAGAATAGAGGAAAAGATTAAAACTAAAATAGGGGTATTAACCATAATGATTGAGGCATTTATGGTAGAGGTGTGATCTAAACCTTCAAAAAACATCAGTTGGTTAGCAGCAACACCAAAAACACCTGCTATTGCAAATTTGATGTAATCTTTAGCTTGTATTTTTTCGGTTTTAAAAAACAATAACCAAAATAAAGTAGTAGCACCTAAAACTCTAAATAAGATAAATGTAAATGCAGGTAAATATCCATTCATTACATCTTTAGAGAATCCAAAACTTAGGGCATAGATTAGGTTAACAGAAAATAAAGCTAAGTGTGCTTTTATGTTTTTAGACATTGGTAACGAAATCTTTTTTTGTTGTAAAACCGATTAAATAGACTCCTATGAAAATAGCTGCTCCACATCCTATTTTAAAGATTGAGATCTCTTCTTTTCCAAAATAGATTCCAAAAAAAGTTGCAAATATTGGTTGTAGATAGATGTAAGAACTGACGACTGTAGGACTTACTTTATTTATAGCATAGACAGTAAACAAGTACGTACAAAAAGTAGCAAAGAAAACAACTGCTATAATTTTTATAATAATATGTAATGGCATTTCAAAATTAGCATTTGGAATTTGCAATAACCCAAAAGGAAGAACAATGATAAAACCGAAGGTAAACGCCCATTTTATAAAGGTGTATGGACTATATTTTTTCATTAGCGGTTTTATAATAACTAAATAGAAAGAGTATAAAGTTGCGTTTAGTAAAATAAGAGTATCCCCATACCAATTAACACTTCCCTCTGCTGTTTTACCTCCAAAAATAATTAATGAGACTGCACCTGTAAGTCCTGTAATAATACCAAGTACTTTTAAAGGTGTTAACTGCTCTTTAATTAATAGGCTAGCTACAATTAAAACAAGAATAGGTGAACTAACCATGATAATGGAGGTGTTAATGGCTGTTGTATGAGACAATCCTTCATATAGTAATAACTTATTAAAAGCGATACCAAATGCAGCAGCTAAAGCAATCTTAAAATAGTCTTTTGTTTCTATTTTCTCAGATTTAAAAAAGAACAACCATAATAATATTCCTGCACCTAAGACTCTAAATAAAATAAATAAGGAAGAAGGGATGTAGCCTTCCATTACTTCTTTAGAGATGCCATAACTTAAAGCGTAAATTAAGTTTACAGAAAACAGTGCAAAGTGAGCTTTCATCTATTTTAACGCTTCAAGTATTGAAGCTGTTACTTTTTTTGAATTACCAATAAAGATTTTTTTATCTAATAAAGTTACTGGCCGTTTTAAGAAGGTATATTCTTCTAAAATGTACTTTTTGTAATCTTCTTCAGTCAATTTCATTTCCTTTAAGCCAAGAGAACTATATTTCTGAGCTCGTCTACTAAACAGTGATTCGTATGATCCAGATAAAGCCTTCATATCATTTAACTGTTTCTCAGATATTTTTTCTGTTTTGATGTCTTGCTTTTCCCAAGTAGAGTCAACTTCAATCTCTTTCATGATTCGCTTACAAGTATCACAACTACTCAAATAATATATTTTTTTCATATTTTTTTATTTCAAGTTGGAAGCTAAATAGTTATTGTTTTTTAGCTTTTTCTAACACTTTTTCCAACTTAATCCCTCTAGATCCTTTTAGTAAAATTAATGAATTTTCAATTTTAGACTCTTTAGAAGAGGTGAATTCATCAACAGTATTGAATGTAATGGAGTCATTTTTTGTTTTCTTAAACTCTGGACCAACTAGAAGTGTTTTAATCTTCTTGTCAGCTAAATAGTCCATGATTTTCTGGTGTTCATCTTCAGAGTAATTCCCTAACTCTAGCATATCTCCTATAACAGCTACTTTATTTGGGTGAGTTACTTCTACAAAACTTTCCAATGCAGCGAGCATACTAGTAGGGTTAGCATTATAACAATCAACAATGTAAGTGTTAGATCCGATTTCGGTTATCTGAGAACGGTTATTTGTAGGGGTATAATTCTCTAAAGCTTTACAAATCTTATCATTATCTACCTTAAAATATTTTCCAATACAAGCAGCAGCTAACAAGTTTATAAAATTATACTTCCCAACTAAATTAGTTGTAATAATAGGAGAGGAGTAGGTAGATTTAAAATTCCAACGAAACTGAACGAATGGGGTTAAGCCTTTTAACTCTCCAGTTATTGTCCCTTCCTTTGTTCCGTAAGAATTATTTTCGGTGTTTGAAGGAAGAACATTCTTTAAGATTTCATCATCGTTGTTATAAAACAACACTCCATTACTTTTACTAATGTTTTCGTATAGTTCTTTCTTAGTGTTAATTACTCCAAGTAGAGATCCGAAGCCCTCTACGTGTGCAGCGCCAATGTTTGTAATTAATCCATGTGTAGGTTCCGAAATCTCAGATAATTCTTTTATGTCTCTCGGTTTACTAGCTCCCATTTCTATAATAGCAAAACGATGTTTGTCGTTAAGTTGTAATAAAGTAAGTGGAACTCCAATGTGATTGTTTAGGTTACCCTGAGTCATTAATAGGTTAAACTTCTTGCTCAATATCGCACCAATTAATTCTTTATTGGTGGTTTTTCCGTTGCTACCTGTGATTCCTAGCACAGGAATGTTAAACTTTCTTCGATGATAGTTTGCTAACTCTTGGAGGGTCTTTAGTACGTCTTCTACTAAGATGCACTTTGGATGGGTGTTAAATTCTTTTTCGTCTATTATAGAATAGTTAGCACCCTCTTCAATAGCCTTAATGGCAAATTTATTCCCATTGAAATTTTCTCCTTTTAAAGCAAAGAAAATGCTATTTTGATTAATAGTTCTTGTGTCTGTTGAAACACCTTCAGAATTGGTAAATAGTTGGTGAATTTGTTCTATTGTCATCATACTTAATATTGACTCTTTTAGTTGCTTCTATAAAAATAATTATGCTTTCTTAAAGGCATTAATTGCATTCTTGGTAAAATCAGATAAAACCAGTTCTCCGCTCATTGCAGCACGTTTACTCAATAAGTTATCCCAGTTTTCAGTTCCTTCCCAAAATACTTTTTTTAATAATCGCATTGCTTCAGGATTAGAGTTTGCTAATTTATTTGTTAGAATTTCTATCGCTTCGTCCATTTCTGTAGTAGTGGGAAAAACATCTGTATATAGTCCTTTTTCTCTTGCCCACTTAGCAGAATACCAATTTGTTGCATTAATTGCTAGCTGACTCATAGCAGAAGTGCCTATTTTGCGTTCTACCGCTGGACCAACAACAAAAGGGCCAATTCCTATCGCTAATTCACTTAGCTTCACAGAAGCGTGTTCGGTAGCAAAGCAGTAATCAACAGCGCTAGCCATTCCAACCCCTCCACCAACAGCTTTGCCTTGTACTCGACCAATAATTAGTTTTGGACATTTACGTGCAGCATTAATTACATTAGCAAAACCAGAGAAAAAAGTTTTTCCAGTTGCTAAATCATCAATAGAAATTAACTCATCAAAGCTTGCGCCAG
>JAGXIB010000137.1 GCA_024635865.1 Flavobacteriales bacterium
ATGATGAACAACATAATTTGTACATCAAGGAATTTTTATTATCTCAAATTTCTATTGAAAAATTCGACAATTACTACAATCAATATATAGAATATAAAGAAAAACAAGGAACTACTTCTGTAGGAAAAACATCTGTAAAGGATTCTGTTAGAACACTTGCAATTTGTAAAAGAATTAATAGAACATTATCTCAAAAACAAAAATCTGTTGTACTTGTTAGAATTTGTGAGTTTATTTATGTTTCTGAAAATGATTCAAGTTTACGTCTAGATATTGTAGAAACAATAGGCCTAGTTTTCAAAATAGATAAAAAAGAATTCAATAAAATAATATTATTTTCTTCTGCAAATGAAATAAAAGAGATACAAGATAATGAAGAAATGCAAATTTATTTGGATACAGAAAAACATCCTCCAAATAATAACTTCATTAATAAAACAGGGTTAAATAATATTCTCTTTTTTTGTTACCTAGAATCTGCCAACCTAATTTTATTTAGATTCTTTGGAGAAAGTCAAGTTCAATTAAATGGACTTTTGATTAAACCAATTAAAATTCATTTTTTAACTGATGGCGCAACAATTAGAACCGTTAAAAATTCAATCTTTTTTAATGAAGTCTTAAATAAATTTAGGAAAGATAAAGAAATAGAGAGAGTTCTTTTTGAAGCACATATTCCAATACATAAATTTAAAGGAGGCAAAGTAGCATTAAAAAACATACGAGTAGTTGAAGAAGAAGGAACCTTATTTGGAATAATGGGTGGTTCTGGAGCTGGAAAAACTACAATGTTAAATGTGTTGTCTGGATTAGAGCCATCAAATGAAGCAGTAATTAAATTAAATGGTCATACCATTCAATCTGAAGAAAGTAGAGCCAATATTGGATATATTCCTCAGGATGATTTACTAATTGAAGAATTGACCGTTTATCAAAACTTGTATTATAACGCAAAATTAATTAATAATACATGGAATGAAGGTGAAATTCAAAAGAGGATAGTAAAAGTTTTAAAGGAACTTGGACTATGGGAAACACGTGACATTAAGGTTGGAAATGCATTAAATAAGAAGATTAGTGGTGGTCAAAGAAAAAGACTAAACATAGCCTTAGAGTTAATAAGAGAACCTCTAGTGTTATTTGTGGATGAACCTACTTCTGGATTATCTTCTAAAGATTCTGAAAATGTAATAGATTTACTTAAATTATTAAGTCAATCAGGAAAAATAATTTTTGTCGTTATTCATCAACCCTCTAGTGATATTTTTAAACTATTTGACAAACTTATGATTCTTGATGTTGGTGGACTTCCAATATATTATGGAAACCCTATAGAATCTGTAATTTACTTCAAGACTATTACCAATCAAATCAATCAAGAGATTGGAGAGTGTGGATCATGTGGAAATGTAAACCCTGAGCAATTATTTGACACCATAGAAAGTAAAGAAGTTGATGAATTTGGTAAGTACACTACTACTAGAAAAATAAATTCCGAAAAATGGAATCAATTTTATCATGAAAAAATAAAGAACATTAGGGTTAGTTCGGACGTCACATACAATCCGCTTAAAAAGATTAATCCACCCAATATGTTTAAACAATTGTTGGTATATTTTCAACGTGATTTCTTTTCGCGAATCAATGATCGTCAGTATCTGTTAATTGCATTGTTAGAAGCACCTGTCTTAGCGTTTGTATTAAGTTTCGTCATTAGAAGTTCATCAGTCGTTGATGATAAATATATGTTTGGAATGAATCAAAATATTCCTGCTTACATATTTATGCTTGTAATTGTTGCACTATTTGTAGGGCTAACAATCAGTGCTGAAGAAATATTTAAAGATCAAAAAATTCTAAAAAGAGAAAAGTTTTTGAGACTTTCGAGATTTAGTTATCTAATGTCAAAGACATCATATTTAATAGGTTTATCACTTATTCAGTCCTTTCTATTATGTTTGGTTGGGAATTTAATTTTAGAAATTTATGACAATTTTATAGAATACTGGATAATAATATTTTCAGTGTTTGTTTTCGGAAACATTCTTGGGCTAATACTATCATCAAGCTTTAAAACAATTGTCACTATTTATATCATAATTCCGTTAATTATAATTCCACAAATGATTTTAGGAGGAGCTATGTTTAAATATGAAAATTTAAATAAATCAATTGGTGGTGGATATCACGTGCCTCTTGTTTCAAGATTAATGATTGCAAATTGGGGCTATGAAAGTATTATGGTTTCTCAATTTACCGGTAATAAATTCCAGCAGAATTTTTACGAATATGATCAGCTTTTAAGTGAGTATAGTTACCGGACTTCTTATTTGTACCCATATATGACGGATCTTTTAAATGAAGAATTGTCATTAGGTAAAGATGAGTTTGATATTTATTCTGACACTATATATAATACCCTAAAATTTGAATTGTCTAGACCAATAATTGAAACATTGGATGTTTTAGAAATTAAAGATTCGTCTATAGAAGAAGCTTTTACATTATTAGGCGAACTTGAAAGTGTTTATCAAGATAAACACAATGAAGTGTCAAGACTAAAAGATCATAAAATGATTGAATTAAGTACTTCACTGGGAGAACAAAAATTAATGATGCTACAACATTCTTCCTACAATGAAGATGTTTCGGATGTAGTACAAAACTCATTAAACAAAACAAAGTACTTTATTCAAAATTCCATGATTTATCAAAACTACGATCATATTTATATGAGAGATCATTTATATGAGACATACGAAGGTAATCGTGATTTTATGTTTTTACCCAACAAAACGATTTGCAGTATTTCCTTACCAACCTTTTGGTATAACATTACTATTATTTGGATATTTAATCTTGTCCTATTTGTAGTCTTGTTTTATAATGTTTTTAAAAAAATAATGTCAATAATAAAATAAATTATGAAAAAAATAACCTATAAAATAGTTTTCTATACTAGTACACTATTAGGAATTGGAATTATAAATAGTTGTAATTCAAGTTCAACTTCTGAAAACACAAATAGTTTGGAAGAACAGTTAATGATTGTTGATACCTCCCTAGAGATAGAAGTTAGTAAAGAAGAAATACTCAAGTTAATCGAATCATTTCCATCCCCGATAGAAATGGCTTCTGTGCTAAAAAAAAATCAAATAGAGATTTCATCTGATATGCTTTTACCTACTGATAGTATTAATCGATTTACGACTAGTTATGATAAAGCTATGGCTTTAGGTGCTTTTGGGTCAGATATGGGGTACTTAAATATTTATGAAAAAATATTTTTAATTCCAGATTATTTAGAATCAATTGTTACGCTCTCTCAGGAACTTGACTTAGATGGTTTCTTTGATTTTATAGCAATGTTTGAAATGGCTAAAAATTCTGAAAATATTGATTCATTAATTCAAATGTCTACCGTGAGTTTTAACGAAATGGAGGCACACTTAAGAGAGAAAGGAAGAGATGAATTG
The DNA here is from genome assembly GCA_024635865.1 of Flavobacteriales bacterium. Lineage (GTDB taxonomy): Bacteria > Bacteroidota > Bacteroidia > Flavobacteriales_D > Parvicellaceae > S010-51. The sequence goes on from JAGXIB010000137.1 coordinate 3,477, forward strand.
AGTCTATTAATTGTCTTTGGAACTTGGTTAGAAGGTGCTTCCGTTATTTCTGAAATTGCTAAAAAAGAACAAACAAAGTTAATGTTCAACCGAGTTGCTGAACAAAAAGAATTTGTAAATAATTTAAATCAAATATTTGAATCATCAGAGGATGACTATTTTAATATTTTAACAACTAAAATTAATCCACTAGTTAAACTATATGATGAGATTAGTATTGAAGTAATCATGAAGGAAGCAACAATGGAAGAAGTTGATGGTCAATTAGTTTTTATTGACAATAGTGAGACTATAATTCATGCGAATGATAAAACTATTATGCAAATAATAAATAAAACATTAGAAATTCGAAATAACCTTTTAAAATAGAAAAAATGAAAAATAAACTAATAAATATTACGATTCTGTTATTTGTTTTGACCTTTCTTCCATCTATTGCATACGGACCAGGTAAATGTAAAGGCGATTCAGAGTATCAGCAAGCAGTAAAAAAGATGGGTGGCTTCCGATTAATAAAAGATTACAGAGTAAGTCTATCTGCAGAAAAAGAAAAAGGTCCAACTTCAATGGCTTTTCCTGTCTCTCTTACATCAGGTTTAAGGTATAAATTTATTTTAATAAACAATCCATCAAACAAGAGTAAAATGATCATGAGTATTTTCATTAACGAAAATAAAGAAATGCTAATAGCTTCATCTTATCAGTCAACAACCAATAAACACTATCCTTCAATAGAATTTGAATGCGGAAACTCTGGAACCTATTATCTCTTTTTTAGCTTTGAAAAAGCTTTTAAAGGATGTGGGGTAGGTGTTTTTTCAGTTAGTAAATAATAATTATGGGAAATTTAATTTAATTAAAAATGGAGGAAGAATTACTCAATAGTGAGAAATATTTAAACTTTGTACACGATTTACACAATGTGCTTAAACAAAAAGATATTATTCTTGTTTATGAAGGAGAGGTTGATCAGTCAGTAACTAAATCCTTTACGAGTTTGATTGAACGAAATTTAGCGAGTTCGGAAGAATCCTTGCCTTTAAAAAAGAGAGTTTATCATGTAATGGTAGAATGTTTACAGAATATATGTAAACATTCTGATGATATGCTAACTGGAGAATCTATTTCATCAGGGGAAGGAATTTTTATTGTTGCAAAAGATGAGGACTCATATATTATCGTTTCAGGAAATGCTGTCTATAATAATAAGATAAGCCCATTAATTGAATCAATTAATCACATCAATAGTCTTACTCCCGAAAACCTTAAAATATATCATAGGCAAAAGTTAAAAGAATCTCGATTTTCGGATAAGGTAGGAGCGGGTTTAGGTTTAATTGATATTGCAAAAAAAACACAAAATAAAATTGATTACTCTATTAAACCAATTAGTGACTTAGTAGACTTTTTTATAATGAAATTTGTAATTAATAAAATTATCGATTAATAATGTTAATAGTTCTGTCATTCATATCAGTTATAAGTTTTATTGCATTCCTAATTGTAATCAAACTTCTAATGAATATTAAAAAAAATAATGCTGAAGATAATGTAATTTTTAAAGAAAAAACGCAAGATTTAGAAACTCATTTGGTTATAGTAGGTGAAAAGAATAATGATTTTGAATCTAGCGTTAAATATGCCAAAAGACTGGTAAATGCAATACTAAAAATAGGAAGTACTGTAGTATTTGATAAGCTGGATTACTTCTTGTTTTTTAAACCTAAGGATATAATATCTGGAGATTTTATCTGGTATAACTCAAAATACGACAGACACTACTTTGTAGTTGCAGATTGCACTGGGCATGGAGTGCCTGGTGCATTTATGAGTATAATTTCGTATAATTTATTAAATCAAGCTGTTAATGAATATGGATTTATTAAAACATCAGAAATATTAGAGTTTATTAATAAACGTCATTATGAAATTTTTAACAAAGACAATGAATCTCATATTCATGATGGAATGGATCTAGCCGTTTGTGTAATTGATACTGATTCAGAAATTGTTGAATTTTCAGGAGCTATGCGACCATTATATATTGTATCTGCTGACGGTGAGTTAGATAAAATTAAAGGAGATCGAATCTCAATTGGTGACGCTACTAATTATCCAACTGATGCCGGATTTAAGGATCACATTGAAGAGTTCTCATCAGGAGATACACTCTATATGACTACGGATGGATTTGTTGACCAATTTGGAGGTAAAAAAGGCAAAAAGTATAAGAATGCAAGGTTTAGTGAACTTTTACTTAAACTATCTAAAAACAACATATCAGTTCAAAAACAAATACTTAATCAAGAGTTATCAGATTGGATGGGGACAACCAATCAAACAGATGACATTACAGTTCTAGGAATCCGTATGAATTAATTTAATAATAAAGCTGGCACTTCTTTTTTGTCAAACAAATTTTGAAATAAGTTTTCGATAGATTGATTAGAAGCAACAACCATAGTAATTTTCTTGTCCTCTATAAGTTTTTCATTTTGTAACTGATCAATAAAGATTTCTCTAATTATTATATCTTGAACAGCGTTATTTTTTCTTTTAGTAATAAATATTTTCTTAATATTTATTTCCTTTGAATTAAGAACTTTATCTTTGATAATATTGGTTTGAACCCAAGTATTTGTTTCAAAGCCTAATGGATTGTTATCATATTTTTTCATGAAATTTATTTTAAGATAACGTGAATCTTGAGAGACCTCATAGTTATCATTTGAAATTAACGTAAGTCCTTCATTAATTCCATTTGAAATTAAACCGTTATTTCTTTTTTCAATTTCCATTGGTGCTCTCATTTTTTATGTAAAAATAAAAGAGAATATAACATGCTCTCTATGACATGATTAAAATTGTTAACACTAAATTATTCATTACATTAATTATTGAGTCAATTAAGTAATGTTTATTTTTAAGTAAATTAATGAATTAGGTTTTGACTTCTTATTTTGTTGAATTTATATTTTTATGCGAAATATTAAAAATATGGATGTTGTTTGTTAAATTGATGCCTATTATAACTTTTAGAATCCCCCTTATTTCCATAAATAATAGCCGATAACGAAATATCTAATTTTGTTACCTCTTGTAATACATTTAGAGCTCCAACCTTTAAAATCAATATATTGGTATTATTAGTTTGGCTCTTAAGTAATGGAAAAAGTATTATGGATATTCAACTTAACTGGGTAACGAACTCGGGTAACAAAATGTGCCTACTTGTTACTCAATGTTAATTATTACCTTTTTTTGTTTAATAATTCTGTTACTTAACTCTAACTAAGAATAACAATATTAAATCTCCACATAATAAGCGCTAAAAGATTAAGTAGATATAAGCTTAGATGATTGTTAATCGTCTTTCTATAGTTTTTTATTACGATTGTTTTCTTAATTAAATAACCTTATTAATTTATTGTTTGAGTGGATTTGTAAGCTAGTTTAATAAAAATGAATCACTGAATTTTACTACCTTTATTGAAAATAATTGACTTGAATCGAATTTTTAAAATATTGTTGTTTTTAATTGTTGTTTTCAACGCTCAAGTCGTTTTTTCATTATCAAATGATGAACTTAGAGATCAACAAGGGGAGTTTATTTTTAAGGCTGGTAATAAGACCAAAGCAACTCCTGGATCAAGCACTAACTATAAGGTTGCTATCGTTGGAAATAATCGAAAGACAAGGAAACTTATAGAATATATTAATGAAGTATTATCTTCTAATAAAATTAGGTCACGCCAGGTATTGTTTACTAATTATAAAGACTTTAGTGAGACTGGAAATGAAGATTTAATTGTGTTTTCATCAGGCACGAAACTAAAAACAAATGAGCTTGGACCTAAGTTGTTGTCGGTCAATTATATTATACTCAAAGAGTCCAAACCGTTCGGAGTTAACTTTTTTAATGCTGATAATTTATTATTAAAGGCAAATCAATTGAAGCTGGAGGAAGAGAATATAGCAAAAGAAGAATTGTTAAAAGATGCAAGTAATGTTATTAGTGTGCAGAAAGATTCAATTGTCATTAAAAATAAAGCATTGGACAAAAGTGCAGAAACAATTGAAACTCAAACTTCTGAGATTACCGAAAAATCGGGTGTAATTGAGTCACAAAAAACGATTATTTTTGTAGGAATATTATCTTTTGTAATTATCTCTATCCTTCTGGTTTTGTTATACTTTATTAATAAGAAAAGAAAACTCAATTTATTAGAGTTAAAGGATAAAAGTAAGCACATTACCGATAGTTTGAACTATGCAAAAAACATTCAAAATGCCATTTTACCAGACTCTAGGTTCTTTTCCTCTTCTTTTAAAGATCATTTTGTATTTTTTGCACCTAAAGAAATTGTTTCAGGCGATTTTTATTGGGCAGAAGAGCACGCAGGGAAAATGTATTTTGCTGTTGCTGATTGCACAGGACATGGTGTTCCTGGGGCTTTTTTAAGTTTGGTCTGTAGTCGTATATTAAGCAAAGTAATTAAAGAAGGGAATGTAGTTGAACCATGTAAAATATTAGATGCTGTATCGCTTGAGTTAGAGGTGTTTTTTTCTAAAAATGAAAAAAAAATAAATGACGGAATGGACATTAGTTTAATTTGTCTGGATGAAGTAAAAAAGGAAATTATATTTTCAGGTGCGCACAACAACTTATTATATGTTAAAGATGGAGAAATGAGTTCTATTGCTGGAGATAAGCAGCCAGTAGGGGCTTATGATTATAAAAAAGCATTTACTCAGAAAGTTATAAGTATGGATGTAGCGGATACAATCTATTTGTTTTCAGATGGTTTCCCTGATCAATTTGGGGGGGCAAGGGATAAAAAGTTTTCAAAAAGAAGGTTTAAAGAGTTATTACTTGCTATTGAGCAGCTCTCAATGAGCGAACAACACGTAAAGATAGAACATGAATTTTTAAAGTGGCGTGGTGATGCTGAGCAAATTGATGATGTAACTGTTGTCGGCTTCAAAATTTAAAGAAGTTGGGGTGTTCTCAGTTACTTTATTTATAGCAAAGAATAAAACAAATCATTGCAAATTGTTACCTTTGATTTATAAATTTTAAAGTACAATTATTTTGGAGTATACAGACATTTTAATTAGCCTCAGAAAGATTTTACGTTCAATAAATATAGAAAGTAAAAGAGTGGAAAAAAAGCATGGAATAAGCATTCCTCAGTATTTATGTTTAACTTTTTTAAGTAAACAACCTTCTTATAAAGCTACATTAAAAGAAGTCAAAGTGCATTTAAATTTAAATGCAAGTACGGTTACTGGTATTGTTTCTCGTTTAGAACGAAAAGGATTTACTGCAAAACTACCTCATTCAGGAGATAAACGTTCGGTAGACATCTGTTTAACTGCCTTAGGAAAAGAAGCAGTAGACTCTATGCCTGCGTTGTTGCACGAGAAATTATCTTTAAAATTAAAGGGTTTGTCAGAAGAAAAGTTAAATGAGTTACAAAACTCTCTCGATACATTGGTTGGTTTTATGGAAGTGGAGAACGTAGATGCATCTCCGATCATTGTTTCAGACGAAAAGATAGGGTTAAAATAGGTTAGCTAAATATTTCCTTATAAACTTTTTTAAAGTCATTTGTATTATCTATTAAAATGCTTGAGTTTTCTTCTATAAAAAATGGTTTTCCAAGTTCTAATATTCTTTTAGATTCTTCTGGTTCATCTTCGTTTTTAAAAAGAGCGTACTCTATCATTCCTTTTTTTAAGTAGTGTTGTTGTGATTCTGTCAATGAATCAAAAAGCGAAACGTCTTCTAAAGTGTTGATGTATTCAAGTGCTTCTTCTATTAGATCTCTACCTTCTGATCTGTTTCTATTTTTAATTTCATAAACACCTCTAAGTAAAGTAATTCCTTTGTCCTCAGGGTCCATTTTTTCAATTTTCTTTAGCAAGCTTATGTTCTTCTTAATTGCTCTAGTTGGTCTATCTTGATAAAGCAAAAGATTATTTTCCATGACCTCTGCAAGAACAAATTTTAACTTTTCTATATAGTCAACAGCATCTTCTTTATAGGCATAAGATTTATCTTTTCTTCTATACTTCCCCACATAACGCAATGCTTGTTTAAAAGCTTTCGGAAAGTCTTCTCTGTATTGATTATCCCTACTCATGTTATAGTAAGCCATAGAGGCATAAAGGTAAGGGAGAGGGTCTTTCCTGGTTTCTGATTTGTTCGTGTATTTAAGACTCTTTTTTAAGCACTTTTCATAATCTTCATCAACTATCCTTACCAATAAATCCATGTACTCTTGTCCATTAACTTTAGTTGAAATTAATTGAGCAAAGAATATAAGGGATAATAGTAAAATTATGTTTTTTAATTTCATAGTGATGGTTTAGATTTTAGATTAGTTCGTATAGAAACAAATTTATGGAAAATACATCGAAAAGTCAAGTTTATCCTTCTGATTTAAGGCTTTTTAACATCTTTTTAAAATGAATTAATGCTTCTTTTTTTTGTTTAATAATGTTAAATGATATATATTTGTGTCTATTAAACTTAGAATTATGAAGCCAATTTATATCAAAAGAAGAACAAAAATTGAAAATAGATTTTCTCCGAAAATGGGAAGATTGGTTACTAAAGTGATTTATATTAATAAATATATCTTTGGATTTCCAATCAAAACAGTTCATAAGTACAGAGAAACTTACTATGGTGAGCTTAAGTCTTGTGAAGACTGTAATATCTACGCATAACCCCTTTGATGAAATTCAAAACATATAATGCATTTAATCGGATAACACCATTAGAGAAAGAGAATGTTGCGAATTTTTTATTTAATCAACTCGAAGAATACAAAGATTCTAAAAGTGCTATTATTAAGTCAATAGATTACACGTCAAAAGAAACCATTGGGCTTGGTGGTTATGTTTTTACACTAGAAGTTAATCAGGAGTTAGTAGGAGTTTTGGTAGTCAATAAAACAGGAATGGAAGAATACATTCCCGAAAACATATTAGTTTATCTTGCAATACATCACTCTTATCGTAGAAAAGGGTATGGCACAAAACTAATGCAACAAGCAATAAATAATTGTAACGGAAGCATTGCATTACATGTTAATGTTGATAATCCAGCACGAGCTTTATATGAAAAGCTTGGGTTTACTACACCTTATTTAGAAATGAGATTAGAAAGGTAGTTATTTATCTCTAGCTTTTTTGATGCATTAATTAGTCGCTTAGTAATTTATTTGCAACAGTATAAGGACTGATTTTTCCTTCAATAATTTGTTGTTCAAGAGCAGGGAGCTGCTTTGCTATTTCTTCATCTTCGTAAAAGCGACGCTTTAACTCATCGTTTATTTTTTCGTACATCCAAAACTTTGCTTGTTTACTTCTATTTTCATTAAAGTATCCTTTCAGTTTTGTATGGCGTTCAAATTTTTCAATAATATCCCAGACGTCTTCTATTCCTTTATTTTCTATAGCACTACAATTAGTCACTTCTGGGACCCATTCATTTTCACTTGCTGGAAATAAGTGCATGGCGTTTTTATAACGTTGTTTAGCTTTTTTTGAATTAAGAATATTTTCTCCATCAGTTTTTGTAATAACGATGGCATCTGCCATTTCCATAATCCCTCTTTTAATCCCCTGCAATTCGTCTCCAGCTCCAGAGAGCATTAAAAGCAAAAAGAAGTCGACCATACTATGAACTGCAATTTCGGATTGTCCAACACCAACCGTCTCAATAATGATAACATCAAAACCAGCTGCTTCGCACAATAATATTGAAGCCCTAGTTTGTTGAGCTACTCCTCCCAAGGCTCCGTTAGTAGGGCTTGGTCTAATGTATACATTTGGGTTGTTGACCAATGTTTCCATCCTCGTTTTATCCCCTAAAATAGAGCCTCCTCTTTTTTGACTACTTGGGTCTATGGCTAAAACAGCTACTTTTTTACCTTTACTAGTTAAGTAATTCCCAAAAGACTCTATAAAAGTGCTTTTACCCACTCCAGGAACACCTGTAATTCCAATTCTAATCGATTTTCCAGAATGAGGAAGACATTTATCTACTACTTCATTAGCGATGCCCTGATGTTTGCTTAATTTACTTTCTAGTAATGTGATCGCTTTACTCAATTCTACAATGTTTCCGTCAATAATACCATCAATTAGTTCCTCAGCGTTAATTGGTTTTACTTTAGGAACTTTGTAAGATTTATTTATTGAAGAGTTACGCATAGAATTGTTGACTAATATGTTTCACTAATGTGAAAGTTGATTATTTTTGTATTTACAAAAAGTACTAGATGAATAAAAATACAGCAATAAACTGGAACTATAAACATTTTTCAGAACTTTCCACACTAGAATGGTATGCAATAGCTAAAAAAAGGATGGAGGTTTTTATTATGGAACAGGATTGTCATTATTTAGATTTGGATGATAAAGATCAAGAGGCTTATCATATTTATGCTTTAGAAAATAATGAGGTTATTGCTTACGCTCGTTTGTTGGATAAGGGAGTCAGTTACCCTCAAGTTTCTATAGGTAGGGTTTTAGTTGTTGAGTCTGCTAGAGGGAAGAGTTTAGGACATCTTTTAATGGATAACACCATGAGTTTCTCTGTCAATACTTATGGAAAGAATAACATAAAAATATCTGCACAAGAACATTTGGTTCGTTTTTATGAAGAGCATGGTTTTAAAGTCGTCACTGAAATGTATTTAGAAGATGATATACCGCATGTAGGAATGCTATTTCAACCTTCATAATTTTTCTTTTTGCTTAAAGCATATAAACGAGATCCTTTTGTGCTTATTTTTTTCGAAGTGAAACATAGAAAATAACAGGGAGATTTTCAATAAAAGCTAGAATGAATAGTCTGATCAACCTTATTTTTAATGAACGGTTGGAGAGGGCATGAAAAAATTAAATTAAAGAAATAGATAAGATGGATAGGCCTATTATAACTTTATAAATAGAGTTGATTCTATCGAAATGTTTAGGAGTTTTAGCCTTTACTAAAAGTGCAATACTGAATAAGATTAGCAAAATTGAGGCATAAAAAAAGTAGCTAATGTCTGTATGTAGAATAGAAGGGAGGTTAATCATTGTTAGCAAAATGGTTACAATCATTAAAAATAAGATGATAGACTTTGTTTTTTTTATACCTAATACAATGGGCATTGATTGTTGACCAACAATTAAATCTCCTTTTAGAGTGACCATTTTCTTTATGATTTCTCTTGTTAAGGTAATAGCGAAAATAAAACTACCATAAATAAAAAAGGTATTGTTAAAGTTGTTATAAATCAAGCTCAGACTTAGAAATGGAATTATAGTTAGGGTTGCTGCTGCAATTTCTCCTAATAGGTTTATTTTTCTTAATCGATGGGAGTAGTACCATAAAAAGAATGAAAAAAAGAAATTAAAAGCGAAGACTTTCCACCCTAAGAAATAACTAAACAATAAGCCTAAAAAGACGAATAGAATGTAAGTGTTAATACAAGTACGCTTGCTGATTATTCTTCCAAAAATGGTTTCTTGTGGTTTATTTATAATGTCTTTTTCAAAATCATAAAAGGCATTAATTAAATACCCGGCTTGAATAAAGAAGGAAATCGCTAAAATTTCTAAGTATATTCTTGGATCTATAATGATGTCTCTCCAACCTAATGATTTATTAATGTTTAGTAAAAAAGAAGCCGAAAGAAATAATGCTATTCCAACCAACAAAACATTGTACCACCGAACTAATGAAAGTAGTGCAATAACTTTAATTAATCTAGTCGATTTATTGGTCGTATTAGGCATAAAAAACAAGTGTTAATTAAAACTTGTGTATTACGGCTAAATCGTAAGCTGATAGTTTAGTTTTTGCTTGTTCCATATCTTCTGTAAAGCCAAGGATAAACCCTCCACCTCCGGAACCGCATAGTTTTAAATAGTAAGCATTAGAGTCTATTCCTTCTTGCCATAATTGGTGGTATAAGTTTGGAATCATGGGCTTAAAGTGCTCTAAGGCTAATTTTGATAGGTTTTTAACGTTAGCTAAAAGTGATTTTTTATCTTCTTGTAAAAAAGCATTGATGCTGGCGTCATTATACTTCTTAAACTGATTACGAATCATATTTCTGAACCCTTCTTCTTTTAATCGATCTAGAAAAAGTTCTACCAATGGTTGTGTTTTCCCAATTTCTCCAGTATTCAATAAAAATATAGCACCTTTAGTTTCTGTTTCTTTAGGAAGTCCAACCGTATTTAATTCAGATTTAGACTTAATTAAAATGGGTAAATTTAGATAACAAATTAATGGATCTAAGCCAGAGCTTGTCCCGTGGAAGTAGCTTTCTAGTTTTCCAAAAATGTTTTTTAGTTTTAAGATTGAAGTGTTTGTTGCTCCTTTAATTTTATTTTGAGCATATTTATCATAAATAGCAGCGACAATAGCACCTGAACTTCCAACACCATAGCCTTGTGGAATGGAAGAGTCGAATGCCATTCCTGATTCAAGATCCTTAGCAAAAGCTTCTAAAGCTAAACGACAAGGTAATTCATTATTGTTGGATAAAGATACTAGGTGATTGTAGAATTTTAATAACTCTTTGTTAGAGTCTTTAAAGTCTAATAATTCAGTGTTTTCAAATACAAATGAACCTTGGTAGCTATTGTAAGGAATGGATAAGCCCATTGAGTCTTCAATGATTCCATATTCTCCAAAGAGCAATATCTTGCCGTAAAAAAGTGAATCTTTTAATGAATTCTTAATCTTACTCATTTGTTCTTTTTTAAAATAAAAACTTATCAAATATACGCTAAAAAAATGATTTACTTCTAATTAGGCTTTTTTTAATGCCGGTAAGATTGTTAATAGTATCGTAATAAACTTAAAGTTTTTCACCACAATATTTGCAATGAATTGCATCTATATCGTGTCCCTCACTAGAACAACTAGGGCAAGCTTGGGTGCTAACTTTATTATTACTATTGTCTAATTTTACTATTTCTGAACCTACAATTCCTGTAGGAACTGCAATTACTGCATAACCAATGATCATAATTATGGAAGCAATGACTTGTCCTAATACACTTTGTGGAGCAATGTCTCCGTAACCTACAGTTGTCAAAGTTACAATTGCCCAATAGATACTTATGGGAATGCTTGTAAACCCACTTTCAGGGGTTTCAACTAAATACATTACAGTTCCTAAAATAAAAGTAACGCTTAAGACAGCAAATAAAAAGACGATGATTTTGGCTTGACTTGCTTTTAAAGCTTTCATTAAGCCATCAGCTTCGCCAATAAAGTTAGCTAATTTTAATATTCTAAAAACTCTTAATAGTCTTAAGGATCGAATTACAATTAAAGAATGAGATCCGACTACAAATAAGCTTAAAAAGGTAGGGAGTATAGAAAGCAAATCTACTATTCCGTAAAAACTAAAGATGTATTTTTTTGGTTTTTGTATAGAGATAATTCTTAAAATGTATTCTAATGAAAAAAGTATAGTAAAAATCCACTCTAAGATGAGTAATTCTGTTCCGTATTTAACTTTTATACCGTCAACACTCTCTAACATGACTACTAAAATACTAATCAGAATTGCCCAGAGCAAAACGATATCAAACAAACGACCTGCTGGTGTGTCTGCTTCATAGACTATTTCATGTGCTTTGTTTTGCCAAGGTTTCATTGTACTAATGTATTAACTAACTTTTACATTGTAAACTATTTTAGTTAAGTTCTTCCGCTAATAAATCTAAAGTAACCTCTTTCTCCTCCCCAGTTTCCATGTTTTTTAATTTAAAAACCCCAGAATCTAGCTCATTCTCACCAATAAATGCGACAAAAGGAATTCCTTTGGCATTGGCGTATTTCATTTGCTTTTTCAAATTCGAATTTTCGGGGTAATATTCTGCGTGAATGTTTTGGTTACGTATTGTTTTTAGAGTCTTTAGTAATTTTACCGTGTCAGCTCCAAAGTTTAGGAAAAGAACCTGAGTAGTAGCAGACTGAAAAGAAGGGAATAAACTCAATTCTTCGATCACGTCATAGATACGATCGGCACCAAAAGAAACACCTACTCCAGAAATATCTTTTAGACCAAAGATACTAGTCAAATCATCGTATCTCCCACCTCCACAAATGCTTCCCATATTTACATTGTTAGCTTTTACTTCAAATATAGCACCAGTATAGTAATTTAAACCTCTGGCTAACGTCACATCAAACTCTAATTGTGCTTTAGATAGTCCAATAGCATTTACAGTGTCAAATACAGTTGTAAGTTCTTCAATTCCTTTTAGGCCAACTTTAGAAGTTGCTAGCATTGTTTTCATTTCTGAAAGAATAATAGAGATGTCACCCTTTAATTGAAATAAGGGTTTAATTTTATCAATTGCTTCAGTACTAATTCCTTTATTTATTAATTCTTTAACAACGCCTTCCTCTCCAATTTTATCTAACTTATCTATGGCAACAGTAATGTCTATAATTCGTTCTGATTCGCCTGTTATTTCAGCAATTCCAGTTAATATTTTACGATTGTTAACTTTTATGGTAAAGTCAGCTAAACCAAGATTAGTTAGTACTTCATCAAACAATTGGATTAATTCTACTTCATTTAATAATGAGTTACTCCCTATGATATCTGCATCACACTGAAAAAACTCTCTATAACGTCCTCTTTGAGGTCTGTCAGCTCTCCAAACCGGTTGAATTTGATAACGTTTAAAAGGAAAGGCAATTTCATTCTGATGTTGTACAACATACCTAGCAAAAGGAACAGTTAAATCATATCGTAAAGCTTCCGCACATAAAATATGTTCGATTTTTCCTTGAGAGAAGGTTTCATTTTCTCCTATTTTATTTACAGCTTTTGATAATTTATCGCCACGGTTTAATACTTTAAAAATAAGGTTGTCTCCTTCTTCTCCATACTTTCCTGTGAGTGTTTCTAGTTTCTCCATCGATGGGGTTTCGATGGGTAAAAAGCCAAAATTGACAAACGATTTTTTGATGGTATCAAAAATATAATTACGCTTCAAAATCTCAGTAGGAGAGAAGTCTCTAGTCCCTTTAGGTATTGATGGTTTTGCCATTGATTAATTAAGTCTAGGTGATTAACTGAGTACAAAAGTAACATAACTGTTTAATATAGCAATTCAAAGGATTAATAATAAGCCATTTTCAAAATTAAAATTCATGGATAATCTCATTTAGTTTATTATTTTTGCAAGACCAAGATTAACTAAACTATACCGTATTATGAATGTTTATTTAGATAACGCTGCGACAACACCAATGGCTCCTGAAGTTCTTGAAGCAATGCTTCCATTTATGAAAGAACATTTTGGTAACCCTTCTTCAACGCATAGTTTTGGAAGGAAAACTAAAAATGGAATTGAAATGTCAAGGAAATCTATTGCAAGTAAGCTAAATGCAGATCCTTCAGAAATTGTATTTACATCTGGAGGGACTGAGGCAGATAATATGGCGTTAAGATGTTCTGTAGTGGATTTAGGGGTAGAGAGAATTGTAACGAGTACGATAGAACATCATGCAGTAGGTCACACAGCTGAAAGTTTAATTGTTTCTAATAATGTTGAAGTAGCTTATGTGAAGTTAACAGAAAAAGGAAGTGTTGATTTAGTTGATCTAGAAAAATTATTGAAATCGAGCGATAAAAAAACGTTGGTTTCTCTGATGCATGGGAACAACGAGATCGGGAACTTAATTTCATTAGAAAAAGTTTCCCAACTTTGTTTTCAAAATAGTGCATTGTTTCATTCTGATACGGTTCAAACGATGGGGCATTATTCTTTTGATTTAAAGGCACTAAATATTGACTTTATAACTTGTGCCGCTCATAAGTTTCATGGACCTAAGGGAGTAGGTTTTTTGTATGTAAACAAAAAGAATAAACTAAAAACGTTAATGTTTGGTGGTTCTCAAGAGAGAGGACACCGTGGAGGTACTGAAAACCTATATGGTATAATCGGATTAGCTAAAGCGGTAGAACTTGCTTACAGTGATTTAGAGGAGCATCAAAACCAAATTCAAGGGTTAAAAACATACATGAAAGAAGAGTTGGTTAAAATTAATAACCAAATTGCTTTTAATGGAGAGTTGGAAGATCAAGATTCACTGTATACTGTCTTAAATGTTTGTTTTCCTGAAAATGAAAAAAGCGGAATGTTTTTATTTAGTTTGGATATAAATGGGATTGCTGCTTCTGGTGGTAGTGCTTGTTCTTCTGGAAGTAACCAAGGTTCTCATGTTCTTTCTGCTTTAGAAAAGACAAATCCTTGCCAAGCCATTCGTTTTTCGTTTGGAAGATATACAACAAAAGAAGAAATTGATTATACTTTAGAGAAGATTAAAGAGATGCTTTAGCGGATTTCGTTAGTCTGTTATTTCATGACTTTATTTTGAGAAAATCTAAAATTTAAGATCAGAAAAAGTAATGACAGCTAAAAAAAATAGTTCAATAAAATTAAGAACAGTTTAATGAATTATCCTCTTGTAAAAATATATTCTGATTCGGATGATAACTTGGGGTTAAAATGATATCCATCAACATCAAAAGTTTTTAATTCTTCCGTATCTTTTAAGTCATTTTCTATGATAAAACGACTCATTTTACCTCTTGCATTTTTAGCATACATCATGACTATTTTGTAATCTCCGTTTTTGTTTTCTTTAAAATTACATGTAATCACTTTACCTTCTATTTTTTTAGGGTTTACAGCTTTAAAATATTCATTAGATGCTAAGTTGACTAATATACCATCGTCTTCTTTCAGTTCTTTATTGATTGCATCTGTTATTTTATTATCCCAAAACTGATATAAGTTTTTAACTTTAGTACTATATGCTAACCTAGTCCCCATTTCTAATCGGTAAGGCTGCATTAAGTCTAAAGGCTTTAAAATTCCATATAACCCACTTAAAATTCTTAGTTTTTCTTGTGCTTTTTTAATGTTTTGTTCAGAAAGGCTTTCAAAGTCTAATCCTTTATAGACTTCACCCGTAAAAACAAAACCTGCTTGTTTTGAGTTTTCTATGGTAAATGGGGTGCTCCACTCCTGATATCGATGGTAGTTTAAATCTACAAGTTGAGGACTTAACTTCATTAACTCTCCAATCTTCTTTCTAGAAAGCTTTTTTAGTTTATTGATTAATTGTTGACTTTCTTTCTCAAAAGAAGAGGTAGAATATTCTTTAGTCTTAATTTGTTTTTCAAAGTCTAATGATTTTGCTGGAGAAATAACAATTTTCATAGTTTAATTTATTTTGAAACAAAATCAAGTAAATAGTGGGTCCCGTTTTTACTTTCTACTTTTATTGTCCCATTTAGTTGGTTGGTTAATGTTTTGATTAAATCTACACCCATAGAGGTTGGGTTTTCCCAATTAAAATTCGATGGCAGACCAATTCCATTATCACTTATTCTTATTTCGGTTCGCTTATTAACATCTTGTTTTATTTCAATAGAAATTTTGTTTTCAGTTTGACCTTTAAAGGCGTATTTTAATGAATTAGAGATAATTTCGTTTGTAATTAACGCAAAGGGAATCAGACTATCTAAATCAATAGTGATTTCTTCTTCTATGTTTAAATCTAACTTAACCGATTCACTTAACTCGTAGCTAGCATTAATATCAGTAACTAGAGTAGTAATGTAAGATTTTAGGTTTAGTTTTGAGAAGTCATTAGATTCATACAAAGATTGGTGAATTTTGGACATTGATAAAATTCGATTTTGACTTTCTCTAAAAATAACTTTCGTTTCATCACTGTTTGTATAATGTGCCTGAATATTGAATAGTGAGTTGATGATTTGTAAGTTATTCTTAACTCTATGATGAATTTCTTGGAGTAATACTGTCTTTTCTTTGTTCTGTTTTGTAATCTCTAGAGTTCGTTCTTTTATTTTCTCTTCTAATTCTTCTTTAGAAATTCTTAGCGCTTTATTTTTTAATCCCAGTATATTGTAAATTATTGAAATTGTTAAAACAATACATAGTAGCAAGAACCACCACCTAAGATAAAAAGGAGGTAAAGACTCTTCAATTTTAAGGTAACAGGATACTACACTTGGAATAGAAGTACTTTCTTTAGACTGAGCTTTAACCAAAAACGTGTAGTTTCCTGGAGGAAGGTTAGAATATACTGCGTATTGTGAGGTGGTGTTTTCGAACCATGTAGAGTCAAAGTTTTCTAGCTTATAAGAATAAGTTACTTTTTCTGAGGATTTTAAGTCTAAACCTATAAACTCAAAGGTAACATGGTTTTTTTCTGCGGGTAAAATTACGCTGTCGGTTATTCCAAAAGGGCTTATTTCGCCAAAAAGATAGATAGAGTCAATAGGGTTTAAAAACAATTTAATATTGTTTATGTATAAAGGAAAGCAAAAGTCTTTTTTATTAGCGTCTTTAGACTGATATTTAAAGATTCCTTTTATGGTTGCAAAATATAGATTCCCTTCCTTGTCTTTATAGGTTCCTCTGGTATTATTTTCAATTCCATAAAAACCTTCATTTTTTCCAAAAAACTCAATATTAGTGATTTCACTTTTCTCATTAAGAGTAATTTTGTCCAACCCTTTATTTGTTCCCACCCATAAGTTCCCTTGATTATCTTTATTCATTAAGTAAATAATGGTAGAGTTTAACCCATCTTTTTCGGTGTATGGTATAAATCGTTCATTAACTAGTTTGCTAATGCAGCGATCTGTCCCTACCCATAAAACACCATTGTTATCTTCTGTAATACTTCCAACATAAGAGTTGCATAAACCATCAACTCCACCGTATTTCCTGAAGTTTTCTTCATAGTACTTCATCAATCCATCACTTGTCCCTATCCAAATAATCCCTCTTCTGTCTTCATAAATTGAATGAATGGTTTTATTAATTAGACCGTTATCTGTACCATAGTTTGTAAATTGATTATTCTCAAGAATAGATAGGCCTTTACTAGTTCCTATCCAAAGACGATCTTGCTTGTCATAGTAAAGGCAGTTGATAGCATTATCAATTAAGCCATCTTTTGTTGTCAAAGTTTTAAACTTTTCATCTTCAAAGTAGACTAGGCCCTCTCGAGTCGCGATCCATATTCTATGATCCGGAGACTCTACAATACTGAAAACAGAATTGTTTGGAAGGTTGTTTTTATCGTTATGGTTAATTACTGTTTCTCCATTGTAAACATAGACACCTTCACTGTTAGTACCTGTCCAGATATTTCCTTTATGATCCTTTAGTATAGCAAAGTTATTTCCTTTGTTTAAGCCTTCAACATTTGCGTAATTAACGAAAGGAGTTTCTAAATATTTAAATATACCTTCACCATTTGATCCAACCCAAATGTTATTCTGATTATCGCAATAGAGATCATTAATCCTCACTGAAGGTAATCCACTTCTATAGGACGTTTTTTCTAGCTTTTTTTTATTAAATGAAAATACTCCATTACTAAAGGTTGAGAACCAAATGTTATTGTTTAAGTCAGAAGTAATTTGATTAATATAAGCTTCTTTAGGGAGTCCTTTTTGTACTAACGGAATGAGTTCTTTTTGTTTGGAAAGCTCATGTAGCCCAGAATTAAATAGGGCAATTATAAGTTCTTCGTTGTGCCAAAAAGCAGCTGTAATTTTCTTCTCGGTCTTGTAAAATTTTACTATTTCATTTGTCTCTGTATTTAGAAATGAAATTTGGTTGTTAGTAAAGAAATAGATTTGACTTTTTGCATCAAAGAAAAAACCAATGATTCGTTCTTTAGAATAGGTTGAAATACTTTCCCATTGATTACCCCTGTAGTATAGTAAGCTGTTGTTTTTACTTCCGTAAAGCGTTTTAGATTTCTTATCGTAAATTAAGTTTTCTATTCCAGTTTCGTTATCAGATAAGCGGTTTATTTTATCATTTCTAAAAAAAGATACAGGACCCCATGTAGAACCAAAGTATACCTTGTTATTGTCTCCTTCTGCAATGGCTGTTACGATGTTGCCTCCCAAACCATTGTTCTCATTATAACTTGTAAAGTTTTCTCCGTCAAATCTAGAAACTCCACCTCCAGCAGTTGCAGTCCATAAAAAGCCTAAACTATCTTGGTATATTTTATTTACTTGTGATTGACCTAGCCCATCAGAAACGCTGAACTGGATAAAAGAATTTTGTTGAGCACTAAAAAGCGGTGTTATAAATAAATAAAAGAATAATAGGGGAGCAATTCTTAACATCTAATTAAAGTTCATTTATTTTAACTGTGTTTTACAAATATAGGAGGTTATTTCTTTTTCCCACTCCTCCTTTGGGGCTTTTTATATTTAACTTTAATTTCTCTTCGATAACTTCCGCCTAAATTTACTTTTGAGTTTTTAGAGTCCTTTGCATGGTAAGCTCCGCCACTTTCATTGTTTAATTTGGAGTTAGGTAAATAATTTTTCTGTTGATAAGAAGGAAGTTCTTCATCAGTAAACTTAGTCGAAACTTCGACTGCTTCGGGAAGTTCATGCATGGTTATTGATTTGTTCATCAAAATTTCAATTTCCTCCTGGTACTGTTTCTCTACATCGTTGATAAAAGAAATTGCTATCCCTTTAGCCTCGGCCCTACCTGTTCGCCCAATTCTATGAATGTAGTTGGCTGCATTGTTAGGTAAGTCAAAATTAATAACATGAGAAACTTCTCTTATGTCCATACCTCTTGCAATGATTTCTGTAGCAATTAATATTCTGTAGGTCCCCGCTTGGAATAAATCCAATGTTTTAAACCTTAAGTTCTGTGCTTTATTTGAATGAATTACCCCAACTTGATTTGGGTATAATTCTTTTATTTCTTCAAACAGGCGATCGGCTAGCTTCTTACTTCCAACAAAGATCAGTCCTTTAGTGATTGTTTTGTTTGTATCTAATAAATGGTTTAATAAATTAACCTTGGTGTAGTAGTTAGGAGTTGAGTATGCTAATTGGTTTATTTTCTCAAGAGGAGTTCCACTTCTAACAATTTCAATTTTCTGAGGCTCAATAAAGAAATCCCTGCTTATCGCTTCGATGTCATCATTAGTCGTTGCGGAAAATAAAATATTCTGTCTTTTTTCAGGTAATAAATCTAAAATATTAACAATTTGAGTTCTAAAACCTAGGTTTAACATCTCATCCATTTCGTCAATCACAAATTGTTTGATGCTTTTTAACCTTAGAATTTTAGTCATTGCTAAATCGACTAATCTTCCCGGTGTAGCAACTAATATATCGACTCCATCATAGATCAATTGCTTTTGAGTGTTAATGTTTGTTCCTCCATAAACGCCTTTTATCCTGACAGTCATGTACTTCGTTAAAGATTCTGCTTCTTCAACTACTTGTTTAACAAGTTCTCTTGTTGGAACTATGATTAAAACTCTAGGCTGACGTTGATCAGAATATTTTAAATGTTTTAATATTGGGAGTAAATAAGCAAATGTTTTACCTGTTCCAGTTTGTGCCACTCCAATCATGTCTTTTCCAGAAGAAATAAGAGGAAAAGACTTTTCTTGAATTGGGGTAGGGTAATCGTATTCTAAGTCTTCAAGAGCGTTTAAAAGAGGTCGGCTTATATTTAATTCGCTAAAATTCACTGTTTTCTAATTATTAAAAAGTAAGTATATCAAACCCCGTTTAAATTCTGTAATCACAAAATTTTTGGTGCTATTGAGCAAAAATAGTCAAAGGATTTAACAAATACTACCTATTTTATAATTGTTATGATCTCTAAAATGACTTTACAATAAGCAATTTATAAATAAATCCTTCGTTTGTAAAGCAAATTATTATCTTCGCAGACTAAGTTACTAGTGTAGTAAAATGTATAAAGAAGTTAGAAAGGATTGTTTTTTAATATGAGAAGTAGAATATTCGTTATCGTACTGTTGTCAATAATAATGTTGTTTGGAAGCTGTTCTGAATACAATAAAATATTAAAAAGTAATGATTATGAGTTAAAATATACAAAAGCAAAAGAATATTTTAACGCAGGAGATTATTACAAGTCATTGCCCCTTTTCGAAGAGTTAATGTCGTTTTTTAAGATGACAGATAAAGGGGAGGATGTCTATTATTATTACGCTCAAAATCAATATGCCGTAAAGGAGTTTTACATGGCATCTTATTATTTTAAAAAATTTGCAAAAAGCTATCCGAATAGCCCAAGAGCTCAGGAATGTGCCTTTTTAGCAGCGATATGCAAAAAAGAGCTGTCTCCAGATTATAATTTAGATCAATCTGAAACCTATGCAGCGATAGATGAATTTCAATTGTTCATGGATCGTTACCCGAATAGTAATTTAGTTGATTCAAGCAATACAGAGATAAGGTTGTTGAGAGCCAAATTAGAGAAGAAAAGTTACGAAAGTGCAAAGCTGTATTATAAGATGGAGAAGTTTCGCTCAGCAGTAATTGCTTTCAACTCCACCTTACAAACTTATCCAGATACCGATTATAAAGAAGAAATACTGTTTTTGATTGTAAAATCTAACTATTTGTTTGCAATTAACAGTATTGAATCAAAAAAAGTTGAAAGATTTGAGCAAACTATAAAATCTTATCATAACTTTGTAGATTCGTTCGAAAGTAGTAAATTTATTAAGCAAGCCGAAAATTATTACAATTCGACTGTAAAGGAATTAACAAAGATAAAAGAAAACTCAGTATCTAACTAAAAGAAAACTATGGCATATAGAGATAGTACAGCAGAAAAAACTACAATAACAAGAGATTTGGATTTATTGTCTAAACCAGCAGGTGGAAACATTTACGAATCTATAGTTGTTTTTTCTAAAAGAGCAAATCAAATTAATACAGAGTTAAAAGAAGAATTATCTTCTAAATTAGAAGAATTTGCTTCTTCAACTGATAACTTAGAAGAGATTTTTGAAAATAGAGAGCAAATTGAAGTTTCTCGTTTTTACGAAAGGCTACCTAAGCCAGGAGCTATGGCTGTTCAAGAATTTGAAGAGAAAAAAGTTTATTGGAAAGCTAAAGAAAAGTAAAACATGCTTAACGGCAAAAAAATAATACTTGCAGTAACAGGGAGTATCGCCGCTTACAAAGCTACTTTTATTATAAGAGAATTAATTAAATCAGGGGTTTCTGTCAAAGTAATAATGACAGAGGCCTCTTGTAGTTTTATAACACCTCTAACGTTATCTACTTTATCTAAAAATCCAGTTTTAATCGACTTTACAAAAGAAGGAAATACTGGAGAATGGAATAATCATGTCGAGTTAGGTTTGTGGGCTGATGCTTTTTTAGTTGCTCCTGCAACAGCAAATACATTAGCTAAAATGGTTACAGGTCACGCTGATAGCTTTTTGCTTGCAACGTACTTATCTGCAAAGTGTCCTGTTTTTATTGCTCCTGCCATGGACTTAGATATGTTTAAACATGGCTCTACGAAAGATAATTTAGAGACCTTATCCAAAAGAGGAGATAGAGTTATTTTTCCAGAAACTGGAGAGTTAGCAAGCGGACTAGTAGGGGAAGGAAGGTTAGCTGAGCCAGAAAATATAGTCGCTTATTTAGCTCAGTATTTTAAGGCGAGTCAACCTTTATTTGGAAAAAAAGTTCTTATTTCTGCTGGTCCAACTTATGAAGCAATAGATCCTGTTCGTTTCATTGGGAATCACTCTTCTGGTAAAATGGGGTTTGCTTTAGCGGAAAAGGCAAGAGCGTTAGGTGCAGATGTTACCTTAATCGCTGGTCCTGTAGCACTTGAAACTCCAGAGGGGGTTACTAGAATAAATATTACATCAGCAAGTGACTTATATGAAGTTTGTAAAGCTAACTATAAGGGGCAAGATATCTTAATTATGGCAGCAGCAGTTGCAGATTATACTCCAAAAGTATTTTCAAATGTTAAGATTAAAAAGGAAAATGCTGACTGGACTATTGAGTTAGAGAAAACACAAGATGTTCTAAAGTGGATTGGAGCAAACAAGTTGCCGGAACAGTTTTTGGTTGGGTTTGCATTAGAGACGAATAATGAATTAGAAAACGCTCAAAAAAAATTAGTAAAGAAAAACTTAGATTTTATTGTCTTAAATTCTTTGCAAAACAAAGGTGCAGGGTTTAAGCATGATACAAATCAAATAACTATTGTAACGAAACATAATAAAATTATTGATTTTGAGTTAAAAAGTAAAGACGATGTTGCTGAAGATATTTTAAAGCAAATTGTTAAAATGAACGAATAAAGAATGATGAAGAATATTTTAATAGCTATAGCTTTAATTTTAGGCTCTTTGATTCGGCTTACTGCTCAAGAGTTAAATTGCCAAGTTTCTGTTATTGCTCCAACTTTAGGGGGGAACACAAACAACGAAGAAATTATAGAGTCTTTGAAAGCTGCAGTTTTCCAATTCTTAAATGAAACTAAATGGACCAGTGACAATTTTAAGCAAGAAGAAAGAATAGAGTGCAATGTCCTAATTAACATATCTAAAGTTATTTCTGCTGATGTTTATGAAGGAAGCATTCAAGTCTCTTCTTCAAGACCAGTATATAACTCTAGTTATAAAACTAGATTATGGAATCATAATGATAAGAATTTAAGGTTTACTTTTTTAAGAAACACATCGTTAGTTTTCACTCCAGATAGAGCTTCCTCAGGTGGTTTAGTAGATGTGTTGGCTTATTATGTGAATATTATGATAGGAATGGATTATGACTCTTTTGAATTGAAAGGAGGGCAGCCCTATTTTTTAAAAGCACAGCAAATAGTAACAAACTATTCAAGTAATAGAGAAGACAAGGGGTGGGGGTCTAAATTTCTAAACAATAGGTTTCATTTAGTCAATAACCTCTTACAAGATATGTATTCTCCTATGCGTCAATGCCATTATGATTATCACTTAAAAGGAATGGATATTTTTTATTCAAATAAGGAGGAAGCATTAAAGGCTGTTTTAGCTGCTGTAAAAGAGATAGAAAAAGTATATAAAACTCAACCAGGATCATTTAACATTCAAGTTTTTTTTAATGCAAAATTTGATGAGTTAATTAATATATTTATAGAAGCTACTCCAGCAGTAAGGGCGGAGGCTTTTACAGTTTTTTCAAAATTAGACCCTGGACACATTACTCAGTATAACGCAATTAAAAGAGGAAAAAGATAAAAAATGAATAAATTTAAAGGTTTAGGAGTAGCTTTAGTCACTCCTTTTCAAGACAATGGAGCAGTTGATTTTGTTAGTTTACAGAAGTTATTAGAGCATCAAATACAGAATAATGTGGATTATCTTGTTGTTCAAGGTACAACTGGTGAAGTAGCGACACTTACTCTTGATGAGAAACAGGCTGTTCTAGATTTTATTATTGAAATAAATCAAAATAGACTACCTATTGTTTTAGGTCTAGGAGGAAATAATACTGCAGCAGTGGTCGAGTTAATAAACGCACTGGATACAAAAGGTATTGACGGAATTCTTTCTGTTAGTCCATATTATAATAAACCATCCCAAGAAGGAATTTATCAGCATTTCAAGGCCGTTTCTGAAGCTTCTAAGCTCCCGATAATACTTTATAATGTTCCAGGCAGAACAATGAGTAATGTGTTGCCAAAAACGATATTGAGGTTAGCAAACGACTTTGATAATATTGTTGGAGTAAAAGAAGCATCTGGTAGTGTAGAGCAATCTATGGAAATCATACAAAATAAACCAGAAGGTTTTCTTGTTATTTCTGGAGATGATGCGCTTACTTTACCAATTATAGCAAGTGGAGGAGATGGATTAATTTCTGTAGTTTCTAATGCATTTCCAAAGCGAACTGCAGATTTAGTTCATGCTGCTTTAAAAGAAGACTTAGCATTAGCAAGAACAAAGCACTATGAGTTATTTAATATCATAAATGAGTTATTTGTAGATGGAAACCCAGGCGGAGTTAAATTCGCTCTTTCATTACTAAATATTTGTAAAAATAATGTCCGTTTACCTTTAGTTAAAGTAAGTAAAGGAACAGAAGAAAATCTCTATAATTTAATAGCGGAATTAGGAGAAAAATTAAATTAATAAAATGAAAACAACACTTATTTATTTGTTACTAATAGCGGGGTTATGGAGCTGTACTAAAGTTCCAATTACCAATAGAAGACAAACGAACTTAATGAAGGAGTCAAACCTGATAGAAATGTCTAAACAGCAATACGCTGCATTTTTAGAAGGAGCTAAAGTCTTGCCGGCATCAGACCCTAGAGCAC
>JAGXIB010000138.1 GCA_024635865.1 Flavobacteriales bacterium
CCGACCCAAAAACAGGAGATAACCTAACCGTTGCTGGAGATGGAAACTTAGACTTCAATATTGAAGAAAACGGAAGAATGACTATGAGTGGACTTTATGAAATAAATAAAGGAGAGTATAATGTTAGTCTTTATAATTTGGTGAAACGTAAGTTTGACTTAGAACCTGGAAGTTCGATTAATTGGCGTGGAAGTGATCCCTTTGATGCAGAATTAAATATCACAGCAAAATATTCTATAGAAACATCGGCTTCAGATTTGATGGCAGGACAAACTGCAGGATTGAGCGAAGAAGTTAAAAGTAAATATCGTCAAAAATTACCTTTTTGGGTATTCTTAAACGTAAAAGGAGATTTAGATCAACCACAGCTTACTTTTGACTTAGGCATGCCAGAAGATTCAAGAGGTGCAATAGATGGTAGTGTATATAGTCGTATACGACAATTAAACACTGAAGAAGATGCTTTAAGTAAACAAGTATTTTCTCTTTTAGTCCTAAAGAAGTTTTATCCAACAACTGGTTCTGATGGAAGTTCTGGAGGAGCTGCAAGTCTTGTAAGAAATAATGTGAACGATGCATTATCTGATCAACTTAATTTGTTTTCAAATAAATTAACTGGAAATACTGGAATAGAACTAGATTTTGGATTAAATAGTTATACTGATTACCAATCGGAGACAACTCAAAAGCGTACAGACTTAAACGTTAGTGCACAAAAAAAATTATTAGATGATCGTTTAATTGTTCAGGTAGGGAGTAATGTCAATATTGAAGGATCTGCAAACCCTGGAGAAGAAGATCCAGTTATTGGAAATGCTAGTATTCAATATTTGCTAACAAAAGATGGACGCTGGCGCCTTAAAGGCTTTAGAAATAATGAATATGAAAACATTGTAGATGGACAAGTCTTTATTAATGGGATTTCTATTATTTTTCAACGTCAATTCAATAAGTTTAATGAATTATTCAAGAACATTCCAACAGAAAATGAGTCATCAGAAAGTGATAAAAAAGAACCAGAAATTGATAGTGATGATAAACAATCAAAAACGGAAGATAAATAATGCAAGTATCCAACCATAAATATCTCTTAGCATTCATTACAGTTTCCCTACTGTCTTTCTATTCTTGTAGTGTAAAAAAATACATCCCTGAAGATGAGTTGCTATATACTGGAGGAGAAGTAATTGTAAAAGATTCAATTAAAATTGAGGATAAAAAAAGTTTAACTTATGAGCTACAGAGCTTATTGTATCCTGAACCAAATAAAAAGGTTTTAGGCTTTTATCCTGGTTTACTTTACCATTATAAAGCACAGAAAGAAAAAATTGGATTTATTGTTCGGTTTATGAATAAAAAAATTGGAGAAAAACCAGTTTATCTTTCTTCTGTAAAAACAGAAAACACTGAAAGTTTAATAGAAAACAGACTTCAAAATAGTGGTTTCTTTGAATCAGAAGTAACTTCTTCATTATCAAAAGATAGTTCCTCAAAAACTGCTGAAGTTATTTATGAAATAATTATTGGTAAACCTTACCAACTAGAAAACTATATCGTTGAAATAGACTCGGTAGATGAGCAAGATTCTCTTCCAATTTTTAAAGAATTAAGAAGTTCACTTACAGAAACCAAATTAAAAAAAGGCAGTCCATATGACTTAAGTGCATTTGTATCCGAAAGAGAAAGAATTGATCAGTACTTAAAGAAAAGAGGATATTATAATTTCAATTCTAACTTCATACTATTCCAAGCAGATACTAATTTAAATCAAAATAAAAAATACAACCTATATTTAAAGTTAAAACTTGGAGTTCCTTTAAAATCTAAAGTCCCATATCGACTAAATAAAGTAGAAGTTTTACCAAATATTACCAAAGACACCGTAACAAAAAATCAGACTTCAGTTATAGTTGATAGCATTGTCTTTATTCAAAATAAAGTGTTTTTTAAGCCTAACCGTTTACAGCGTTTTATACTAATAAAGCCTAAACAGTTTTACGATCCTGTTCTATCTAAATATACTAGTAGAAGGATTTCATCAATTGGGACTTATAAATTTATTAATATTGACTATACAGAGTTAGATTCATTAAATAAAGACAGTATGAAAGTCCGATATTTAGATGCTGAAATCTCATTATTTCCGCTAACAAAAAGGTCAATCAGAGCTGAGTTACAAGGCGTAACTAAATCAAATAATTTTACAGGACCAAATGTTGGAATTACCTATATAAGCCGTAATGTATTTAAAGGTGGAGAAAACTTTTCTGCTACTGGAAAAGTTGGGTATGAAAAACAATTTGGAAACAATACAAATGGGTCAAATAGTTTCCAACTAGGGCTTAGCACTTCAATGAGTTATCCCCGATTACTTTTTCTTGGGAACTTTGAAAAATATTTTAAACATGCAGTTCCTAAAACTAAAATTAATCTCAGCGTAGATTATTTTAGAAGAAGTCAACTTTATACATTAAACTCCTACGCTACCTCTCTAAGTTATATTTGGAATGCTAGCTCTAACATTAGTCATCAGCTTGACCCTATTAAAATTAATTATTTACAATTAGGAAATAGAAGTGATGTTTTTAACTCTATTCTGGAAGGTAATCCATTTCTAAAAAGAAGCTTTGAACAACAGTTTATTGCAGGGTTAACCTATTCTTTTACATTTAATGAACTGACTAAAACAAACCAAAAAGGAAGATTTAATCTTAAATTTAATTTTGACCTTGCAGGGAATACATTGAGCTTATTTGGAAAAAAACAAGAATTAGACTCTACTAAAAGTGTTTTAGGTTTATCTTATGCTCAATATATAAAAGGAGATATTGACTTAAGTTATCATTACAAAATCACTAAAAAAGGTCAAGAAGTTGTTGGGCGCATATTCGGTGGAATCGGAATCCCTTATGGGAATTCGACATCAATGCCCTATGTAAAACAATATTTTTCAGGAGGAGCGTATAGTGTTCGAGCTTTTCAAATAAGGGGAATTGGCCCAGGTACTTACAACCCTACAGATGAAAATAATTTATTTTTTGACCGATCTGGGGACATTAAATTAGAAGGTAACTTTGAGTATCGATTTCCTATCTATTCTTACTTAAAAGGCGCTTTATTTATAGATGCAGGAAACATCTGGAATTTAAATAATAGCTTAGAAGGAGGTCTATTTACTTCTGAATTTATGAGTCAACTTGGAATTGGAAATGGGTTTGGTCTTAGAGTAGATGTTCAGGGGTTTGTTATTCGACTAGATTTAGCTACACCTTTAAAAAGACCTGCTAGCAATTGGGATTTTGACTATCAAAACCCTGTGTTTAACTTCGCAATTGGCTACCCTTTTTAAGGTGAAACAACTATTTTTAAAATTATTGACTAGAGAGAATAAAGAAGAAATTATTTGAAATTTGTGTTTACTAAGTTTTAAAAATGAAAAAAGCGCTAATAATTATTAGCGCTTTTTCGTTTTTAAAACTGTTTATACAACAGCATCTTTTTTAGATTTTCTATAAGTAAATGATTCAAATATCTTCCTTCTTCCAAAACGTTGACGCTTGTCACTGTTCACGAAACTAGAGAATAACTTTTCATTCACTCCAAAATATTCGTAAGTAGTTCCATCTTCAAACGAAACTTCAAAGACTGATTTTTCATGTTGAAAATCAACAATTTTAGAATTAGCTATGGTCTTTTTGTATTCTGCTAAATTTGCTTCTCTTGTCTCTGGAGCAATACTAACTAAGAAATGATAACCATCTATTATTTTAAGACTTTTAGTATTTGCTTCTTCCTTTTCAACTTCGTCTTGAAATTTATCTGGATGAAACTCTTTAACTAAACCTCTATAGTTTTTTTTTAATTCTTTTAAATCTATTGATTTTTCAACATTAAAAAGCTTCTTATATTCATTAATACGTCTCATCTATTTTCTTATTTAAGTTACAAAGCTATCTATTATTTTTGAGGTCAACTATACTTTTTCAATTTAAAGAATTATTATTTATTGCATTAAGTTAATATCTGCAATACTCTTTATTCTATTTCGTTCTAGGAATGCATCAATTGTCTCGAAATGCTCAATTACACGTTGCTCTTTAAATTCAAAAACTTTCTCTGATAATCCTTGTAAAAAGTCTCTATCGTGAGAAACGAGAATTAACGTTCCGTCAAACTCTTTTAAAGCTTCTTTCAACACATCTTTAGATTTTAGATCTAAGTGATTGGTTGGTTCATCTAGTATTAATAAATTAACTGGGTCTAATAATAACTTGACCATGGCCAATCTAGTTTTCTCTCCACCAGACAAAATACTTACTTTTTTGTCTATATCTTCTCCTCCAAACATAAAACGTCCCAAGATATTCTTCATCTGGGTTCTTACCTCGCCTTTTGCTACTTCATCTACTGTTTGGAAAACCGTTAAAGTTGGATCTAATAAAGATGCTTGATTTTGAGCAAAATAGCCCACTTTTATATTGTGCCCTAACTGACAAGTTCCTTCTACTTCTATTTCATTTAAAATAGCCTTAATCATGGTAGACTTCCCTTCTCCATTCCGACCAACAAAAGAAACTTTTTCTCCTCTTGAAATAGATAGGTTTGCATCTTTAAACACAACATGTCCTCCATATGACTTAGATACGTCTTTTACTGTAACAGGATAATCTCCTGAACGAGGAGCTGGGGGAAAACGTAATTTTAAAGATGAATTATCTACTTCGTCAATTTCTATAATTGGTAGTTTCTCTAGCATGCGCTCTCTTGAAGAAACTTGATTGGTCTTAGAGTAAGTCCCTTTAAAACGTTCTATAAAAGCCATATTATCGGCAATTAGTTTTTGTTGCTCTTGGTAAGCTTTTATTTGGTGAGCCCTCCTATCTTGTCTCAATTGTAAGTAATGAGAATAATTTGCTTTGTAATCATGAATTTGACCCATTGTAACTTCTATGGTACGATTGGTTATATTATCAATGAATGCTCTATCGTGAGAAATAACCATCACAGCATCTGCTTTATTGACCAAAAAATCTTCTAACCAAATCACTGACTCAATATCTATATGATTGGTAGGTTCATCTAATAAAATTAAATCTGGTTTTTGTAATAGAATTTTAGCTAACTCTATTCGCATACGCCAACCTCCACTAAACTCATTGGTCTGACGTTGAAAATCTTCTTGTTTAAACCCTAATCCTTTTAATGCTTTTTCTACTTCTGCGTCGTAATTAACTTCTTCTAATGCATAGAATTTTTCACCTAAATCGGTTACTTTTTCTATAATCCCCATGTACTCATCACTTTCGTAATCAGTTCTGGTTTCTAACGCTTTATTTAATTCAGCCATTTCTTCGCGCATAGCAAATACTTGTTTAAATGCTTTGGCTGTTTCTTCAAAAACAGTACAGTTGTCTTCTGTTAATAAATGCTGAGGCAAATAAGCAATAACCGTATCACTATTTGCACGAACATGACCTCGTGTTGGCTTTTGCTCTCCTGCAATTATTTTCATCATGGTAGACTTACCCGCACCATTCTTACCCATTAAGGCTATTTTATCGGTAGGATTAATGACAAAAGAAACGTCACTAAATAAAGTTGCCCCACTATATTCTACTGCCAAATTATCGACTGAAATCATAAATCACCTTTTAAAAAAAGTAAAATTAATAAAAAGAGCTAAAGAACAATCAGTTTTAGAGCTAGTTTATTCTAATTAAAGACATTATTCTTTGTCTTTGTAAATGCAGTATATTTAACTCAGCTGGCAGCTTTTTTTTACAGGCCCTCCTTAATGGATAATCCAGAGTCATTGCTGACGTATATTCGAAGTGAATCAGACCTTTCGTATTTTTGGAAAGTGAATTTGAGAATATTCTTTTAGCCTCTAAAAAAATGAAGTTCGACTAAATGATAAAAGAATATACTCAATTAGACTACTCCTTCTTGAAAAACACCTTTTTTCAAAACTATATTTGCAAACGTTTAAGCTATGCGCCGTTGCGTTGATTAAAGATAAAATTTATTTCAGAGTATGGACTTGCGAGTTCGAATGATTTATCATTCGAAGCGAAATTTAAAGCAATGGAGTATAGGTAGTGTTATGCACTTATTTAGTCACTTTAAGTTTTTCAAGAAGCATTGGTAATTCAGAAAATGGCGCTCCATCTTCAGTTTCCCACTCCAGCTTATTATTAATTCTATTTTTCAGAGCTGATATACACTTTTTTTTATGGGCAAACAATACACTTTCCGTATACTCCTGAGCACTGTAATCCGAAACAGTATAATACATCCATACATTAATTACTAAATCTAGAGTTTCATTATTTACATCAGAATTTTCCAATAAAGCGAGGGATTGTTTTAGAGAATCAAGGTTTGATTGTGAATCAGTCGATTCATTATATTGATTATAAGTTTCGAAAATTCGTTGAATAGTTATTTCGGGTTTTTTAATATTTAATGGACTTTCTGTATTTAAATTAAATCCCTTTAAACCATCAATTCTAATTTGCTCTTGAATCGAGTCTAGTTTGTAATAATTAGGACAATCCAAAGATTTTTTTGTTAGCTCCAATTGTTCTTCTTCAGTAAGTCCATTCATAACTTCATCACATAATTCAGTAGACCCAAGGTCAAAAAAAACTAATGCATGTTTTCGTACTTCTAATGCTTGGTCAACAGTGTCATTTATACAATCACAAACAGTCGGTTTACAACTCTGAAGAAGTGATGTGAAAAGAATTAAAAGAAATAAATTTTTCATAGTGCATAAAGAACATTAATTATTTTTTCAACTTCAAAATTTTCTCAATCGTATGAATAGAAACATAGTGATAGTTTGATTTATACTTTTTAAAAATAGTTCTACCTTTTTCTAATCCTTCTGGTGTTTTAGCTAAAGCTTCGTACAAAGGTTTTAAAAATTTTCTACGCCCTACTCTTTTTAAGAATGCTTCTAGTGCTTTATCAATTCCATGATACCCAACATTAATACTCTTTTCAAACCAAATCGCTGCAATTTCAGAATTTCCAGAATTTGTTAAGTCAAAAGTTGCATCTAATGCTTGCATTTGTGCAACGGTATAGGTTGTATCTAAATGTCTTAAAAAGTGTAACCACTCATGTGTCGACCATTTTTTTGTTTTTAATGCTGAAACATCATATTTCTCATTATAGTTAGCCAATTGTGCTTCTACTTCATTAAAAAGTTTAGCATCTATCTTAGGACAATTCTCTGGCAAACCTGGCTCATCTACCCATTCAGTTATATTTAATTCTACTTTATTAGGAACAAGTAATTCAGCATCTAAATAGGCTAAAAACTCATCTGTTGTAATGGTTTGAAATTTATGATAATCAAAATAAGTCTTCAAAAAAGAATCAAATTTATCTCTCCCAACGGTCTCTTCAATTAAACGTAAAAAGAAATATCCTTTTTCATAAGCAACGTCTGTCATGGCATCATCTGGGTGAAAAC
>JAGXIB010000139.1 GCA_024635865.1 Flavobacteriales bacterium
ATGGTATAAAATAGGAGTAGTTAAGGATGGAGTTCATAAAATAGATTACGACTTTTTAGAAGATATTGGTGTCGATTTAAATGCAATTTCTCCTTCTGCTATAAATATTTATGGTAATGGTTCTGGTATGTTGCCTGAGAATAATAATGAGTTTCGTTATGATGATTTAGCTAAAAATTCAATATACATTGAGGGAGAAAGTGATGGGAGGTTTGATCTTAATGATTATTTATTGTTTTATGCTAAAGGCCCACATTCATGGGAAGAGAATAGTAATAGCTTTACTCATGAAGTTCATCAATATTCAGATACGTCTTATTATTTTATTAACATTAATAATGCTTCTCCTGCACCCAAAAGAATCTCGGATATTTCAATCAGTTCAGTTAATGCGACTAACATAATTACAACTTTTGATGATTATGCTTATATAGAAAATGAAAAATACAACTTAGGTAAGTCTGGACGAGAGTGGTTCGGAGATGTATTTGATGTTCAAACATCTCATAGTTATTTATTTAACTTTCCAAACCTGCTAACACAAGATTCGATATTGTTGAGAACAAATACAGTGATAGCTTCAACAGGCACTTCTCCATATTATACTGTTTCTTTAGCGAATAGTTCAAAACAGTTACCAAACTTAAATAGCCCTTCTGGAAATGGAACTTATAGCCCTTACGGTAGACAGCAGTTGAATAGTTTTAAATTAAAGGCACAAAATAGCGAGTTTTCGATTGCTCTAAATTTTAATAAAGGTGGGATTCCTTCATCACAAGGTTGGCTTGACTTTATAGAGGTTAATGTAAAAAGACAATTGACAATGAGTTCTTCTCAAATGGAGTTCAGAGCATTGGAAAGTGTCGGGTTGGGAAATGTTAGTGAATACAGAATTAATAATGAGTCTGCTATAAAGTTCATATGGGAAGTTACTGACCCTAGAAATGTTGGCTTAGTCAATGTTGTTCGTTCCAATAATATAGCTAGTTATAGAGTAAGCTCTGATTCGTTGAGAAGTTTTGTAGCTTTTGATGGTGTTTCGTTTCTTACTCCAAAGTTCTTTAATAAGGTAGAACCGCAGAATTTGCATGGGCTTTCCTATGCTGATATGATTATTATTACTGCTCCTGAGTTTTTGCAAGCTTCAAATGATTTAGCTGCATTTCACCAAACAGAAGGTTTGAGTGTACATGTTGTAACGACCAGTCAAATCTTTAATGAGTTTTCTTCAGGGATGAGAGATGCTACCGCTATTAAGTCTTTTTTACGAATGTTTTATAAGAGAGCTGGAACTAATCCTAATTTAATTCCTAAATATTGTCTTTTAATGGGAGATGGTTCTTACGATAATCGTAACATTTTAAGTCATAATAAAAACTTTATTCCGACCTATGAGTCTATTGAAACCTTGTCAAAAACAGCTTCTTATACTTCAGATGACTATTTTGCAATACTTTCAGATAATGGAGGAATGAATAATTCAGATTTACTAGATGTTGCAATTGGACGTTTGCCTGTCAAGACATTAAAGGAAGCAAATGATATGGTCGATAAGATTATTCATTACAGTAGAGTTGGAGCTACTTCAGTAGCACAAGAAAACTGTAATAATACTAGTTCAAATACTATTCTTTCGGACTGGAGAAATATGACCATAAAAATTAGTGATGATGGAGATAATAATCATTATTTTAATGACATTGAAAACATGTATAACAAGTCTAGAGCATTATATCCAGAAATGAACATTTCAAAAATACATGCTGATGCTTATGTAGAAACTTCTACAGCTGGAGGGGAGAGAAATTTAGAGGCAGAGAAAGAGTTTAAACAGCAAGTTGAGAAAGGAGCATTGTTAGTTAATTATATTGGGCATGGAGGAGAAGTAGGGCTAGGGCATGAACGATACTTAACTGTTCCAACAATTTTAGGGTGGACTAATTTAAATAGTATGCCCATTTTCATGACGGCTACTTGTGAATTTGCTAGGTTTGATGATCATGATAGAACTTCTGCAGGAGAGTATGTAGTGTTAAATCCTAATGGAGGAGGAATAGGCCTTTTTACAACAACTAGATTGGTTTATTCTACAAGCAATGCGGCTTTAAATAGCTATTTTTATGATACTGTATTTGATAAGGTAAATAATGAAGCATTACGTTTAGGTGATATCTATGTAGGGACTAAAAATAAGTATGGATTAAATTCAGGTGATATTAACTATAGAAAGTTTGCTTTGTTAGGCGATCCTGCTGTTAGGTTAGCATTGCCAAAACATACGATTGTTACAGACTCTATTAATGGGAAGTCAATGAATATGACATTAGACACCATAAACGCGCTAAGCAAAGTGGTTATTAAAGGGCATATTGAAAATAGTTCTGGTCAAAAAATAGAAGATTTTAATGGTACGATTACTACAAAATTTTATGATAAA
Source organism: Flavobacteriales bacterium (assembly GCA_024635865.1). GTDB lineage: Bacteria > Bacteroidota > Bacteroidia > Flavobacteriales_D > Parvicellaceae > S010-51. The sequence goes on from JAGXIB010000139.1 coordinate 2,438, forward strand.
ATAGCTAACCTTAAAACTCTTGCAAATAGTAGTGATTCTTATGAAGCAAATTTCTCAGTATGGAAAAATTTGATTTATAAAGGAAAAGCATCGGTTAAAAATGGAGATTTTGTTTTCTCTTTTATAGTTCCTAAAGATATTTCCTTTCAGTTTGGAAACGGAAGAATTAGTTATTATGCAGAAAATGGAGAGGAAGATGCAAATGGATATACAGAGCAGCCTATCATTGGAGGGGTAAATGAAAATGCGGCTGAAGATAATGAGCCGCCAAGAGTCTCATTATATATGAATAATGATAAATTTGTTTCTGGGGGGATTACCGACGAGAATCCTTCTTTATATGCCGAAATATTTGATGAGAATGGTATTAATACAGTTGGAAACGGTATTGGGCACAATATTGAAGCGGTGATTGACAAAAATACTACGAATACAATTGTTTTAAATGACTTTTATGAATCTGATTTAGATACTTATAAAAGCGGCAAGATAAATTATCCGTTTGAAAAACTAGAAGCCGGAAACCATACACTAAGCCTAAAGGTTTGGGATGTTTATAATAACTCTCAAGATGAAATGATAGAGTTTGTTGTCGCTTTAAATGAAGAGTTAGCGTTAGATCATGTTCTGAATTATCCTAATCCTTTTACTACAAGAACAGAGTTTTCGTTTGAGCATAATCAAGTTTGTGATTACTTAGATGTTCAAATACAGGTATTTACTATTTCTGGTAAGTTAGTGAAGACAATTAATAAAAGAGCTCATACTGATGGGTATAGAATAAACGGGATCTTATGGAATGGGACTGATGATTATGGTGATTCTATTGGTAGAGGAGTATACGTCTATAAAGTAAAGGTCGTAAACGAACAAGGTGATAAGATTGAAAAGTTCGAAAAGTTGGTCGTTTTAAAGTAAAGGCTTTAAAAGAAAATTTCTCCAATACCTTCTCTTACCACTTCAATATCTCCATTGGAACAATCAATTATGGTTGAAGGTACATTATTTCCAAATCCCGCATCAATAACTAAAGCGACTTCTTTTTCAAAACGCTCTTCAATTGCATTTGGGTCTGTTGTATAATCAACAATTTCATCATCATCATGAACAGAAGTTACAGCAAGAGGATTTCCAAGTGTATAGACAATAGATCTTGTAATGTCATTGTCTGGAATACGAATACCAACTTCTTTTTTCTTATTTCCAAATAGTTTAGGGATAAGATTATTCGCGTCTAAAATAAAAGTATAAGGACCCGGTAGAGCCTTATTCATTATTTTATAAATAGTTCTATTCAAGGGGTTGGTATAATCAGATAAACTACTTAAATCATAGCATATTAATGAAAAATTAGCCTTGCTTAATTTAATGTCTTTTAAACGAGCCATTTTCTCTAATGCTTTTTTGTTATTTAGGTCGCAAGCAAAGCTATAAACAGTATCGGTTGGAACAACAATGACTTCTCCTTTCCTTAAAATAGAAACGACTTCGTCAATTTTTTTTTGATCGATGTTACTGCTTGAGAAAAATTCTAGTATCATTTATTTTAAATTTATTTTGAAAAAAAAGATGAGAGCGAAAACACAAAACCTCAATTTTCATAGTTCATAAACTACAAAAATTGAGGAGTATGACAATTAAAGGCGAAGGTTCATTCGTCTTGATTTGTTTTTGTTGTACTATAAATAAATAGACAGATTATTTTATCCGTTTACTTTGGCATGATCAGCTAAAAATTTAGCTAAACCACTATCTGTTAATGGGTGATTTACTAATGCTAAAATCGCACTAAGTGGTCCAGTCATCACGTCAGCTCCAATTTCAGCACAATCTATAATATGCATTGGGTGACGAATTGAAGCCGCTAATATTTCTGTATCAAACATATAGTTATCAAAGATTAGCCTAATTTGTTCAATTAAAGCGACTCCATTAGTAGAAACATCATCTAACCTCCCAATAAATGGTGATACATAAGATGCTCCTGCTTTAGCTGCAATTAATGCTTGTCCAGCAGAAAAAATTAAAGTACAATTTGTTTTTATGCCTTTATTAGAAAAGTACTTAATTGCTTTTACTCCTTCTCTAGTCATTGGAACTTTGACAACAATATTTTTATGAAGTTCAGCAAGGTTTTCACCTTCTTTTACCATTCCATCAAAATCTGTTGAAATTACTTCAGCACTTACTGGTCCATCAACAATATTACAAATGTTTACATAATGTTGCAATATGTTATTCGCTCCAGAAATACCTTCCTTAGCCATCAAAGATGGATTAGTTGTTACTCCGTCAAGTATTCCTAAGTCTTCTGCTTCTTTTATTTGATCTAAGTTAGCTGTATCAATAAAAAATTTCATATTTGTTTAATTAAATTGAAGGTTTATATCTGTTCGATTACAAAAGTAACCCGATAAGAGTTATTTTATTCAAAAAGTAATTAACACATTAAAATAGAAATGAACAGATTGTTGTTTTAAAGCTTCATAAAAAGGTTTATATTAGATGAATGCAATTGAAGAATTTTATATATCCTCAACATTTAATATGTTTAGCATTCTTTCTGCTTTCTTTACTTGTTGTAGGTCAAAATAAAAAGGATTCTCTTTGGTTGAATTGGGAAGATAATTCAAAATTAGATAAATTAAGGGTTCAAGCATTAGATAAGTTTATTTGGTCAAATTATGTATAATCGATTCCAGATAGTGCTATTAATTTTCGGAATTAGAGTAGGGTTTAAACTTCAGATATGAAAAAAATATTAACTATAATTATTGTCTTATTAAACTACTCTAATTTCTTTACTCAGGAGCGTGTAGAAGATTCTCTTTGGATAGTTTGGAATAATGAATCATTAGAGGATACTGCAAGAGTCGATGCTTTAAAAGACTTTATTCGTAAAGAATTATTATATAGTAATCCAGATAGTTCATATAAACTAGCAGATATGGGATTAGCAATTCTTAATAATAAAAAAGATGTAAAAAGAATTGAAGATTTAACAAGTTTAAAAGGAGCTTCTTTAGGGATAAGGAGTAATTACGAAAAAGCACTTAGTTTATTTAAACAAAATAAAGAATTTAGTAAATTAAATAACTACCCAACTGGTGTAGCTAATAACTTATCTGGCATGGGATTTATGTATGCTAGTCTAGGTAATTATTCTATGTCTTTAGACTTGTTTTTCGAAGCGATTAAAATATACAAAGAAACAAAAGACACAGAAGGTTTAACAGTTTGTTATAATAATTTAGGTGTTCTATATGGTATTATAGGTAATTTAGAACAGTCTTTGGTGTTTTATAATAAGAGTTTAGAATTAGCTGTTTCAACTAATGATAAATCGAATATGATGAAATCCTATAGTAATATAGGGGCTATTTATATCAATAAAAAAAAATACAAAGAAGCCATCAAATATTATTTAAGTGCATATGATTATTTAATAGAACTAAATGATAAAGAAATGTTAGCTATTTTTTATGAAAATTTAGGTTTAATATTTATAGAAATTGGAGATCAAAATGGCAACCTTTTAATTAAAGAATCTGATTTTGAGAGTTTTTTTTATCATAAAGAAAATAAAAAAGAAATCCCTCACAATTATACTGCTGAAGAGCTAATAGATTTAAGCTTAAAACTTAATCAAGAATTAGGAAGCCAAATAGGAGTTGGAGAGTGTTATGTTATTAAGGGTAATATTGCTGAAAATGAAAATGATGCAATTTTTTATTATGAGAGTGCACTTAAAATTGCTAATAAAGTAGGGGCTTATGAGTTAAAAAAAGAAGCTATTTATTATTTAATTGATAAATATAAAATTAAAAAAGATTTTAAAAAAGCTTTTAAGCTTTATGAATTATATTCTGAATTAAAGGATTCTATAAATTCAGATGAAATTCAAGAGAAGTTAATTAGACAAGAGTATAAGTATAATTATGAGAAACAAGTAGCTATAGACTCTTTAAAACACAAAGAAGCTCAACGGATAAATGAAGTTCAACTAGCCAAACAAGATACTGAACTGAAAAATACTAGGTTACAACAATACTTGCTTTTTGGCGGTTTGGGGATCGCAGCTTTATTTTTAATATATTTTATTCGAAAAAATAAACAAATAAAGGAACAGAAAAGACAAGTTAATATACAAAAAGAAAGAGCAGATAGTCAACGAGATTTAGCAGAAGAGCAAAAAGACATTTTAACTCATCAACATCGAGAAATAAAAGATAGTATACAATATGCTCATAATTTACAAAAATCGGTACTCCCCTCTATTAACGATGTGAACTTAAATTTCCCAAATAGCTTCATTTTATATAAACCTAAAGATGTAGTAAGTGGAGACTTCTACTGGACCCATAAAAAAGGAGAACTTAACTATTTAGCTGTAATTGATTGTACTGGACATGGTGTTCCAGGAGCATTTATGACTATTGTAGCTAATAACTTATTAAATGAAATAGTAGAAGATGATTTTTATACCCCAAAGTCAATTGTTGAAGAATTACACCAAAGAATCAAGTTAAAAGTTGGAGGTCATAAAGATGCTCAAGTGAGGGATAGTATGGATTTAGGGTTGTTTAGTTTTAATAAAAGAAATAATGAGGTTTTATTTATAGGTACACATACAAGTCTTTCTATAGTTAGAAATAGTAAATTAGAATCGATTAAGGGATCAAAAGCAGATATAGGATATAAACCAACGATAGAGTTAGAAGAACATAAAATAACTGTCTGTAAAAATGATATGCTTTACATGCATAGCGACGGTTTTCCTGATCAGAAAGGCGGTCCCAGAGGGAAGAAGTTCTATTATAAGCCAATAAGAGATAAGTTTGAAGAAATAAGTCTTTTGAACTTATCGGAGCAAGAGCAAATATTGAGCAGAACGTTCGAAGGTTGGAAAGGAGAATTAGAACAATTAGATGATGTTTGTGTGATTGGAGTGAGAATATAGAGTTAAAACGTAACTATTTTATTGTTTTAAGGTTATAGCTGAAACATATTAGAGAATTGATTGAATTAAAAAACATAAAAAAAACTTATAAGACAGGGGCGTTAGAATACACTGCCCTCAAAAATATAAATCTTGTTGTAAATCAAAACGATTACATCGCATTGATGGGAACTTCAGGGTCAGGAAAGTCTACTTTGATGAATTTATTAGGAGCGCTAGACACTCCAACTTCAGGTTCATACACTTTGCGTGGCAAATCTGTTGATCAGTTAAACCTCTATTCAAGAACTTAACGCAACAAATCTAAATTAATAGATTTGTA
>JAGXIB010000140.1 GCA_024635865.1 Flavobacteriales bacterium
TTACATTATTAGAATCTCTTTTTCTTGTTAAAATATTATCAGGATCTTTTTTATTTACAAACTCAACAATTCCATCACTTTTTTCTAATTGAGCTTCATTATCATTTATGAGATAAGTAAAATCGGTACTTTCATTAATCTTAATTTTTAAATCGGCTTTAGGTTTGCTCACTTTACCAATGACTGTCCCATCTAAATTAAAATTGATAGTTCCATAAAACAAGTCATTATCCTTAATGGTCGAGTTTAATGCTTGAAAGTTTTTTGCCTTTAGAGTTAGGTCTAGTTTTGGGTCTGTTATATCTATTGTAGATATATTACCGTCAAGTGTAAATTTATTTTTCTGTTCATCCTGAATTGTAAATTGATTTAGGGTAATAGTTGAATTGTTTATTAGGATTTTATCATCTTTTAAATAAAACTGAGCGTTTAATTCACTTATGTTAACGACAGACTCATTAAACTGTAGATGACCTTTATAGTCTGGATCTGAAACATTGCCTTTAATAGCTATCTCTCCAGAGATATTACCCGAAGCATCTTTCAAAGCTTTATTTGAAAGGGAAGAAATAGTTTTCATTCCAATTTTATCCAATATCAGATTAAAATCTAGTTCAGAGCCTGTGTTTTGAGAAGCATAGTCACCTGCTAATTTTAAATTAATATCTTCACCTTTAAGTCCTAGCTTAATATTAAAATTTTTATTGTCTTTAGAATTTGCTTTTAATGATAGTTGACCAAAAGGAGTAGTTAAGACTTCTAAGTCATTTATACCTAAATCAGTAATAAATCCTGTTTCATTGAGTGGATCGATCGCTATTATAGCACCATTTATATCTCCAGTTGCTATTGGTTTATCTTTATTAAATAGAGAAAGTATGCCAGATAAGCTAAAGTTTGTAAATTCTACGCCAATATTCTCCTGATTAGATTGTTTAAAGTTATTTGCTAATCGAATAGTTTGTTCTTGTTTACTTAAGTTAAAATCATTGATAACGACTTTGTCATTCAGAATATGTATTTCATTTCCATTTGGTATAGACCAATCTTCATTATTTAGAATTAGTTTTTCATTATCAAGATGAAACTTAAAGTCAGAAAAATTCCCAGTAGTTACTGTTTTAATTACATACATTTCTTGCTCATTATCGAATGAATTAAAGTTAATTTTTAATAACCCTTTATTTAGTTTTCCGTCGAAATAAGAATGATTAATTAATAGAGGAGAGGCATTTACTTTATTAAAACCTAGTTTAAAATCGGCATTGTTATCTGTGGAGTTTATGTCTAATTTTAAACTATCAATCGTATTATTAGCATAGTCAATATAAGGAAGACTTAAATTAGCATCCAGTTTATTCTCTTTTTGGTCGAAGTCAATGGTAAATTTTAATGTATCCATTTCTTTGATTTCTGGAACAAGGAAGTCAGTGATTAAATCCGTTTTAGTAAACTGCATATCAACCTTTAATTTTACAGCGGCTTTAATAGTATCCACATCATTAATTGAATCTAAAAAGTAGTATTCACTTTGTTGTTTAATGGCTAAAGTAGTTTGCTCAAGACCAGAATTGGCTCTTAATTTTCCATTTAGAAAATCACTTGTAATGTCTATTGTACTACTATCGTTATTTACTTTAGAGGTTAGGTTTAAAGCTCCTAAATGATGCGCTTTTTCGTCATAAACGGCTATACCTTCGGATATTTTAGTATCAAAATCAAATGCTGTAGCATTTCCTTTAAAATTGGCTTTTAGCATTAACTTTGCTTTAACTTCTTTTTCAGTAAAACCTAATGCATAAAGGTCTATACCATTTAGATTAAAGTCAACAGAAACTTTAGGTGCAACAGAGTCAAGCTGAATATTAGAATTTATCTTTAAGTTTAAGTTTTCATCATCAAACATTAATTGAACATCTCCATTTCCGTTAGCAAGTTGTCCCTCTAATTTAAGTGCAGAATAATTATATCCATTATAACCTATTTTAGAAAAGTTAGAAACTAAGGTTGCATTTAGTTGATCTAAACTATTACCACTACCAGAAGATTTTATATAAAAGTTTAACTTTCCAATTTTTGGATTCTTTAAGATCTTGCCTAGATTAAGATTAGTGATGTCAACTTTTGAATGGTAAGCAATCTGTCTCTGCTGCTTAAAGTCTCCTTCAAATTTGACTCTTCCATCAGAAGTGTTCAGAAGTGCATTACTTTTAAAATTATTTATTTTTCCATTAAACCTCGCTTCTAATGTTAGATTTCTGGGAAGAGATATTCCTAAATCTTTTTCAGAAATAAAATTAGTAACATCAGACTTTGTAGATTTAAAAACGAAATTATCAATATTTGCAACTAGGTTATTTACATTAGAAACGTCGTTAAATACTCCAGTTGAATTGATTGAAGTATTTTCTCCCCATTTAATTAATAATTTAGAAAGATTAATTTTTGATAGCTTTCCATTAGCATTTAGTCCTCCTTTAATTTTATTGTGAGCTAACTCTGGAAGATAAGTAATGTTTTTTAACTCTGGTTGTATTTCAAATAACTCATTCAGGTCAATAATATATTGTTCTATGTTTATCTTAAAGTTAGATTCTTCTGGTTTATTGATTAACTCAGTTATAGAGTTAAACTGTACCAATAAATCAGAGTTGATGACATTTTTTTTAGTCTGAACAACTAGGTTTTTAAGTGAAAAATTGGTTGAGTTTAATGCAGCATCAAAGGTGAATTGATTAAGTTCAATTCCGCTTTTTTCTTTAAAAGAAATCTTTTCTAGGTGTAAGCTTGTAGACTGTTCTTTCGAAAAAAGAAGATCATTTGCTTTAAGAGTAAAATCACTTATCAGTATGTTTTCAGGATCAAAACCTCTAATCTCATTGGTGTCTTTACTCGTTTGATAACTGATATAGTTGTCTTCTAGTTCTATTACTTTAACGTTAATATTCCAATCTGGCCATATAAATTGATCTATACTGGAGCTTATGGTGTCATTTTCAGCTATAAGGGTTGTTTGCTCCTTATCTATATTTGTTTTTAGTCGAATATCTGAATTATTTAAGACTAATTGACCTATTTCTATTTCTTGATTTTTTAGATCAGCTTTTGGAATTTCAAGTTTAAAATCGTCTAATTTGATGTTTGCTAATAATTTATCTGGAATAGAATTATAATTAACAGATACGTTTTTTAAACTTAGGTGATCAAGGTTCAAATAGGGAAGAGTTGATTCAGTAGAATCTGAAGCGGGAGAAGATTTACTTTGAAGGTAATTTATTGAAGTGTTTTCTAATGCTGTTTCAGCAATTTGAAACCTCATATTTTCTAAGTCAATGTCTTTTCCAAGAAAATGAAATTCTCCAAGATTTATTTTAGCATCAGTTCCTAAAACGTTATCGATATAACTTACATTAAAATCTGAAAGATCAACCGCCCCAATCGAAATTTTTAACGGTTCAGAAGTAGTTGATTCATTTTCGACTGCAGTAGAATCTGTAGCAAACGAATCGATTAAAAACTGATAATTAAAACCTTTAATAGAATCTTCCCTAATTACATTTGCTTTAAGCCCTTTCCAGTTTAAGTTACTTATTGCTATAGGTTGCCCTTTTATGATTGGCCAAATAGGAATAGCGACTAAAAGTTGCTCAGAATAAATCAAGGTGTCGGATTTTAAATCTTCTAAATAAAGTCCTTCTAAATCTACTTCACCCGAAAAAGTAATAAAAAGCTTATCAATTGAAAATTTGGTATTTGTTTTACTAGAAACATATTTGGTAACTTCTCCTACTATAATGTCCTGCCCCCACGGACTTCTAATAAAGAAGATTGAAGCAATTAAAAGAATTATTAAGGTAAGTAGAATCCAGCCTAAAATCCTTAAGCTACGTTTCCACCACGAACGTTTTGTTTTCTCTGTTTTAATTGCTTTTTATTTTAAACAAAATTAGGGTTCTAATTGATAGTTACAACAATAAAATACAACAGATTTCTAAATTTAGATGTTAAGAACTGTTATATTCAATTATGCTAGACAGATAAGCTCTGTCTCAGGTTATTAAGTGGAGCTAAATATACTTTATGATTTCCTTCAAATCGGATTAAAGTATAATCAATATTTTTGTCCTTAAGAGTTTGTTTTTGCATTTCAATTCGCTCTTCTGTATAAAACTGATCTTCATCTCCAATTACTAAATGCAGATTTATCGAGTTAAATAATTTTTTTTTCTCGAAGTAATCAATATCTTCTGGGAAAGCTCCAGCCCATAAAGTTAAACTATCAAACTTTAAACTAGATTGAGTTACCCACCTACAAACGGTAGAGCCTCCTTGAGAGAAGCCTAAAACATTTAGGTTAACTTTATCTCTGTCTACTCCTTTTAGCACTTTTAAAGTTACATGATCTAAATAATTAACATAATCTTCAATGTCATTTAAACGATCTTCTTTGGTCATCCAAGAGGCTACAACTTTTCCATCGAACCCTTTCCAGTAAAAGCGATGTAAAGCTTCTGGAGCAACAATAAAATTTTCTTCGTTTTCAAAGCCTTGAAACCATTTTAAAAAATGATTACCTAGTTGAGCATAACCATGACAAACAATCCAAATGTTTTTGGTTTTATTAGTTAACTCACCTAAAGTAAAATAACGAGCCGTTTTTTCTATTTTAATGTTTACTTGTTTCATTGTTCTTTGTAAAATAAAAAAGACCCAATAAAAAATAATTTTTATTAGGTCTTAAGTGTATTATAAGTTAATCTTGTTTTAAGCTAAAACAGAATTCATTTCAATTGTTTGCGTTCTATCAGGGCCTACAGAAACGATTGTAATAGGCGTTTCTAGTTCTTTTTCTAAATAAGACACATAGTCCAATAGTTCTTGAGGAAAATCGTCTTTATGTCTTAATTTAGTTAAATCTGTATTCCAAGCCTTAATTTCTTTATAAATTGGCTCAACTTCATTTTCATTAATCGAGTAGGGGAAGTAATCTATCACTTCTCCTTTATATTTATAATGTGTACAGACTTTTATGGTGTCAAAAGTGTCTAAAACATCTGCTTTCATCATAGAAAGTTCTGTAACACCATTGATCATGATGGCATATTTCAATGCCGGTAAATCTATCCAACCACATCTTCTTTCTCTTCCAGTTGTCGCTCCAAATTCGTGTCCTAACTGACGAATGTTTTCTCCAGTTTCATTGTCTTCTTCAGATGGAAAAGGTCCACTACCTACACGTGTACAATAGGCTTTAAATATTCCAATAACGTTGGTGATTTTATTTGGAGCAATTCCTAATCCAGTGCTTGTTCCTGCAGAAGTTGTATTAGAAGAAGTAACAAATGGATAAGTTCCAAAGTCAACATCTAGTAAAGTTCCTTGAGCACCTTCTGCTAAAATTTTCTTTCCTGCTTTTATGGCGTTATTTAAATAATGCTCGCTATCTATTGCTGTTAAGCCTTTAATGGTTTCAATTCCTTCAAAAAATGGAGCTTCTAATTCAGGTAAGTTATAAACTAATTTATGATGCTTTAAAATATTGATGTGTTTCTCAACTAAAGCAGCGTATTTTTCTTTAAAGTTAGGTTCTAAAATATCTCCAACTCTTAAGCCATTTCTACCTGTTTTGTCCATATAAGTTGGTCCAATACCTTTTAAAGTAGATCCAATCTTATTTTTACCTTTAGCTATTTCAGAAGCTTTATCTAATAACTTATGAGTAGGTAAAATTAAATGTGCTTTTTTAGAAATAAGCATTTGAGCATTAACGTCAACGCCCATAGCCAATAACTTATCTATTTCCACTTTAAGGATAACAGGGTCTATTACAACTCCATTTCCTACCACATTTTTAACTCCTTTATGAAATATTCCAGAAGGAATAGTATGTAGAACGTGTTTTATTCCCTCAAATTCTAAGGTATGTCCAGCATTAGGACCTCCTTGAAAACGAGCAATAATATCATAATTAGGAGTTAGTACATCTACTATTTTTCCTTTTCCTTCGTCTCCCCATTGAAGACCTAGTAATACATCAACAGCCATTGTTTGTGTAGGTTATTAAATTTAAGATTTAATTAATGAAAATTCGGTTATTGCCTCTTCTAATGTTTCTCTAATTTCAAAAACGGTATTTAGTTTAGAAATGATTAACAGTTTATTAATAGTATCGGGAATGTTAGTGATTAATGTTTCGCCTCCTTTAACTCTTGATTTTGTTAGAATAGTTATAAAACAATTTAATCCACTACTGTTTAAATAACTCAACTTTTCAAGATTCAAAATTACGTTAGGACTTTTTTCTAATGCAGAAACTATTGCTTCCATTAAAATCGTTATTGTTTCATCACTCATTATTCTTCCTTGAAGATGAGCAATAAAATAATTTTCTTTTTGTTCAATATTAAAATCGAAGTTCTTCATTTTTTTATTTTCTTTTTCCATAGAAGTATAAAGAGTGGCTATCTATTTCAATATCAAAGACATTTTCTAAGGTCGATTTTATGTTTTGTATTCTTGGGTCACAAAATTCAATGACTTCATTTGTGTCTTGTAGAATGATGTGGTCATGTTGTCTTGATTCATGTGCTTTTTCAAATAAGGAAATATTTTGACCAAATTGATGTTTACGAACTAAATTACAATCTAACAATAATTCCATCGTATTATATAAAGTAGCTCTGCTTACTCTATAATTTTTTTCCTTCATGTTTACATAAAGCGTTTCAATATCGAAATGACCATTATAATCATATATTTCGTTTAAAATAGCAAATCTTTCAGGTGTCTTACGATGAGACTTCTCTTTTAAATAGTCAGAAAAAATATTTTTGACTTTTGTTTGCGAATTAGAGATCTGGTCTAATGATTCAAGTTCCATAGAATAGGTATCTGGTAATATCTATTTACAAAAATAATCTATTTAAAGGTTTATGTATAATATATAGGTAAAAGATATTAAGAAAGGATAACTATTGTGAACAATGAAGATCATGTCTTTTTTCTACTTGTTAGTGACTAGCAAGTAATTAAACTTTATTAATAAGACATTACTTTAGAGCGTTTAAGATGTAAAAGGGTTGTATTTGCTAAGAAAAATCACTTTTTTAGCTGTCCTTTTTAACATTTAGATAGATTTATTAACAAAATGACTGTTTTTTATGTCTTACCCCTTGACTGGCGTGGGATTACGTATATATTTGAAACAACAAATTAAATTATTAACCCATAAAAAATTAAATTATGAACAAATCAGAATTAGTAGACGCAATTTCAACAGACTCAGGATTAACAAAAGCAGATGCTCAAAGAGCAGTAAATAGTTTTGTATCAGTTGTAGGTGGAGCTTTAAAAGGTGACGACCGTGTTGCATTAGTTGGATTTGGATCTTTTTCTATTTCAAAAAGAGCTGAAAGACAAGGACGTAACCCACAAACTGGTAAAGCAATTACTATTAAAGCAAAAAACATTGTTAAGTTTAAAGCTGGTAGCGAATTAGCTGATAAAGTAAACTAATTTTGTAGTAATACAAATTTGTGAAAACCTTCTAGATCTTATCTAGAAGGTTTTTTTTTGCTCATAATCAAAGTCAAGTAAGTTGGAAGCTCAATAATTATGTTCAAACTGAATATTTGATAGAATTCCTCAATAAGAGTGTAAACTGATTAAAATAACTGATAAAGTGTTATTTTTTCGTTAAAAATGTAACTTTTTTTTTAATGTAACGTTATGATAATAACTGGTTACGAAGCAGAGTGGTTTCACTTCGATTAAAATACTAGTTATTCTGTAAGGTGGTGAAAGCCGTTTCATAATTGAAACGGCTTTCTTTTTTATTTTCATTATATGGGAAAAAGGTATCAAAAATTATTTGCTAAATATTACGACCCTTTTATGGGGAGGATAGAGGCAAAGCTTGAACATAGGAGAAGGTTATTGATTAATCCTTTAATTGGAGACATACTGGAAGTCGGTAGTGGGACAGGAGTCAATTTCAAGTTTTATAATGAATTGGCAAAAGTAATTGCTATTGAACCTTCAAAACCAATGCTGGAGAAAGCCAAAGAAAGGTTAGCAGAACTAGAGCCTCAACACATTACCCTTCTAAACATTGGAATAGATGATGATAAGTTGCTTAAGTATAGCCCAAAAGAAGGTTTTGATGCAATTGTTTGTACACTTGTTTTGTGTACAGTCCCAAATTTAGAGCATACAATAGAATTATTTAAACAATTATTGGCTCCAAATGGACGTTTAATTATTTTAGAACATATTCATGCGAAAAATCAGCCTAAAGCATTTATTGAAACAGTTATAAATCCTATTTGGAAAAGAATAGGAGAAGGTTGTAACCTAAATAGAAAAACAGACGAACTATTAAAAATAAAAGGGTTTAAAGCTATTAATGAAAACTACTTTAAGCATTCGATAGATTTTTACGAAGGTGTTTTTGTAAGTTGTTAATTAATATACATAAACTGCTCCTCCAATGTTATCTTTTTTTGCACCGGTTACAGAAGCTAAACTATTGGGTGTATTTTGAAGTCTAAGTGCCCCCAAAAAGGCAAAAATAAGTGCTTCTTTAAATTCAATTATTTGAGGAGAAGGAATCGTGACTTTAGCTTTTGTTTTGTCTTCAATCTCTGCTATCCAAAAATCATTGTAAGCTCCTCCTCCTGTAATTAATAAAGAGCTATTTGAAGTTACATTTTCTTTAACTTTTAAAGCAATATGCTTTCCTAAAGTATGCAATTTATCTTTTGTCGAATTACTGGTTTCATCCAAATAAGGTTTGACATTTTTAATAAATATTTCTTTCCCTAATGATCTGTTGTTTAGGTTTTTAATTGATGTTAAGTTATTTAAAAAATTAAGTAAGTTAGCATCTGCTTCTCCTTTGCTTGCAATCCTTCCTTTATCATCAAAAGGGATATTAAGTTCTTCGCAGAGGTAGTTGCCAATCATGTTTGCAAAGGTGATGTCTTTTGCAATGCGTTGTCCATTTTTTTGAGAAGATATATTGGCAATTCCTCCAATGTTTAGACAATAATCATATTCATTAAAAAGCAATAAATCTCCTATAGGAACAAGTGGAGCACCTTGACCATCTAAAGCAACATCTAATGATCTAAAGTCGACAACCGTTTGAAGAGCTGTAGTTGCACAAATTTGAGCTCCATTTCCTATTTGAGTTGAAAAACCTAAGTTGGGTTGATGAAAAATAGTGTGACCATGTGAAGCAATGGCATCTATTTCTTTTTTATTAAGATTAAACTCTTTTATAAAAGAATTGACTTTTTCTCCAAAGTAATGGCCTAATTGGGCATCTGTTTTTATGAATTCTAAGGCAGAAGATTCTTCAACAGTTTTAAGTTGAGACCGCCATGCTTGAGTATAGTTATAGGTTTTGCTTGCTATTATTTTATAACTCCACTTTTCATTTTCGTAATTGAACTGACAATAAGCAATGTCCAAACCATCTAAGGAAGTGCCAGACATTAAGCCAATTATATTATAAATCATAACTAAATCAGATTAGGGTGTTAAAGTTAATTATTATTTGCAATTATGTACAAGAGATAGAAGCGACATCCTTTTTTTTGTCAGTTCGAGTGATTTTATTTTTTGTAATAAAATTGTATCGAGAACTAAAAAAAAGATAGAGAGTATAGCTCGGTTCCGATTTAATCGGAATGTACCCAACTTATTAACAACTTCTTTGTCCTCTGCTATATATTGATTAAATTTGGAAGAAATTTTTTAGAAAGAAATAATCAAATAGATATAAGAATGGAATTTAAGTTAACAGAAGAGCAAATAGCGGTTAGAGATGCTGCAAGAGATTTTGCTCAAAACGTTTGTAAACCAGGGGTAATTGAAAGAGATACAAATCAAACTGTACCTTTAGATCAGCTAAAACAACTTGGAGAACTAGGTTTTATGGGAATGATGGTAGATCCTAAATATGGAGGAAGTGGAATGGATACAATTTCATATACTTTGGCTATGGAGGAAATCTCTAAAGTTGATTCTTCGGTATCGGTGGCTATGTCTGTCAATAACTCTTTGGTTTGTTGGGGGTTAGAAGCTTTTGGGACAGAAGAACAAAAGCAAAAATACTTAGTTCCTTTAGCTAAAGGAGAGAAAGTAGGTGCATTTTGCTTGTCAGAGCCTGAAGCTGGTTCTGATGCTACTTCGCAAAGAACTACTGCAATAGATAAAGGAGATCATTATATCCTAAATGGAACAAAAAACTGGATTACAAATGGTAGCACTGCTTCTATTTACCTAGTAATTGCTCAAACGGATGTAGCAAAAGGACATCGAGGAATTAATGCTTTCATTGTAGAAAA
>JAGXIB010000010.1 GCA_024635865.1 Flavobacteriales bacterium
ATCTACAACAGCGTTTATAGGATTTGTTAAGTCAAAAACTCCCCATGTACTACCTCCAGTACCTGCAGTATCTGCATATTCAAAATCGTATGATCCCCCAATTGAAGATGGAGCATCTACATTAAAGACAGTTTGGGCACTAGCAAAAAGAGCTAAAGTACCAAAACCAATAGAAAGTAAAATTTTTTTCATGTTTTTTCGTTTAAATTTGAACAACGAATGTAGTCATTTTTTAAATCATTCCCAAAACGACTAATCCGTTTATGACTAAAATATGACCTTTAAATAACTTTACGATTAATAATTTTATGAATAAATCAACTTTAAGACAAAAATACAAAGAGAAAAGACTAAAGGTCTCTACTGAAGAAATTAATAATAGATCAAAAATAATAAGTGAAAAATTATTTAATGAGTTTAGCTTTCAGAACAAAACAGTCCATACATTTCTAACTATTGAGCGGCTAAATGAAATCAATACATTGTTTATCAATCAGGATTTATTTAATTCTAATTGCACTGTAGTAACTTCAATTACGAACTACACTCCTCCAATTTCTTTAATGCATTCGGTTATCGACGAAAAATCTGAATTTGAAATTGATGAATATAACATTCCTGTACCTATAAATAAAATAGCTGTTGACGTAAATAAAATAGACATTGTTTTAATTCCTTTGTTAGCTTTTGATAAATTAGGGAACCGTTTAGGCTACGGAAAAGGACTGTACGATTCTTTTCTTAACCATTGTAACCCAAGCTGTTTAAAAATTGGTCTTTCTCTATTTGATGCTCATCATGAAACTATTCCAACTGAAAGCCACGATATAAAGTTAGATTATTGCATTACACCTAATAAAATTTATAAATTCAATAATGAGATTTAACGATAAAAAATATCAAGGAATATTTCATTTAATTATAATTTTTGAGCTTCCTCTAATTATGGTTTCTATTTTTGTATTAGAATCCTGGTTAATACCACTAGTGGTTACCCTTATTACAATAGTTCTATTTGTATTCATCAAAAAAAAATAGGGTTTTAACATATTATCCCCTTGAGCCGTCAAAGTCTCTTGCAAATTCTATCTTCTTTGATGTATATTGTATTGAAGTAATCAATCTAAACTTCCCCAAATGATTAAAAAGCACCTTACATATCTTTTCTTCTCGGCTCTAGCCACTACATTAATTTGCAGTAGCTTCATTTCGAAAGAAGAATGTCTTGTTCAATATGAATTTGCTTTTAATCTAGCCCCTTCATACAATTCTCAGTTAGTATCATTCGCTATTGTTGCTTCTAGAGATGGAAAAGTAATCAACAAAAGGTTTATTAGTGAGACTAGTTTTATTAGACAGGTTGCTGGATTAGAATTATCTAAAGCCAACCCTGATCAAATAGACTTATTCGAAAAATACGAATTAACAGATTGTTTCTATAAATATGATTCCATTAAAGATTTGTATGTTGATGGCTATAACTGCTTTAGATTAGTTGACTTGTGGGCATTAAAATATGGCCGTAACCCATTTTGTCCAGAAGGTTGCGTTCCTTTAGAAGGTTCACTAATGAAAGGTTGGGCTGCTCAAAATTATAGACCTTCTTGGCCTCAGTTACAAATATTACAACAATATGGTGTTATTTATGTTAATGATTTTTTTCATGGAGAAAATATGTTTAACCTTTTCTCTGACATGAAAGACTCTAAATGGATTAACACCTATGTTAATGCAGGGAGGAAGAATAATAATAAAGGTAAAGGCTAGTAAGAAATATATTCCCCCTTCAATTATTTATAGAACTTCTTGAAATTTATTTATTTTTCTTACTTCCCACATTATTAAGTCTCTATTTATCTTAAGTTATTTCAAACCAAGAATCCCTAATAAACCTCTAGTTAGCTCTCTAACTAAAGTAGTACTTGCTTTATCAATAAACTTATCTGTATTTGATTTTCTAGGTCTGCCAACACTTCTCCTTCTGGTAGTAGTTGTCCTTCTACTACTTTCTCTCTCTCTTATTTTACGCCTTTCCTTCTCTAATTTCTCTTGCTCTTCTCTAAGTTCTGCTTGATGTTCTTCGTCTTGTGCTCTTTTAATTTTTTTATCTAAAATTTCATGAGCACTCTCTCTATCTACCGACTTATTATATTTCTCCCCTAATTCTGAATTATTTATCACTTCTTGAATTTCTACATCCGTTAAGATGCCCATTCTTGTTATTGGAGCTCTTAATAAGGTTGCTGCTAAAGGTGTTGGAATACCTTTTTCATTTAAAGCGGTAACTAAAGCTTCTCCTATTCCAAGCTGTGTAATTATCTCATCTGTGTCGTAATAATCAGTTAATGGATAATTCTCAGCAGTTTGTTTAATCGATTTTCTATCTTTTGCTGTAAAAGCCCTTAAAGCGTGTTGTATCTTTAATCCTAATTGTCCTAAAACATCATTTGGAATGTCTGTTGGTGATTGTGTACAAAAGAAAATACCAACTCCTTTAGAACGTATTAACTTAATGATGACTTCTATTTGATCTAACAATTCATCGCTAGCCTCTTCAAATACTAAATGAGCTTCATCTATAAACAAACATAATTTTGGCTTATCGCTGTCTCCTGCTTCTGGAAATGTTTGATAAATTTCAGCCAGCAAACTTAACATAAAAGTAGAAAAAAGTTTAGGCTTGTTCTGTATATCAGCCAATCTAATGATAGATATTTTACCATTCCCTTCTTTATCTTTCAATAAGAAGTCGTTAACTTCAAAGGAACGTTCTCCTAAAAAAAGCTCCGCTCCTTGTTGTTCTAACTCTACCACCTTTCGCATAATCGTAGAAATAGAAGGGGAAGATATTTTTCCATATTCTTTTTCTATTTCTTTTTTCCCTTCACTATTAATGTACTGTAAAGTTTTACGTAAATCTTTTAAATCGAGTAATGGTAATTGGTTATCATCGCAGTACTTGAACATGATCGTAACGATACCTCCTTGAGTATCATTCAACCCCAATATTTTAGACAATAAAACGGGACCAAACTCAGAAATTGTGGATCTCATTCTAGTACCAGGCTCCTTTGAAATACTGAATAATTCAATCGGTAACGCTTTAGGTTTATATTCTTCTCCTATTGCTCCATGTCTCCAAACGATGTGATCATTACTTGAACCAGGTTGAGCTAATCCACTTAAGTCTCCTTTAATATCCATTAAAACAGAAGGCACTCCATTTAAAGACAACTGTTCTGCCATTACTTGTAAGGTCTTCGTTTTACCTGTTCCAGTAGCTCCAGCAATTAAACCATGACGATTTAAAGTTTTTAAAGGGATCTTAACTTTCGCATCCGAAACAGGTTCTCCATCTAACATTGCTCCGCCTAGAACGATAGCCTCTTTTTTAAATGCATTCCCAGCGTTAATATAATCTCTAAATTCTGCTATTTTTTTTTCAGTTGCCATTGTGTTTTAAATCTATTATGTACAATGTAACTTGTACTGTTTTGTATATTTTCTATGAACCTAATTTTTGATGTTTAAAGCAATCAACAGTATGATCATTTACTATTCCAACAGCTTGCATAAATGCGTAACAAATAGTTGAACCAATAAACTTAAATCCTCTTTTTTTTAAGTCTTTACTAATCTTATCAGATAATTCAGTTTTAGCTGGGACTTCAGTTTTTAATTTCCAATTATTTTGAATTACTTTTCCTTCTGTAAATCCCCAGATGTAGGTATCAAAACTACCAAATTCTTCTTGAATTTTAATGAATGCTTTTGCATTAGTCACCACTGAATTAATTTTTAATTGATGCCTAATGATTGATGGATTTATAATTAGTTCTTGAATTTTGTTTTCAGAATAATTGGCTATAATATTCCAATTAAAATTATCGAATGCTTTTTTATAACCTTCCCTTTTATTCAGAACAGTTGACCAACTTAAACCAGCTTGAGCTCCCTCTAACGTAAGCATTTCGAATAAAAGTCGATCATCATGGACAGGAACTCCCCATTCCTCATCATGATAGGCTACTTCATGGACTGTTTTTTCAGACCAAGCACATCTTTTTTTCATTTAGAATTTTATTACCTTTTTAGTAAAGTTTCCTAGACTAGAGTTTATTTTAACTAAATAAATTCCTGAAGGCTCTTGAGTTAAATCAATGATTGACTTTGATGAAGCATTGGTATAGGAAATGATCTCTCTCCCTGTTAGATCGGTTACCTCAATACTCTTAACATTTTCATTATTACTCCCTAAGTCTAAAGTAAAAATATTGTTAGTTGGATTAGGATAAATATTAATTGTGTTTAAAAGACGCTCATCAACACTATTTGCAGCACCCGCCTCAGAAATTATCACAGTATAATCTTCAACTTCTCCCCAAATAGTTACTCCACAAGGTGAAATTGGACCATCATCAGGTTGAAAACTCAGTCTTGTTCTTAATTTTAGACTGCCTAAAGTTGCAGTATTCGGAACAGTAAAATTAAACACAGAGCTCCATCCTGCAGCAACTATGACATACCCTATTTGTTCTCCTGCATCAGAGTAGTCTCCATCATTATTCCAATCTATCCAAGCAGCAATCTCATCATTATTATATGCTCCTCCTGATTGCCCACTAGCAAAAGGGGTTAAGGTTAAGGTGTAGCTTTGACCTTTTGCCAAAGTAGTTGATGTTGCTGTATAATCTGAATAATTATTACACCCAGAAGTTTTATTAATTGTATTTAAAGACACATTTTCAATGTACTCGTCGCATCCTTGAGAATGAGATGCAGAAGCTGTACAAGGGCCTGAATTTCCTCCTCCATTAAAACAAGGAGTGTATGATCCATTCAATGAAGTTACTCCAGATCCAGTTGGATCTAACCAAGGTTTAAGACGTTGATTGGCATTATTTCCTTCACTTTCCCATGCTTTATCAATTTTACCATATAAATCAGGAGCTCCAGTTTGAGCACAATAAGAAGACCCTCCGGATAAATGGCCAACTATTAATCCATTTTGGTTAAATAATGGAGAACCAGAAGAACCTCCTTCAGTAACACCATGTCCGTTATTAGTAGCTGACCAATAAACTCTCCAATGTGCTCCACTCCATCCTCCATTATAAGTAGCAGAAACAAGAGAAGAAGTATAGGTTGAAATTTTCTTTTCACTTCCTGCTGGATGATGAATTCCTACTCCTGAAATTGAAGAAGTTGTAGACCTATTCCAACCAGCATAAAAAGGATTATATGAACTTGGAATTGCACTATTTAATTCAAATAGGGCAAAATCAGCACCTGAAATTGTAGAAGAACCTGGAGCAGTTCCTAATTCAGAGGAAGCTTTTAGACTTGCTCCAGACATTGTTTGTGATTGAGCTCCGTTATATACATTTGTATTACCAGGAGAACAAGTAGATCGTTGATAATTAAAATAAAAAACATCATTTGATAACTCACTACTCGTAGTCGGTTCACCACAATGATTTGCTGTTAAAATATATGGTTTACAGTCATTAGCTGTATTATTAATAACAGATGCGGTACAAGTTCCTATTGAGTTTCCCGAGACAATTGTATATCTAACAACCGCATCTCTTTGTTCTTCCCAGCCTGTTATTTCAGAGCAAGCTACATCTACTTGGCACGCTTCGGCTTTTAATTGGTAAGCGGGTTGTCCATCTCTAAAAGCAGCTATCCTGTCCTCAACTCCTCTATAGAAGTAACCAACATTACTTATTTCAATAACAGGAAACTCTGAACTTCCAACAGGCATGTAATACTCAAGAGTTATTAGTTCCCCTTCTATCATTTCCATAGCTCTAAAGCTTGGTGTATTATAGGTATATGCTCCTATATATTGAGAATGGTTTTGATTATAAGCGTGCAACTTTCCGCCTTCTGGAATTTTAACTTCTTGTGCAAAATATAAACTCAAAGCAGTAGCTCCTGGCACTCTAATTCCTAATTGCCATATTTTATCACCATTAGGTAATGTTTTCCATGTCCCAGAATTAGTGAAAGAAATAGAAGTTGGTTTTAAAACTCCAATCCGATACATTTCTCCTTTTACACTAGCATCAAAATCTTCTGCAATAATTTGAGAGAGCTTTGGCTTTTGTAGTTTTTTTACTTCGTAATCAATTTTAGTCTCTATTAATTCTCCTGAAATTGTTTTTTTGAATGTAGTTGGATATCCACCTTCACTAATTTGACCAAATGTAACTGTTGAAGCTACTATGGATAAACTTAATATTAGTTTTTTCATCTGTTTCATCTATTAATCTCCATAAATTTAAGAAAAAATATTATTGAATTTTTTTTAACTTGACTAGTAAGGTCTTATCTTTGCTGTAAAGTAATAATTCTTCGTTTTTTGATATTTCGTACGAAGCAACATTGCGTAAATTAGTATAGAACAACTGTTCCTCACTTAATTTATCACAACCCATTTTTGTACTTAAAATATCGTTAATTTTTATTGTTTTATTTTCTTCAATGATAATACTCCCTGAATACTTATTACAAGCTGCTTGACCATTAATTTGATCACTATTTAAAACTAAAGTTTGTTTAGCCTTAACAGGTTTATCTGATAAAGAAATAACTTCCCAAGAAGAATTCTCTAATTTAATCGTTTGAGTTGCCCCTTTTTTAGACTTACAAGAAGCGAGTACTAAAAGGATGATTAAAGGTAAAAGTAATGTTTTCATAATTTAATATTATCTGATTGGGTTTTAAACCAAGTGTAAAATTCTTCTATTTGTTCTTTATTTATTTTAGCTTCATCGTGCAAAAGTAAATAACTAGGCAAAGGCATTTGTCTAGCCCCTACTTGTTTATAACACTTTAACAAAAGGTCTTTTTTTACTTCTGTCTCATATTCTCCCCATGTAGAAAAATTTAAATGTGCTCTACCCTCAGTAACATGACTACCTATGCTCCAAGATATTGGTGAAATATTACTGTACCAAGGATAGCTTGTTTTGTATGAATGACAATCGTAACAACTTGTCTTTATTAAACTAGCGATATGTTCTGGTGGTAATTCAACCTCCATAAAATCTAAATAACCTTCCATTTTGGGTGCAGATTTATCTATACCGATAAACTGAATTACAATTAGTCCGACTGCAAGGTATATTAGTATTTTAAGGTATTTATTCATAGTTAATTATAAAAAGATATCGGCACAACATCCTTTTTTTTATTTGTCCTCGATAAATTTTTATTAAAAATAAAACACGCTAGTTAACTAAAAAAAGATAGTGTTAAGCTCGACCCTTTCTCCTTCTTTAAGGAAATTTGTATTGCCCAAAAAACGATTACATCCTTCTATATAATTTTTTTATATCTTCTATCCCAAATTTAGACTCCCAATCCTCTCCTATTGCATGTCGCCACATAAAAGGTAAGTTGATCGCTACTTGCGCCATTTCATCTAGTTGTGTTTCTGTCCAGTCTTTACTTAAATTCTGTGGTAAAGTGACATTAAATCTCTCCACCATTCCTCTAAAATCGTTTACTGCTTCGCCATAAAACTCATCTAAATGATTAAAAGCAATGCAGTTAGCATAGCCATGTTTCATACCAAAAACAACCGATAATCCGTAAGATAGTGCATGACAAGCGCCTACTTCGCTATAGGTTAAACTTAAACCTCCAAACAAAGAAGCCATCATTAGTTTTTCATCATTTACTGGATTCTGACCTGCATTCTCACCTAAAAATATTTCTTTACACAATGCAATGGATTGATCTCCATATGCTTGTGAAAAAACATTGTAGTTAATTCCTGATTTGGACTCGATGCAATGAATAAAAGTATCCATTCCTGAATAAAACCATTGATCTGAAGGAACAGAAGCTGTTAAATCTGGATCTAAAATAACTTGATTAAAAACCGTCCATTCACACTTTAAACCTAATTTCTTTTCTGGTCCAGAAAGTACAGCTGTCATAGAACATTCGGCTCCTGTCCCACTTACCGTAGGAACTCCTAAATGGTAAATCCCTTCGTTTTTGATTAAGTTTAAACCTTGATAAGGAACTGAAGACCCTTCGTTTTTAAACATTAAAGCTGTCGCTTTAGCAATATCCATAATGCTTCCTCCACCAATACCAACAATACCACTTGGCATTCCATTATTAGCGATAACTTTATCCCTTAGGTTATCTACTTGTTGGGTTGTAGGCTCTTTTGGATCAACGTCTATAAAATAAATAACATCGTTTGCTTTTACCGGAACTTTAGTTTCTAATTCTTTCCCTTTGAAATACTGATCGACTACGAAAACGAAAAAACCATCATTTTCTTTACGAATAGGAGCTATAATTTCATCTAATTGTTTGAAACTACCTCTTCCAAAAACAATTTTTTCTATATTTTTAAAATTCTTGTGCATCTTATTAATTACGTATTTTCAATTAAGAATTATGAATTAACTACTTTTTTGATTGCTGCCACCACTGTCTCTTATACACATCTG
>JAGXIB010000011.1 GCA_024635865.1 Flavobacteriales bacterium
GGAGCTACTAATCCAGCTGATGCTGCTGAAGGAACAATTAGAGCTAAATATGCTGAGTCTATCGGCAGAAATGCTGTTCATGGATCTGATAGCGATGAGAATGCTAAAATAGAAAGTGATTTCCATTTTTCTTCTGAAGAATACGCTGGATAGTTTTATAAAAACATTCAAACAAAAAAAAGGGTTAACTCACATGAGTTAACCCTTTTTTGTTTGAGTAAAGTTATTAATTATTGAATCACCAATTTTTGAGATCCTACTCTATTTTTTGTTGTAATTAAAACATTGTAAATCCCTGAGTTCAAAAACGAGACATCCAATATTTGTTTATTAAATCCTTCTCCTGAAAACTGACTTGAATACACCATTTTACCTTGTAGATCATGGATAGTAATTGTAGCTAGATCTTCATTTAAATTGTCATATAAAAGAGTAACCTGTCCTGATGCTGGATTAGGGTAAATCCCCAAGTTAATACCAAAGTTTTCTTCTATAGAAACTGCAGAAATCATTTCTTTAGTAAAATCAATATTACCATTTGCAGAACCACCAAAACCTGTAAAAATAATTTGCCAAATATTTCCAGCTTTATCCGTTACAAAATAACTTAAGTCCGTCTCAATATAATATGTAAAAGTATTCGTATTAAAAGACTTCCAATCAAATCCAATTACATCTATAGCTTCTTCCTCTGGAAAGTTACTCCAACTTGCTATAGTCACATCCGTACTTCTTGCTTCTCTAGTTTTTAATCCTCTATTCATTAAAATACCCGTCGAAGGATAATACCCGCCTTGTGGTTGAGGAGCCATATATTTTGTCGCTACAAAATCCCAGTCAGACTTAGCTGGCTCTCTATCTATTATTGCTCCATTATCTAACGAATAATAGAAATAGTTTTTGGTAGAGTAACTCGACAATTGAATAGTCTCACTAACCATTCCTGTGTTATCTAAATTAGCATATTTATAATTGTAGTTGCCACTAGCTAAACTTTCGATCCAAATCTTTTTATAATCCCCACTTAACGTCTTAATCACAAAAACAGAATCACCAGTTACATAATGACTTACAGTATTGTAGACACCCCAACCGTAATCGAAAGCGCCTCCATTTGCACCAGCATTAAAAGCTCCTACATCCCAACTTTCACTAGAATTATAATTTTGAACCCAACTTGTAATCCCAGCCGTATCTACAGTTGCAAAATCGCTTGTATCTCCGTTCGGATAAGTATACAACTCTACACCCTTACCTCCGTTTATTCTAATATCAACTCCCATTAAGCTCGTATTAAATGCTATGTCCCAATCTTCATTAGTTACGTTAGAAACTTCTCCATTCCCTAAACTATAGAACACAGAGTTTGTATAGCCAGCTCCAAGCGAAATCATATCTGAGACCTGTTGCGCTTGTAATGAAACTAAGCCACAAATGCTAAGTATTGAAAGTATTGTTTTTTTCATATCTATTTTTTTTAATTGTTTATTTTTTATTTCTATACAAAAATAAGCATCAATAATTGTTATTACCTCTATTAAAACAGCTATTTTAGCTTGCTTTTCACAACTTTACTTTTCTGTGTGTTTACTGTGACAAATGCGTGACTTTCACAGCTCTTGAAGTTCAAAAACTGGTGTTCCTTTATCTCCTTGATCATTATAAAAATCGATAAAGTGAAGCTTGAAATAGATTCCTTCGGTGGACCTTATGATATAATTTTTATCAGGATAAATAATATAAGCCCCTGCAGAAAAATCGAACTCCTTCCAATCGTAACCAATTATATCTATATTAGAACTAAAGCTTATAGAAGTAACATCTTCACCAGTAATTGATGCATAGTCTTTATTAAAAACCTCAGCGACTTGAACTTCATGTCTATTAGAAAGAATACCAGTAACTAAATAAGCCTCATCTTCTACTACAAAATAATGAACATACTGAGTAAATATCAGGTCCCAATCTGTTTTAGGAGGTTCAACCACTTGTATAGTTCTATTTGTTAGTGAAAATGCTGTATAACTCAAACTATTATCTTTCAATATTGTTTTCTGTTCATCTAGAGATCCATCAAGGTTTGCAACTCTGAAGCCATAACTGTTAGCGCTTACGTTATTGAATACTAACTTACAAAAACCCCTATGGTTACCTAAGTAATCAATTCCTCTATTCACAACATAAACAAAGCCACCTGTTTCCCAATCTCCTATTGCTGTGGAATCTAAATTCCCTGAAGAAGCATCCCACCTCCATTTTAAACCAGTTGTATCTGTGATAGAATTGAACCCAATATTTGAAACTCTTGCTATTGCCATTGCGTTTGCAGAATTTAAAATAATATGATTTCCATTTACTCCATTTTCAAAACCTAAGTCCCAACTCGTTTTTAGGTTTTGACTTACGAAACTATTTGTTTTTAAGTCAAAAAAAGCTTGTGTCCTGTAGTCGCTCCCCATATCAAAGGAATTAACAACAGCTTCTCCTGGCTCATGCTTTTCAACGGGTATCTCTTCTTTTTTACAGGCAAATAAAACCAATAATAAAAGGATGTAAATTAACTTATTCATTATTCGTTTTTTTTGTTTTCCACTTATTAATATTAAACCTTAAGGAAGCGAAGTAAGTTCTCCCCATCCCCACTAAAACACTTCCACTTGATGAAGAGTGGGTTCCTCCGCTTGATGAGGAAGCTATTGTCTTAACATCAAATAAATTTTTGGCGCCTACTGAAATATCTATTTGTTTTTTAAATATTTTTTTAGAAACCGTAAAATCTGCAGTATGATAAGCCGCGATAAAATTAGTGGAAATTTCTTCGTCTAAATTTTGAACTATAGTTGGTATTGCTCCTTGATATTTATAAAAAAAGGCAAATGTAACTGCTTGCTCTTTAAGTTCATAAAGTAAACTACTTCTAACTTCTGGACTATAACTAAACCTTGCAACGGTTGAATTATCTATATTGTTTAATCTACCTATGTAAGAACCTCCAATATTTGCTTTAAAATGTCGGTACCCAATCTGAAAATCAACTTGTCCACCTACCGACTGAAACTCTCCTATGTTTACATAAGTATAAGCTGTCCCAGAAGTTTGTGCTAATGAAATTTGATCTTGTATCGCATTATAAAAACCTCCCAATTCTGACTTAAAAATCAAATTATCATGTAAGATATTATAGCCTAGGTTTAAATTATAATTAGATGATGTTTCCGCTTTCAAGTCAGTTGAGCCAACAATGTTATGATTAATATCTACAAAATTAAAATAAAGTTCCTTTAGTGATGGAGCACGAAAACCTCTAGCGTAAGAAGCTCTTATTGTATATTTATTTTTTCCAAATTTTAAATTTAAAGAGGGTAATAATGGTGTTTGGTAGCTTGTATTGTATGCATATCTAATTCCAGGCCTTACTATAAAATTATCTAGACTAATTTCAGAACTTGCAAAAAGAGCGTAATCTCCTTGTTCCTTTCTTTGCCCCTCTATTCTAAGACCTTCTGCTTGCTCTACATTAATTTCATATCCTAATTGGTAGTTAAAATTTGAACTATCTCTCTGACTAGCATAAGAAGCTCTTGAAAGAATTTGATTAAATAAAGAAGTATCTTGATCTCCTGGATTCTCAGTTAGCCGCCGATCTAAACTTGTCAAATCCGTATAATATGAATTCTTTATCCGCTTGTAATGATTATATGACGCTAAAAAAGCTACTACAGAGTTTTTTCCTTTTCTATTTAAAAAAATAGCATTGTCTATTCTTGATGTAAAATAATCATCATCAAAAGCAGTCTCTTGATAAGGAGCCCTTGGATAGCCTCTATTCCAAATCATTTCATTAAAGACATCTCCTTTGTATTTTACTTTTACATTTTTAATTGTTCTACCTAGTTGAACCCCTCCAAATAGTTGCTCTTTAGGTTTCCAAGTTTTAAAACGACTAGAATCTGCAATTGGAGATGGGTTACTGAACAGCGGGTCTCCACTATTCCAACCATCAAAGTAATTCCGTCCTCCTGTTATTATAATTTCATTGTCCTTCTTGTTTAAAGCTACTTTTCCTGTTAGGTTATACTTTCCTGAGTTTTCATAGTAAGAACTCCCTCCAACTGCTATTTGCTCCTTACTAATTGTTTTGGTGATTAAGTTTATTGCTCCGGCTAAAGCATTAGTTCCATAATTTACTGAAAGTGGCCCTTTTACAATTTCAATTCTTTCGATATTATCTAAGTTTATTTGGGATAAATCTATATTTCCATTTAGACGACCAACAACAGGAATACCATCAATTAATATTTTTACATTTTGACCAGAAAGACCCTGTAGGCTAATTCCACTACCTAAAATATTATCTTGCTCTATCCTAACTCCCATACTATTAGAAAGCACATCTTCTAAATTAACAGCTCCCATCGCATCAATTTTTTTACGATCAATGATTTCTATCTTATGAACTGCTTTTTCTGGGCTATTTGCAGAATATTGTGCTGTAACAACAACTTGGTTGAGCATCACATTACTTTCTTTTAAGGTGAATTTGTACTCTTCTTTAACTTTAATAGATTGATAGCTAGTTTCGAATCCAATGAAGGTTAGTTTAGCGTCTAACTCTTTATTGTTTTTTGTTTGTTCTAGCGAAAATACGGTTTCACCATTAGTGTTGGCAAGTTGCATAGCAACTTGTTTTCCTTGTTTATTAAAAAGTGTAATATGAACAGAAGGGATAGGAATATTATTTTCATCAACAACAATAATTTTAGTTTGAGAAATAGCTTCTAAACTAAAAATTAAAACGACGATGATAAAAAGTATTCTTTGCACTTGATTCCTTTTTGACAAAGATAAATACGAATGCATTTCCTTTTGTCATACAGATGTCAGATTAGACTTAACTAACTTTGATTATTATATATTCTGAAAATTGACTTGCTGAAAAATTAAAAATAGCTGGGGTATCTATCACCAATAAATTACCTTTTAACAAATGATAATCTTCCATTTTAGACTTCCCTAATAACACCCCTTTTATTAGGTATACAAAATACATTTTATTCTTAGCTGTGAAATCATATTCTATTTCAGCGTATTTCTTTAAGGTAAAAACAGTCAAGACTCCTTCTGTTTTACCTTTAGTCATTAAATTAAAGTCAATGCATTTTCCTTTTGAGTGGGTTTGCCAGCCTCCATTAAAATGGTCTATGTTGAATTTTTTTAGCACTTTTTTATGTTGATGAAGGTGAGTTAATTCCATTTCCCCTTCCAATACCATAAGAGATCTTTTCACCTCAGGTAAGGCTGAAAAAACAGACTCTTCCGATTCTACTGAAGCTGTACTCAATCTAAATGAGAAGTTTCCTTCTTTTAAAGAAGCGTTCCTTGGGAAGATAAAAAGCTCAGTTGTTTTTCCTCCAGCCCAACTTGTGGTAATAAAGTTCTTTTCTCCAAGTAATTGATTCATTGCATTTGTTGTTTAAAAGAAAAACCTCAAAGAAAATGATTTCGATGAGGCTTTATTTTTTACTTAAATTAACTGGTCTTAAAATCTCCAACTGAACCCTAAACTAGGCAAAATTGGTAATTGGTAAACCTTTTTGTTGGCAATTGGTTCTACATAGAAAATGTTTTTTCTACTATAGGTATTGGTAACACTCATTGTTACTTCAATTAAACCATCGTTCTTTAACTCAAACCTTCTCTTTACGGCTAAATCTAGTCTGTGGTAAGCAGAGAGTCTTCCTTTATTTAATTCTCCATACACAATGTCTACATTATCAGAATTTGCTGTTGTATAATCAGTTCCTATTCCTCCTTGGTTAAAGTCTACCATTTGAGTATAGCCTTGTACTTGAGTAAATGGTAAACCTGAGCCAAAGTTCCATCTAGCATTAACTTCCCAGTTTTGTTCTTTACCGATAAGGTAAGTTCCAACTAAGTTTACATTATGTCTTCTATCAAACACAGGAGAATAAGTTTTGGTTCCATCCCAACGGGTGACCTTACCTAGAGAGTATACTGCCCACAAATAAAACTTATCATCTGTATACTTTAAAACTACATCTACGCCATAAGCATCTCCTGTTTCAATAATAAAATCTTTCTTCAATACATCTGGGAAGTCATTGACATCGTCTTCATAAATTTTATTTCTATTTAAATTAGACAATTGAGTAAACCATTTATAATAACCTTCTACATTTAGGGACCAATGTTTAGCCAAATCATACTCTGCTCCAGCAATAGCATGAGTTGCTTTCTGCAATTTGTGAGTAACTGTTTTTTCTGTTCCATCTTCTTGTATAACTTCATCTTGCAGGTTATCTGGGCCCGATAAGAAACCATAAAATAAATTCACTACGTCTCTATCTGAAGTTGCACTAATTAAATTTTGAGAATAGAGACCCGTTGCAAACTTTATTCTTAACTTTTCATTTGCATTTATTTTCAGTCCTAAACGAGGCTCTGGAGAGACATCTCCTAAAGAAGCATAGTATTGTAATCTAAAGCCTGGATTAATAACAAAACGATTCCTAACAATTTTATAATCTACATAACCTGAGAGCTGTGTAGTATTATCTACTTGTTCGATTACTCTTCCGACAGAATTTTTGAAATTAAAATCAGTTTTAAACCCACTTATTTCTATCCCGTATTTTATTTCATCGTCTTTTTTGAAATATTTAAAATCAAAACCTAATGTAAAGTTGTTGACACTGCTTTTCCTTCCTTTAGAAGTGTCTACTAAGTTAGTGTATGGATCTCTTTCAGCTAAAGCGATTTTATAGTCAGAAATATTGAAACGACCTTCAACTAAAACAGGCGAAGCAGCTGGAACCATTACAAAGTTTGCTCCTGCACCATAAGAATCCCACCTTAAATCTAATAATTCTTTCCACTTTACATTATCGCTAAAGTTGTATCCGAAAAAGTTAGCTTTACTTCCGTTTTCGCCATTTATCGATATTTTACCATATAAATCAGTATAATTAAAAGGTAACCCAGCTGTATCAACATAAGAATAAAACAGTTTTGATGTTTGTTCTAAGTATGATGTTTTACCAGATAAGACATAAGAAATAGTGGAACCTCCATCTTCTTTTCTTTTCTTAATTGGACCTTCTAGTGTTAACTTAGACCCGAAAGGATTTACAGCTACTCTACCAGTAAATTTTTGTTTGTTTCCATCTTTTGTGGTAATGTCCATTACCGAAGAAATTCTCCCTCCATACTGAGCTCCAAAACCTCCAGTATAAATATCTGCATTTCTTATAATTTCCGTATCGAAAACAGAGAAAAAACCAATAGAGTGAAAAGGATTATAGACTACCATACCGTCTAACAATACTTTATTTTGAACCGGAGACCCTCCTCTTACATACATCTGACCACCTTGATCTCCTGTACTTACCACCCCTGGAACTGTTTGAAAATAAGTTGCAATATCTGCCTCGCCTCCTATTGAAGGTACAGCTTGTATTTCTTTTTTTGTCGCTTTAATCATCGACATTTTTACTTGCTTT
This sequence comes from Flavobacteriales bacterium, assembly GCA_024635865.1. Lineage (GTDB taxonomy): Bacteria > Bacteroidota > Bacteroidia > Flavobacteriales_D > Parvicellaceae > S010-51. The sequence continues at coordinate 7,521 of JAGXIB010000011.1, forward strand.
TTATCTTCTTGACTTTCGGCAGAGATCTCTACTTCTCCTAACATTTTATCATTCTCTTCTAAATAGATATTTTCAGAAGTAATCCCCCCTTTATTAACCTTTATTGGTATTTCTTTAGTAATATATTGAATGTTTGTTATCTCAATAACAATACTACCTACTGGCGCATTTGAAATTTGATAAAAACCGTTCACATCTGTAGGTGAGCCTATTCCGGTTCCTTGGACTTTCACATTAGTAAACATTACAGGCTCTCCTGAAGCTTTATCGTAAACGAAGCCTCTAACCGTACCTGTCTCTTGAGCAATATTATGTACTAAAGAAAATAAAAGAAACACTAACACTAGAACTAAATGCTTGTTTCCAAATTGATTAACAATTTTATTCATAACGAGCAAAATTACGAATTACTATGATTCTTATCTAAAAAAAAAGACAAAACTATTTAACGGTTTTTATCTTTGTTAAAAGGAAATAAATTATTAGTCGAACTTAATTGCCTTAACAGGTGTAATTTTAGTTACGATGTATGAAGGTAAAACTAATGCTAAATAACAGACTATAAAAGCTCCTAGATTAACCAAAAATAAGACTAAAAAGGGAAAGTCCATCGGAACAACACTGACATAGTAATTTTCCTGAGGCAGGGTAATTATATGAAAGTAGTTCTGAAGTAAAATAACGGAGATCGCTAATAAATTTCCATATAAGAGCCCTCTAAAAATCAAATAAGCTCCATTGTAAATAAAGACTTTTCTGATGTTCCAGTTTGTTGCTCCTAAAGCTTTTAATATTCCAATCATTTGTGTTTTCTCTAAAATTAAGACCATTAATGCAGAAGTCATATTAATAATTGCGACTAGAATCATTAACCCAATAATAATGTAAACATTCATATCTAACATTTCTAACCAGTTAAATATTTCTTCATTTTGATCAATAATAGTCGTTACATTATACTGAGGGCCAACATATTTTTGAACGACTTCTTCTCCTTCATTTAGCTCTTCAAACTTATTCAATAAAACTTCAATACCTCCACTATACTTCACTCCACTTCCTCCACTTGTTCTAAGCTGTGTTGTAAAACTGTTAGTTCCTATTTTAAATTTAGTAACAGAATCGTTAATATAATTGGGCTGCAAACTTGTATTTAACTCGTCACAATTGCATTCCTTCTCATTAGCTCCATCCATTTTAATCGTTAACCAAGCTGTATCTGCAATAGACTTTGGTTCCTCTGGGTCTAAATAACCGTTGGATTCAAAGTCTGTTGCAACCAATTGAATTACTGTATCTTTTATTGGACACAGTATTTTTTTTACTTCTACTCCAAAAGGTTCGTTGTTCCAACTGTATCTATAATTTTGGTTCCCGCCAAAGACTTTAGCTTCTAAAATTACATATCCATGATCACAATTTTCTTGCACTTGTAAATAGGTCTCTATTCCCCACTCATTTAATTTTCTTATTTGATTAATGTCTATAAAACAAAACTGTTTATCAAAATCCTCTAGTCCAGTTTCATAAATTCCAGCCACAATTAAGTTTCTTTGTTTGGGTCCTTCTTGTTTCACAAAAAAAGTAGAAACTTTATCGTCAATTGATAGCCTTAATTTTTCAGCAATGTACCTAGAAACTAGGATACTATCGCTTATTTTATTTTGATTGAAAATTGGAATAACCCCTTCCTTTAAGTGTTTTTTAAAGAACGTCGTATTAAAATCCTCACTAATCCCCTTAAAAACAACTCCTTGGATATCTCGAATCGCTTCCCCTTCGCTAGTTTGTTCGTGACTTTCTTTTGCTTGCATTATTGCTGGCTTGTAGGCATAAACCTGCACACTCTTTACTCTCTTGTCTTTCCTTATTTCGTCTCTATTTATTTCATCTATTAATAAAGGACTAGACTCAAAAGACACATTATTATAAGAACTTGAAATCTGTACATGAGAACCAAAACCTATAATTTTCTCGCGAACTTCATTTTGAAAACCAGAAGCAATTGAAATGGAAAGTATCATCACTGCGACACCCAGAGTTATACCTGCTATTGCTAAAAACACAATTGGTTTGGAAACGGCTTTAGTCTCTTCACCTTTTTCTAGCATTCTTTTTGCTATGTATAATTCTGTATTCAATTCCTTTTGTCTATTTTGCATCAAAAATAGGGAAAACTTGTTGATTCACAGCTTTTTTTTTATGAGGAACCTATTTAAATTATTGCTTAATTTTGAATTAACTTCCTTATTATTTTACAATAATGATTAAAAAAATATGAAACATATATTATTATCCTTTTTTGCATTAGTAATTTGCTTTAATGCTTTTTCGCAAATAAAAACTGGGGCAGATCAAACTGAACGTTATCTTCCTTTATTAAAAGGAAAGAACATTGCCATTGTAGCAAACCAAACAAGTACAATTGGAGATGTACATCTTGTTGACTCCTTAATTAACCTCGGAATAAAAATTCAAAAAGTTTTTGCTCCGGAACATGGTTTTAGAGGGAATGCAGATGCGGGAGAAAAAGTTGCTGACGGTAAAGACAGCAAAACTGGAATTCCAATATTATCTCTATATGGAATAAAGAATAGAAAACCATCTTCGGATAAGTTAGCTGGAGTTGACTATGTGATTTTCGACATACAAGATGTCGGTGCGCGATTTTACACCTACATAAGCACCATGCATTATGTTATGGAAGCTTGTGCAGAGAATAAGATTACCTTACTACTATTAGACCGACCTAACCCTAATGGATTTTATGTAGATGGACCAATCTTGCAACCTTCTCAAAAATCATTTATTGGAATGCACCCTGTTCCTATTGTACATGGAATGACCATTGCTGAATATGCTAAAATGATTAATGGAGAAAAATGGCTTGCAAACGAAGTACAATGTCAACTTAAAATTATTGAATGCCGCAACTATACGCATAAAGATAAGTATCAACTCCCAATTGCTCCTTCTCCAAACCTACCTAACATGACAAGTATTTATTTATATCCTTCTTTATGTTTATTTGAGGGTACAAATGTTAGTATTGGAAGAGGTACAGAAACCCCTTTTCAAATATTTGGTTCTCCTTTTATTCCTAAAACTAACTTTAAATTTACTCCAGAGCCATCCTTTGGGGCCAAACATCCTAAACATGAGGGAGAAGTATGCCATGGGTATGACCTTTCCGCTTTTGGAAACAACTTTATGCCAGAAATGGGGGCTTTATACTTACACTGGTTAACTAGTATGTATCATCAATCTTCTAACAAACCTGACTTTTTTAGAACAGATGGATTCTTTAATTTATTGACAGGAAATAAAACGGTAAAACAACAAATTATAGATGGCAAAACAGTTGATGAAATCACAAAAACGTGGCAAAAAGACTTACAGTCATTTAAAAAAATAAGAAGTAAATACTTATTGTATAAAGATTTTGAATAAATCTCTTTTATTACTTCCCTTATATTCCTTTAATATTTGATCGAAAACATCCTTTTACGTTCTGAATAAATAGTATTTTTGTATTCATTAATTAGAAAACAATGATAGAAACAGATATACTCATAATTGGAGCAGGCCCAGTTGGTTTATTCACCGTTTTTGAAGCGGGATTATTAAAACTTAGATGTCACTTAATTGATTCTTTGCCACAAGTTGGAGGGCAATGCTCAGAAATTTATCCAAAAAAACCAATTTACGACATCCCAGCTTATCCTTCAATTTTAGCGGGAGACTTATCCGATAAACTAATGGAGCAGATCGCACCATTCAAACCAGGGTTTACATTAGGAGAAACTGCTGTTGAGATAGAAGAAACAGATGATAATCAGTTCATTGTTACTACAAATTTAGGAACCAAACACAAAGCTCATAATATTGCAATCGCTGGTGGACTTGGTGTGTTTACTCCAAGAAAACCTCCTATTCCATCTCTTAAATTCTTTGAAAAGAAAGGAGTTGATTATATTATTAAAGATCCTGAAGCATACAGAGATAAAAAAGTAGTGATTAGTGGAGGTGGTGATTCTGCGCTTGATTGGGCTATTTTTCTAGCCGATGGAGTAGCCAAAGAAGTAACACTTGTTCATAGAAGCAAAAGCTTTAGAGGACACTTAGATTCTGTTCAGCGCATTATGGACATGGCTTCTGATGGTAAAGTTAAATTAATGACTGATAGTGAAGTTATTGATGTTGATGGGAAAGAAAAATTAGAGCATATTATTATAAAAACAAAAGGAGAAGAAAATACAACAGTATCGATTGATAGTTGGCTACCGTTATTTGGGTTAACCCCTAAATTAGGACCTATTGCTAAATGGGGGTTAGAAATTGAGAAAAACGCTATTAAAGTTAATACTTTTGACTATAGCACTAATAGAGATGGAATCTATGCGATTGGAGATGTAAATACCTACCCTGGTAAGTTAAAATTAATTTTGTGTGGTTTTCATGAAGCTACTTTAATGGTTCAGAGCGCTTTTAAAAGAGTTTATCCTGATAAGAACAATGTTTTGAAGTATACAACTGTGAATGGAGTTAATGGTTTTTAAACGGCATTAAAATGGACAATATTATAACTGTAACAATTATTGATAGAGAAGGAGTAGAACATCAACTTGAAGCACCTACAGACATGAACATGAATGTTATGGAACTTTGCAAAAGTTATGACTTGCCTGTAAAAGGAACTTGTGGAGGAATGGCAATGTGTGCTTCTTGCCAGGTATATATAGAAAATGATAAAGTAACGTTAGATAGAAATGACGATGAACAACTTATGCTAGATGAAGCTTGGCATGTTGAAGACAATAGTCGGCTGGGTTGCCAAATACAATTAACTAATGAAATAGATGGGCTAATTGCCAGACTAGCACCTGAAGTTGAAGATGAAGATGATTGGTGAAAAGAACCTGTAAAACAAAAGGCTCAATTAACTTAGTTAATTGAGCCTTTTGTTTTTAATTAAGTTTTCTGTTTATATCTCAATTCCTAAAACTAACATATCATCCAGTTGCTCTGCTCCGTTCATCCACTCAACAATGGTACTTTCCAAAAGGTCTCTTTGAAACTGCATAGATTGTGTCCCAGAACCCTGTAATATTTCTCTAAAAGGTCTATAATAGAATTTTTTTCCTTTAGGCCCACCTTTTTGATCTGGAAAACCATCTGAAAACATATATAGTCGATCTCCTTTTAATAAGTCTATTTCTAAATTCTCAAAATTAGCTTCTGTTTTTTTACTGTTATAACCAACAGACATTTTTGTTGCTTTTACCTCTTCTAACTCACCATTTCTTAAAAAGTACAATGGATTTCGAGCTCCTGCAAAGTTTAACTTGTTTGTATTTCTATCTATGCAAACTAATGTCATGTCCATTCCATCTTTTACATCAGATGCTCCAGATGTCATTCCAAGCTGTTGATTGATTCCATCACTCATAAACTTTAGGACATCAGAAGGACGTTCTATTTTTTGTTCTACAATCGCTTTTTCAATTAGATTGTTTCCTATAATTGACATAAAAGCACCTGGGACTCCATGTCCAGTACAATCGGAAACAGAAACATATAGCTTTGTTCCATACTCATAATACCAATAGAAATCACCACTTACAATATCTTTAGGTCGAAAGAAAACAAAAGAATCAGTAAACTTATCTTTTAACCCTCCGATTGGAGGCAAAATAGAAGTTTGGATTTTCTTCGCATAATCTAAACTTTCTCTAATGTTATGACTTTTTTGCTCTAATTCAGCTTTTTGATCTTCAAGAATCTGCTTTTGACTTTCAATTAATTGATTCTTAGCTACTAATGCATCATTCGCTTTTTTCTTGTCTCTATATCCTTTAAGAATAAATACAATTAGAATGGCGAATAAAACTAACCCAACAGCTCCTCCAATAATAGTTACATTTTGTCTAGAGTTTTCGGCTGCTAACAATTGGTTTTCAGCAGCTGCTTTTTCTTCTTCAGCTTTAGAAGCTAATGTTTCCGCTTCAGCCATTTTCTTTGCTTGCTCAAGCTTTACTTTCTCTTCTTCTTTTTCTTTTAACTCTCTATCATAAGCCTCTTTTTCTAGCTTCTTTTTTAATTCTAAAATTTGATTAGCTTCACTTAGTTTACTTATTTCATCTAAAGATTTAGCTGTTGTAGTTTGTAAAATTTTAATTTCTTCAGCAGTTCTTTCTTCTTCTTCAATCTCAACGTCTGTCTTGTTCTTTTGTTTGCTTTCTAAGTTCTGTTTAACTACTTCTAAATTTCGCTCAATTGAGCGTTGAAGTGAACTTAAACCATATTGACTTGCTTTTGTTTTAGCTTCTTCTAATTGAGCAATTGATTTTTTAAAATCTCCTCTGTTCGCGTTCAATGCTCCTATTGCCATCAACGATTGAACTTCTCCTTGTTTATTATTCGCTTTTTGATTATGCTTTACACTTTTCTCATACCATTTTATAGCTTCCTTTTCTGCCCCTGCATTGGACTCCATCTTTCCAATGTCCCCAGATATAAAACCTAGCGCTTTTTCATCTTTTAAGCTTGTAAACAAATCATAAGACTCTTTATATGATTTTCTAGCTTCATCATATTTTTTTAGTGAAGTATATTCTTTCCCTAACAAGTTTAAATTATAAGCGATACTAGGTTCATTTCCAAACTCTCTATCTACTTTTAACACTTTATTAATTACAACTATGGCCTCTTTATGTTTTTTTAATGCTGAGAGTGCTTTCGCTTTATTAAGATAACCAGCCATTTCTTCCCCAACATTCCCTAATTTTATACTTAAAGCTATAGCCTCATCCGCATAATTTAGACTCTCTGTTCTATTCTCTCTAATTGTTACTTTAGAGAGTTGATTTAATAAACGAGGTTTATCTTCTTCAGCAGAAGTCTCCAGCTTTTCTTTAAGAAGAGTGACTTTATCTTGTGCTATAGTACTTGATACAAATAATGTAAAAAATACAACTATTATCGCTTTAAATAGATTCATAATTGTGAGTATAATGCAAAAATTCCTATATGTAATACATACAGGAATTTTATAATATATTTTTCTTATAGGATTTTCATTTCAACCCTACGGTTTTTCTGAGCTTCTTTTTCATCAGACCTTTGTAAACTACAGTCGTTTACGAGATCTTGTTCTCCATAACCTACTCCAACTAATCTTGACTTGTCAATTCCATGACCAGTTAAATAGTCAACACATGCTTTAGCCCTTTTCTTAGACAATGATAAGTTATATGAATCTGAACCAACACAATCTGTATGTGCACTTAATTCAATTCTTATATTTTTATCGTTATTTAAGAAGTCAACAATATTATCTAATATTGGGTACGAATCTTCTTTAATTTTACCTTTATCGAAATAGAAATAGATATTATCAATTTTTAACTTAACATCCTTCTTTGCAGTAGGATTAAATTTAAGAGGATTCATTGACTCTATTATACCAGGCCTATTAGGATCGTTACTTACTACTGAAGGAATTACAAATGTTTTAGTGTCGTATCCATCTCTAGCTATTTCAACTTTATAAACTTTATCCCTTCTAATGTTGTGTTTCCAAGAACCATATTTATCTGTCTCTACAGATCCAACTTTCACAAACTCCCCATTCTCATTTTGTTCATAAAGATCAACAGTAGCACCTACTATAGCCTTATTTGTAATTGCATCTATCATCTGTCCAAAAAGAACTGCTTTATCTAATTTTACACCACTCTTTATTTTAGCAAGTTTATCAGCTCTTCCTTTATCACTTTGTAAAAGTTCAATTTCTTTTAACTCATAGTAAGGGTTATCATAAACTATTTTATAATCTTTATTTTTAGCAAAGTTTGCTCCCCAAACTCCATTCTCATCAGTAACACTAACTGAAGACTCTACCCATTCTCCATCAACTTTTTCATAAACTGTAATTTTAGTCTCTGCTATAGCCTCACCTGTTTCTTTGTCTATGACTTTAAATTCAGAAGGAAGTAGCTTGTAGCTATATATTTTATCTTCTCCATTCTCACCATCTCTGTTAGAAGATAAGTATCCTGAAACTCCACCTTTATTTGGCATAAAAGCAAAATCATCAAATGATGAATTAAGTGGTTTCCCAACGTTGTCAGCTTTACTGAACGAGTTATCATCATTTAATTCAGCTTTAAATATATCTGAACCTCCGAATCCAAAATGCCCTCTTGAAGAGAAGAAAAGATTATTATTCACAAATGAAGGGGTCATTTCATCTAATGGAGTATTTACGTTCTCTCCTAAGTTTTGAGGTTTAGAAAAAGTTCCATCTCCATTTAATGTCGCTTTATAAACATCATATCCACCGATAGATCCTTCCATGTTGGATACAAAATATAACGTTTTACCATCCTCTGTAATAAAAGGGTGCGCACAACTGTATTCGTTACTATTAAAAGAGAGTTCCTCTTTATCAGACCATGAACCATTTTCATACTGTGTTCTAAATATTTTTAACACATTTACTCCATTTGAACTATAGTCAGCTTTTTTTGTTTTCTTAGGACTATACTTATTCTTGTCTGAGGAGTTAGAGGTGAAATAAAGAGTATTACCATCTTTTGAAACTGAAGGGTAACCTGCATAGTACTCACTAGTTAATGACTTTGAAAGCCCTTCAGGTTTGTCAAATGTGTTTTCAGCAGATTTTTTACTATAACCTAGGTTATAAAAAACTGTTTTCCCTTCATCCAAAGATTGAGCTTGACCAATTAAGACCCCTTCTTTAAATTCAGAAACGCCCATACTTATTCCGTTAGTTTCTATATTCGTTATAGCAACAACATAAGAGGTTGCATTATCTCCATTTTCCTCAGCCCAATCAATCATATTGTTGAACTTTGTTTTCAATGCCTCATCTCCTTTTTTCTCTGCATATTTTAAGAAAAATATTTTAGCTTCCTCTACTTTACCTACTGTTCTCAACATAGAACTATAATTTAGGTACTTATCTAAATCATTAGGGTTTGCGGCTAAATATTTACCATAATAATCAGTTGCTTTTTTATAGTTATGAATCTTTTCATAGCTTTCAGCAAGCCCCTTTAGCGCTATTACTTTTTGCTCTTCATTAATTTTAGGGTTCAGCATAGCTTCCTCAAAATTAGCAATTGCCTCTTTATAGTAAGCTCCTTTTTGCTTTTCTAATCCTAAGTTAATCTCTTTTGTTTGAGCTTGCGCTAAAAAAGAGATGAATAAAATACTACTTAATAATAAATTCCTTATTTTGTGTTTTTTCTAAAACTTTTATAGTTCCTTGTTTATTCTTTTCAATTAAAATCTAGGGGGTTCAATTAGAAGTGGCTCTTTAGTTGGCATGTTAAATAACAACATTATTTCATGAGAACCACTATGATAAGCACCTAAATCTAAATCTTTTTTACCTAATGAGAAATCATACGAATATGCTAATTTAAACATATCTGTAATCTGATATGAAAACAACCCTACTAGCTCACTACTTGACCTGTACGACACTCCAACTCCTAATTTATCACTAAAAACAACTTGTGCATTTATATCAAATTGAAATGGCGCACCAGATATCTGCTTTAATAAAGTTGAAGCATTTAAATCTAAGTTTTCATTTAACTCAAATCTATATCCAGCATTTAGATAATAATGCATTTGAGAAAAATCAAATGATGTTGAAGCATTGGTAGCTCCTAGTGAATCGGCAGTTACAGAATTCAACAACAACTTTGGCAATGACAACCCTACATAAAACTTATTCGTGTAATAGTACATCCCATATTGGAAGTTTGGTAAAACTTTCATCTGAGTATTGTTAGCAAACAGTGGATCATTTTCATCATTTACAGTTGCATTTGCAAAATTACTTTGATTTAAAGAAGCCATACCGCTTAAACCTAAAGCTAACTTAGAATTAGTTCCTAATGACAAGTTATAAGCATAAGTTCCTGAAATATCTATCC
>JAGXIB010000141.1 GCA_024635865.1 Flavobacteriales bacterium
GTTTTAATCCCTACCCTTTTCGTCTTGGCTATTTGTTTTAACCCATAATAAGCTAGTACTCTATTCTCCCCTGTTATAGGAACAATATCGGCACCTATAGCAATAGCTACTAAATCTAAAAGCTCAAATACTCTTTCTTTATTGTAATTGTTTTTTATTGCAAGGGCTTCTATCAATTTAAACCCTATTCCACAACCAGAAAGTTCTTTATAAGGGTAATTACATGTCTCTTTCTTGGGATTTAATATCGCCTTTGCTTTCGGTAGCTCTTCACCCGCCGTGTGATGATCGGCAATGATAAAGTCGATACCATATTCATTAGCTTTTGCAATTTTGTCGACTGCTTTTGTTCCACAGTCTAGAGCTATAACCAAACTAAAATTATTTTCTTTTGCATATTCTACCCCTTGAAAAGAGACTCCATAGCCTTCTGTATACCTGTCTGGTTGGTAATGTTCTATTTTAGGAGTAAGCTCTTTTAAATAGGAGTAAACTAACGCTACAGAAGTTGTTCCATCTACATCATAGTCTCCATAAACCAAGATTTTCTCCCCTTTTTCAAGTGCTTCGTTAATTCTATCTACTGCTGTAGACATATCTTCCATTAAAAAGGGGTCATGCAAGGAAGTGATTTTAGGTCTGAAATATTCTTTTGCTTTATCGTATGAGTCTACTCCTCTATTTACTAAAAAATTAGCAATAATTTTGGGAACATTTAGCGATTCTTCTATTTCAATAACCTTGCTTAAGTTGGCGGGTGGGGCAATCTCCCAACGATTTTTTGACATTTTTTTGAACGTTTTGTTCTCTAAAGTTAATTAACTATTATAAATTTTCGTCTATCTTTAAACTATTATATATGAAATACCTATTAATTTTTATTCTTATTATTAGTTCTTATTCTTTTTCAGCTCAAAAAGAACCCACTTCATTTTACTTTGGAGAAGCTCAACCTAAAGCCATTCAATCTGTTCAGCAATTTGATGCGGAAATTTGTGGGAATTATGTCTTAGAAGAAGATAGTTTAACTCAGTTAGTGATTACTAAAGACAGTATTTACATGCAGCAAAGTATTCTTTTTACTCTAACTAAAAAAGACTTTAAAAAATCGAAAGGAAAATACTACATAAAAGACAACTTGCTATTTGGCATTGTAAACAATGAAGGAATTCCTTACCTTCAAGAAAATGATACAACTTATGCTATTTATAAGCAAACCAATAATTACTATACTCCTAGCCTAAAAACACCTCTAAAAAAACAAAACAAAACTTATTTTCTAAATGAACAATTAGATAATAATTATTTTAGTAGTTCTTTATTATTTTCTTTTGGAAAAGGGATTGCTATTTATTCTTTAGATCATGAAGAGGTAATGCCAAAGATTTATAATTTTAACCAATTAGATAGTTTACAACTGAACGACTTCAAGACCTATATCGCCTATCCTACCTTACCAGAAATGAATCAGTTTGTCCAAAAAAAAGGATTTAATGATGCTGTCATTTTTTTTAAACCTAACTATTATATAGCAAAAGACTAATGGAGTTTACGAATCCTGAAATATTAGCTTTAAAAGAAGCACTTGTTTTAAATAGAGAAAACCTATTGAATGACTTATTAGCAGCTTTAAATTATGATGAAATTAACGAACAATTGTTTCAAGCGTTAACTCAATTAATAGAACAAGCCGAAACTAATACCGTTAAGTTAACTAAAGCTTTAGAGGCTCAAGAAGTCATAGACAAAGTGTTAAAAGATGGATTAATTTAATTATAAAATGACTAGATACAGATTACTTACTAAAGAAGAACTAGAGGAGTTAGAGCCTGAGTTTATACAATATTTATCCGCAAATGGAATAGATGCTGAGAAATGGACTTCGATAATGGCGAATGATAAAGTAGAAATGGAGACTCATCTTGAAATTTTTAGTGATCTTGTGATTCAGAAGTCATTAGAAAAAATTAGTTATTTAGAATACCGAACTCCTGATGATTTAAAAGTCTTTCATTTTGATAAAGAGGAAGCTTTCTTTATCGGTCTAAAATCTAACACAGTTAATTTAGAAGAGTTAGACCTAAAAAATAAAGCTCAATTAAAGAAGATTGATTTATTTAAAGCAAACAAAAAATATTCAGAATCGAGAGAAGAGGAAGTATTTGACTTACTAAATAAAGGTTGCGTAATTAGTGAAGGAGCCTTGTATTACCAATTAAGGAAGCTGATTCCTTCCTAAGAATCATTCTATTTACCTCCTAAAAACTTACATCCTCTTTTATACACCTCTGCAACATTAAAAATTAGGCCGTGTTCATCATACCCTTCACAGCCATAAATTTCTGTTTTTTCTTCTGCAACTTGATTCATTAATACTAGATCAGCTTCAGTTAATGTATTTCCTTTTTTCTGATAGCAATATAACCCAACTGCTCCAACACATCTAATTTCAGGAGTCAAAGAATAGCTCCACTTCCGTATCTCTTCAATATTATTACTGTCCAGTAACAACTGAAGATCATCATATTCTTGTGAATGACTTCCACTTGAAAAACAATCAAATCCAAGTATTGTCTTATTTATCTTATTAAAGTAAGGGTGATTAACATCAGCTTTAATATTATATGCTTCGTTATGTAACTCAATTAGTGAAGCGTACATTGGCTTCTGATACTTTATCTCAGACTTAGTCGAGTCTGTATGCCTTAACTCTAAGTAGATGATTGTGTTTTTTCTTACTATTGTATTTAGAAAGTAATAGCTATTTCCTCTATCATAAATAGAAAACAGAACATATTTATTAATGAATTTTTTATGTATGTCTCGGTAATCAAACAACTCACTGTCTACATCATAATCTTTTTTGTCGTTATATAATAACTTTTCTAGCCCTCTCAAAGTTAACTCTTTAGATTTTAGTTTCTCTTTGGTTTCCAACCAGATTAAATCCTGTGCAGACACCCAAAAAGAACATAACATACACAAAGTAATGACTATTCTCATTCTTTAATAAAATTTAAAAAGTGTATACCCCTTTAGCGATTAACTCATTAAGAGATGTAAATTTCCCTTTATAAAGTACTAAAGTAAAAGCATCTTTAACTCCTAAGCGTCTAACTTTGGTAGTTACTTGATTTACTTTATTAAAATCATGATAATTCCCTAACACAAATCTTGTTAATCCATCTTCTCCTTTAGTTATTTTTAACTCTCCAAATTCTCTCCAGTCTCTTGATTTAAAGTTTTTAGGGTTTAGATAAGCTCCTACTTGAACTTGAAATACTACACCTTCTACTTCTTTATCTCCATACTTCTTTATAAATACATCAAAATTTTCTGGGTCTTCTACATCAAAGTCACTTTTTACTGGTGGAATTTCATCAGGAACAGTATTTACAACTGTTTCTTCATCAAAATTAATATTCTCAGTTCGTTCAGTATATTTAGAAAGCTCCTTAGTGTTAATGTTTAAAGTTTTAGTTTTCTCTTCACTTGCTGAGAAAGTGACCTTGTACTCTTCTCCTAAATTTAAATAAAATTGATAATTCCCACTATTAGGATCAGATTTATAAGATCCCCTATCTTCCCCCTTTAAGTTTTTAACTGTAATTTTACAGTTATTAGGATTAGTATTTCCTTTTAACAATAACACAGGAGAATTGGTTACAATTTCACTTGCATCTACAACATAAATATCATATAATCCTTTTCCTCCTTCTTGCGAAGAAGAATAATAAGCATTTCCCTTACCTGAAACAAAAAAGAACTGATCGTTTGCTGTTGTATTAATTGGAAAGCCAAGATTACGTGGTTCCAAAAATGTAGAATCATTAATTAAACGTGATTCAAAAATATCAAACCCTCCTATAGAATTATGCCCTTTAGATGAAAAGCTAAAAGTAATTCCGTCCGCATGTATAAAAGGTGCGTCATCATCATAAACAGTATTTATTCTGTCTCCTAAGTTTTTTGGAGTACCCCACACGCCATTGGCTTCCTTTTGGGTGATGTACAAATCTCTTCCTCCTAAACCTCCAGGCCTATCACTAGAGAAAATAGCAAAAGAACCATTTGGAGCTACGCTTATACTTCCTTCCCAGCTTGAAGAATTGATGGACAATTCTTTCATTTCACTCCAGCCATTTGCTGTTTTATTAACATAAAATAAATCTCCCGAATTAAACTCCGTATCCCTATAAATATATAGCACCTGTCCATCTGGAGAAATAGAAACCGTTGCTTCGTTTCTATTGGTATTAATCTCTCCTGCTAATAATTCTGGAGAGGACCATTTTCCATTTTTTTTGTATGAAACATATACATCTTCGAAATAATTTCCATTCCCTTCAGGCTGAACATACTTATTTTGTCTCCCGCCTACACTTTTCTCTCCTCTATAAGTAAAAGCTAAAACTGATTCATCTGCATTAACAACTGGGCTGTATTCATAATTTGAAGAGTTAATTGGAATTCCAATATTTACAGTAGTTACATTTAATTTATTTTTAAGAATATCTTTTCCATTATTACATTGTTCTATTAAGTGTGGGATTTCTTTTTTTAACTTAGAAGACACATTTGAAGTATTTAATGCTTCATTAAATAAAGTTATAGCCGAGTCAAATTGGTAATTTAAGGCATAGGCTCTTGCCAAATAATAGGAGTAATCTTCTGGCTTTTTCTTCTTCTTTTTTGAGTTCAGAATGGCTTCAATTGCTTGATCAGCATTATTCAGTTCTAAATAACAAATTCCTTTTTTAAATGTATAGTCTTTTATTTTAGGATAACTATTACTAAGCTTAGTAAACAGACCTAATGCATCATAATAGTTTTCATTAAAAAAAAAGTAATCAGCGTCAACAAAGTCAAACTCTTTACCTCTTGACTCATATTGAGCAAAAGTAGCTTTTGCGCCCCCTAATAAAAGGATAAAAACTATAAAATACTTATTCTTAAAAAAGCTCATGGTTGAAGTTATTATTTTAATACAGTAAAAGTATAAAATTAGATTAAGATACGTTTTATAGTCTATGTTTTGTTATCAACATTTAGTTTAAACCTGATAACATATCTCACTTTTTATGTTCATGCTTCTTTCCTTCTGCATGTGCTTTTTCATGAAGGTAATCGGTATATAAAACGCCTTTTAAATGATCTATTTCATGTTGAAATATTACCGCTGTAAAATCCTCAACCATTTCGTACTTATGCGCTCCTTTGATATCATTATACTCTAACAAAATAGCATATGAACGTATCGTTAAAGTATCCATTCTTCCAGGAATAGATAAACAACCTTCTTTACATGGCTGTGTTTTTTTTGAATATTGAGTAATTTCTGGATTATAATATACTTCAAAAGGGGCTGACTCTTTGTCAAATCGTTGAACGCAAATAATATTTTTTAGAAAACCAACCTGTGGAGCGGCTATACCTACTCCTAAAGAACTAGAATCTTGAACAGTAGCTACTAAACGTTGAGAAAAAAACTTTAACAAACTATCTTTTTCATTAAAAACAACTTTTCTACTTTGCTTTCTCAACAATAACGAGTCTTTTAAGTCTGTTATTTTTAAAACCCTAAATGGACTTGTTGTATCTCCACTCTTTAAGAGCGCTAACTCAGTTGAATTAAACTCCTCAACAATTTGCTGTTTTTGAGTCAGGTTATTGTTTAAATCGGTTTTACAACTAAACAATAGAATAATAAAAGAGAAAAAAAATAACACTCTAAACATAATATAATCTTAAAACCTTATTTGATTAAAGAAATTACTCAGGTTGTCAAAATCTAAAAGCACAATATATGCTAATCCAAAAACAGCACCGGCAATGTGAGCATCATGGGCAATATTTGATCTTCCTTTTTTATTCGAGTAGGTTTCAAATGCTAAATACAATAAGCCAACTATATAAGCAGGAATACCGATTGGTATAAACAATAAAAATAACTTTTCAGACGGGTAAAACATGATAAAAGCAAACAATACTGCTGAAACAGCACCAGAGGCTCCTAAGGAACGATAAATCGGGTTGTCAGAATGTTTTCTTAGAGAAGGAAGTGTTGCAAAAATTAAACCTCCAAGGTACAACCCTATATAATAAAGAGTTCCACTAAAACTACCATAATGATACTTAAGTGTCTCTTCTATTAGCTCGCCAAAATTATATAGCACATACATATTAAAGAATAAGTGCATGTGGTCAGCATGTATAAACCCATGAGTTATGGTTCTCCACCATTCATTTTGATGCTTTGCTTGGTAAGGAGAAAAAATAAGTTTATGACTTAAGTCATCATTATTAAATGCTGCAAAAGAAATAAGTACGGTAATAGCTACAATTACTAGAGTAACTGAAATCTCCATTATTTAGTTGGAATTAATTGGATATCGTTATGCAAGTAATTTTTAAATGATGCTTTATCAAAAACTTGTATCTCTTCTTCAATCATTTCATACCCATCAGCTTCTACATACATGACATATTCTCCTGGAGGTAAAATCATTACATACCTTAATGTTCTTTCGTCAGGTTGGTAATCTCCATAAACATCTCCAGTTTCTGCATCAGCTATTTGGATATACAGGTTGTTGAATTTTCTCTTCCCATCTTTGGCAACTATTTGACCAGATAAGGCAGTATAGTTTGGTTCTACTTCTTGAAAAGTAACTCGGTAAATATCTAAACCACCTAACCCTTCTTTTCTTAATGCAGATAAATAACCAAATTTACCATTTTCAGAAACTCTAAAGTTCATATCATCACCTGGAGTATTTATAGGAAAACCTAAGTTTTTAGCTCCAATAAACTTTTTCTTAAACTCATCCCACTTCGACTTATAGATGTCATAACCTCCCATACTTGTATGTCCTTTAGAAGAGAAGTAAAGGACTTTACCATCTGAAGAAATATTAGGAAAGTCTTCATCATACTCTGTATTTACAGAAGGACCTAAGTTTTGAGCTTCACTCCATCTACCATTTGGCAAACGTTGACACAAATAGATGTCTACCCCTCCATAACCTCCCGGTCTGTCACTTGCAAAGTATAAACGAGTATTGTCACTTGAAATACAAGCTGCTATTTCTATTGATTTAGAGTTAACGTTTCTATCCAGTTTTACAGGCTCTCCGAAGTTTTTGCCGTCAATTTTACACTCATATAAGTCTCCTCCATTACTAAAAGATTCAAAAAACAAAATAGCTTCTGTACCATCGGCATTCAGCCCCACAATCTCTTCTCTACCTGTTTTGGTATTAATACTTTCTGGTAATGTTTTAGCTTTTGAATACTCTCCTTCTTTCACATAAGAGATTAATATATCTGATTGTGCTAATTCAGTTTGATCAACACTTCTGTTAGAGTTAAAAACAATAAAAGATTCATCTGATGGTATAAAGGGAAAGTAATCATCGTCATTAGAGTTCACTTCCTTCCCTAAATTCTCAAACTTAACTTTAAGCGGAAACTTCATCAATTCTTTTGCATTCTGGCAATACTCAATCTGCCTTTCAGCATTTTTTCGTAAACTACTCCCTTCTTTCGCTACTTCTATAAAAGAATTAAAAGCCATTATCGCTTTATCAAATTGATATCCTAAAGCATATGCACGTCCTAAATAGTAAGCCACATTCATGTCTAAGTCTTCTAACTTATTTAATTTTTCTAAATAAGGTATAGCTAAAGACTTATCAATATTAGAATTCAAATAGCTGATTGCTATGTTATAGTTATACTCTGTATTATGAGGGTCTTCTTCTAGTAATGCTAAATATTCATCAACTGCAGACTCAAAGTCTTGGATGTCATAAAAGTAATATTTAGCAGCTTTCTTGTCTTGTCCAATTGCAGACGCTGTAATCACAATATAGAAAATTAAGGATATAATGTTTTTCATATTTTTAAAAATTAATTAGTTCATATTATAGCTACTAAAAGCAACTATAATATGACTATAAACAAATATAATGCTAAAAAGTAAATTTTTAACCAATTTTACTCATTAAACAAAAAAAAGCCCAACTATTAAGTTAGGCTTTTTTGTATTATTTCAATAACTGTTTAATCTAAATTATCAAAGTTTACATCTGAAGAGTACCCTCCAGTTGTTCCGTTTTCTCCATTTTGATTGTAGTTTCTTCTTTCGTAGCCCTCTCCTTCTTTTACTTGAAATTCGCCACTATCTTTTAATTCATTTATTTTGGCAACAACAATATTTAAACCTTCAGAAAACTTTTCAAAATCCTCTTTATAAAGAAAAACCTTATGTTTTTCAAAGTAAAAGCCTCCGTCTTCATTAAACTTCTTTTTACTCTCAGTTACAGTTAAATAAAGATCGTTTGCTCTGGTAGCTTTAACATCAAAAAAATAAGTTCTTTTTCCTGCTCTTACGGGTAAAGAGAATATTTCATCTCTATAATTATCTTTTCCTTCTCCCATTTTAGTTCTTCTTAGTTGGTAGTTTTAACAATTCAATAATAAATCTAATTTTTCAATCTATTAACAATCATTGACATAACAAAAATATAACTATTTCTCGGAACTCAAAACATAAGTCTAAGTATTTCTTTAATTCATCTTAATTTTAATGACATTACTCTGATAACTTAATGATAAAGTAACTCTTCTTCCCTTTCTGAATTAAAATATAATTTTGATTTAACAAATCTTCAGTATTTAAAATTTTATCTTCAGAGACTTTATCTTTATTTACTGATATAGAATTTTCTTTTAATGCTCTTCTTGCTTCTCCATTCGATTTTAGAAATGACGTCTCAGAAACTAATGCATCAATAATAGTCACTCCTTTTATAATAGCTTCTCTACTAACAGTTGCTTGTGGCACCCCTTCAAAAAGATCCATAAACGTATTCACATCTAATTCCTTTAATGCTTCTACTGCTTCTTTTCCTTTTTTAAACAAAATCTCTGATGCACTTAATGCCGACTCATAATCTTCATTAGAGTGCACTCTAATCGTGACGTTTTTTGCTAGTTCTTTTTGCAAAACTCTTCGCCCTGGATCTTTTTGATGTTCTGATTCTAGTAACTCTATTTCTTCCTTAGTCATTAGAGTGAAAATACGAATATACCTTGCTGCGTCTTCATCTGAAGCATTAATCCAGTATTGATAAAACTTATATGGTGAAGTCTTTTTCTTATCTAACCAAACATTTCCTCCAGCTGTTTTTCCAAACTTAGTTCCATCCGCTTTTTTGATTAAAGGAGTGGTAACGGCAAAGGCCTCTCCCTTCGCTTTTCTTCTAATTAACTCTGTACCTGTAACAATATTACCCCATTGATCGGAACCTCCTAATTGAACTTTACAGTTCTTATTCTCGTATAACCATAAAAAATCATACCCTTGAATTAATTGGTAAGAAAACTCTGTAAATGACAACCCTGTCTCTAACCTAGACTTAACAGAATCTTTTGCCATCATATAATTGACTGTTATGTGCTTTCCTACATCTCTAATAAAAGTTAAAAAGTCAAATTCTTTGAACCAGTCGTAATTATTCACTAATTCTGCTGAATTTTCTCCGTTATTAAAATCTAAAAATCGAGAAAGCTGCTCCTTAATTCCTTCTACGTTTTTTGTTAATGTTTCTTCGTCTAACAAGTTTCTTTCGGCTGACTTACCAGAAGGATCACCTACCATACCTGTTGCTCCTCCAATTAAAGCAAAAGGTTTATGTCCTGCTTTTTGTAAGTGAACAAGAATCATAATTTGAACTAAGCTTCCTATGTGCAATGAGTCACTAGTAGGGTCAAAACCAATGTATGCTGAAGTTACCCCTTTCTTAAACTCTTCCTCAGTACCAGGCATGACATCATGAATCATTCCCCTCCACTGTAACTCTTCTATAAAATTTGTCATTATACTATTAAGTTTGGACTACAAAAATGCAAAATATTGTTGAGATGACCTTTAATCGGCTTCTAAAATATAGTTTGAGCCTTTAAATAATAACCCTCTCGTTCTATTAATAGCTTTTGAATGTATTCTAATAAAGAAGTATCTGACTTATTGCTCAATAAAGGGCGAGATAACTTATCGTTTTTTAATCGTTCAAAAAGCTCTTGACTAGAGTACTTTAAGTAAACTGTCACTCCTTTTTGATTCAATAAATCCATGTTTCCTAAAAAGCAAGGTAAACCACCTCCAGTTGCAATAACCATTTTTTTTACAGACATGTTTTCAATTAACTGCCGCTCTAGGGTCCTAAAGTAAGCTTCTCCTTTAGTCTCAAATAGATCTGCAATTGAGATCCCCATCAACTGCTCTATCTCTTTATCTGTATCTAGAAACTGGTAATTTAACTTCTTAGCTAATTCTTTTCCGAAAGTAGTTTTTCCACTTCCCATAAAACCAACTAAAATAATTGTCGATGACTTATTTAAGGAAAGGTATAACTGTTCGAAGCGAGATTTATTTTTCATTAATCATTGTTAAATAACGAATTACTTCCTGGGTAAACTGATTACAATTAGAATGCTCAGAATCGATCATGAAATCATAATAAGGCTCATTAATTTCACTATACCTACCTACCTTAAACTTAGCAGAAGAAACCAGTAACAGATGACGTAAGGGAATGGAAAAAGAATCAGTTAGGTCTATTAAAATATCAAAATTTTCATCTACAAATGACTTGCAATTTAGTTTTATTGGTTCTTTTCTCCAACTTAAGTCGGTTTCTAAAAAGAAATCGAATGATAGTTTTGATTTTAAAAATAGAGGTTCCTCTCTATCTTGATAAAAAGCTAAAGCACTTACGTTTCTTACACCATAATCTCCTTTTAAAACCTTAATGAAGCTCATTATCCTATTATAATCAGTCTCGTCTTTGAGTGCTAAAATCAAGCCAATTGTCTTTGCGTTATTAAGATTGCAAAAAGAAACTTCACGAGTAGATTTTATACTGAGCAAACTATTTAATTTCGCTAACCCAAAATAATCCTTTATGTTTTCTATTAACCTCATCTTTTATGTATCCATAAAAGTAACAATTTATAAGCTCACTTTTCTTTTCTTCATAAAAAAACTCCCATTATTGCTAATGGGAGTTTTTTAAACCTTTAATCTATTCTAGACTTACTCAGTAATACCCAAAGAAGCTTTTACTTTAGCATCTAAAGACTCTGCCTCTCCAAAATATAATAAAGTAGACTGATCAAAAACATAAGTATAACCATTTTCTTTTGCTACTTTAGAAATAGCATCACGTACTTTTTTCATAATAGGCGCTACTAACTTTTGCTCTTTTGTAGCTACTTCTTGTTGAAACTCACCCTCTTTAGCCTGAATATTTTGTTGCTTTTCCATTAACTCTTCATAACGCTGTTGCTTTATTTCTTCTGTTAAAGTTGGTAAAGCTGCCTCAAATTCTTTTTGAGAATTTTGAAAAACTGTATAATACATCTCTAATTCTTTTTTCTTATCTCCAGCAAAACGCTCTAATTCATCTGAAGCCACTTTATAATCTGGCAATGCCAACATTAATGACTGCGCATTTACATGTCCTATTTTTTGAGCAGAAGCTGCTACTGTAATAAAAGCTAGAGCTATAATTGTAATTAACTTTTTCATCTTTCTTGTTTTTTGTTATTTGATTTTCTTTAAAATTTGATCACTCTTGTCGTACTTCGGGTCTGTAAATAATATATTTGAGTTTGTCCCTTTATCCATTATAAAATCATACCCTCTCTCTTTTGCTAAATCCTTTATCGCTTTATAAATTTCTTCTTGAACAGGCTCTATTAATTCTTTTCGCTTTTTGAATAAATCTCCGCCTACTCCAAATCGTTTTTTCTGCAATTCTTTTGCAGCTTCCTCAAGTTCTTTTATCTCCGCTAATTTTTTATTTTTTTCATCAGCTGGCAATAATATTAATTCTTGTTGTATTTTTTTATTTTTTTCTTCTATTTCTTTATATTTTTCTTCTATTTCTGCTACCCAATTTTCAGAAGCATCATCTAGTTTTTTTTGCGCTTCTTTATAAGAAGGCATATTATCTAAGATATACTTAGTATCAACAAAGGCATACTTTTGAGCAATTGAAGTTACTACTATTCCTAATAGAAAAAATGATGCCAAAAATATTTTATTAAACTTTTCCATGTTTTTTTACTAATTACTTAATTAAAGTTCTCCAAGATTTGCTCCAATTGTAAAATGGAACTGACCTCTATATCCTTTTAATTGTATTTCTGAATTAGTAGTAGCTTCTCCACTTGCTCCAGAATCTAATTGATCAAACCCAAAACCATAATCTAACCCCATTAACCCAAACATTGGCAAGAAAATCCTAACCCCTAGACCAGCGGAACGTTTTACAGCAAAAGGATTATACTTTTTATAATCATTCCATGTATTTCCAGCTTCTGTAAACCCTAAGATATAAATTGTAGCCTGTGGATTTAATGAAACTGGGTAACGAACTTCTAAAGTGTACTTACTTATAATGCTTCCTCCAAAAGTTGGCGAAATTGTTTTATCATCATAACCTCTTAGTGCAATAATTTCTTGAGCTGCCAACTGAAAACCAGTTAACCCACTTCCTCCTAGGTAGAATCGCTCGAATGGCGGTGCTCCTATATCTTTATTCCAACCATTTAAGAATCCAAATCCAAAACGAGCATTTAACACTAGTTTTTTATCTTTTGATAATGGAGTAAACCAAGATGAAGTAAACTTAAACTTATTGTATTCAATCCAACGGTACTTATCTTGATCTGAAAGTGTTGTATAATCCTTTTCTTTGCCAAATAAGGAATAAGGAGCTGTTAACTTAGCGCTGAACTTAAAAGAAGCTCCTGTTCTAGGATATAAAGGTTGATCTATTGAACTTCTGCTTAAAGAAAATTGATAAAACAAGTTATTTACATAACCGTCACTGAAAGAAAATACATTACTAAAATTATTTAGGTCAAAATATTGAAACCCTAATTCATGATAAACTGAGAAATAATCATCTGGCCAAGTCAGCCTCCTCCCTAAACCAAGAGATGCACCAGTCATTTTTAAAATTCGTCTATTTGGTGTTAGAATTTTATTCCCCTCAGAATCTCTTTGATCTAACAAATACTTTCTATCGTATGCCTGAACCGAGTGATAAGCAGAAACACTTAATGCATTTGGCTTTTTACCCCCTAACCAAGGTTCTGTAAATGAAAGGTTGTAAGATTGAAATTGAAAACCAACGCTCTCTTTTCCACATACCAATTCCATTGCTAAAAAATATGGACTTAATGAAGCGAATTGGCTTTCGTCACGTAGAAA
>JAGXIB010000142.1 GCA_024635865.1 Flavobacteriales bacterium
GATTTAAAAGAAAATAAAATTGTGATTACAGCAGATACTATTGTTTGTATTGGAGGTCAAGTTTTAGGTAAGCCAAAAGATAAGGTAGAAGCTATAAAAATGATTCGTAATTTGAGTGGCAAAACGCATGAAGTTTTGACTGGTGTCACCTTACTATCTAAGAATAAAAAGTATTCCTTTTTCGATAAAACATTCGTCACTTTCTATGAACTAACAGACGAAGAAATAGCATTTTATATAGATGGTAACCAGCCCTTTGATAAAGCAGGGGGATATGGGATTCAAGAATGGATCGGTTATGTAGGGATAAAAGAAATGAAGGGGGACTATTATAATGTAATGGGGTTACCTTTACATAAGGTCTATCGAGAACTTAAAGCCTTTATTCTTGAGGAAGAAAATTAAAAGGTAAGTCTTTAAAAAAAGCATTGTACTCTTTTCCTGTTTCTTCCATGTCTTCGTCATCCTCATCAAATAGCCAATTCACTGTTGTTTTTGTTTTGTCTTTCGATAAATTAAATAACTTGATAAACTCATAAATTTGTTTGGATGAAGAGGTATTAAAATAAATGATAAATAAATCTAGTGTGGTTTCCTCTTTAGGATTAGCTAAATATTCTTTAGCATACTGAATTACAGGCTCAAAAAACTTTACAGCATTCTCTGGTAGAATAGCTCCTTGAATTTTAAAAACACCTTGATCAGCATCAAAATTAATACCGGGAGTTTTTTTTGTCTGTTCCAGATTTAGTGCCATAGTTCTAGATTAATTTAAGAATTCCTACTTTTTTATCATGTCAAAAAAAAACTCTTGTAAAGTGAATTACAAGAGTTTTAAATGTCTTAATATGAATTATTTCTTAGCGAAAAAATCATTTATTTTATCGTTGTGAACAACTTCTTCTTTAAATGCATAAGCTCCACTTTTAGGAGACTTAACCATTTTTATAACTTTAGTATGTTGTTTTCCTCCTCCTTTTTGTAAGGATGCTACTACTTTCTTTGCCATATCTAATTATTATTTAATCTCTTTATGAAGAGTATATCTTTTTAAAATTGCATTATACTTTCTTAACTCTATTCTTTCTGGAGTGTTTTTTCTGTTTTTAGTTGTAATAAACCTAGAAGTTCCTGGCTGACCAGACTCTTTGTGTTCAGTACACTCAAGTATTACTTGTATTCTATTTCCCTTAGCTTTTGCCATGTCTGTAATCTTATTATTAATAATTCAAGTTCGCAAAGATAATTATATTATTTTTATTTGCAACTTCTTTATTTTATTATTTGTATAAATTATTTAATATTATTTGTCTCATTCGAAATAGAGAATACATAAGCCCCATTTTCAAAATCACTTGCATCCAAGTCTACAAGAAAAACTTACTTGTTTTTTCTATTGAACACACTTGGCTCTTTCATTAATTTTTCAATTTCATTGGTCGTTTTCGGAATGCAGTCAGAAAGTACTTCGGGTTTGTCACTAGTAATTAAAACATCATCTTCAATTCTTACTCCAATGTTCCACCATTTTTTATCACATGGAGACCCTTCAGGAATATAAATGCCAGGCTCTACAGTAATTACAGAATTCACCTTTAATGGTAAATAAGTACCCACATCATGAACATCTAACCCTAAGTAATGAGATGTGCCATGCATAAAGTATTTACGAACACCAATTGGAGATTTAATAATTCCTAGCTTTTGAAGCTCTTGAGAAACAACAGACGTTGCAGCAATATTAGGGTCCCAAAATGAGTTTCCTTCTTTACATTTTTTAATTCCAGCTTCTTGTGCTTTTAAAACAATGTCATAGATTATTTTTTGTTCCTGAGAAAATGTTCCGTTTACAGGAATTGTTCTTGTTACATCTGCAGTATATCCATGATATTCAGCACCCACATCACTAACCAATAAATTATCTCCTGTCATCGTTTTGCGGTTGGTGTTGTAATGTAAGACACAAGAATTTTCTCCACTTCCTAAAATAGAAGGGAATCCAGGGTATTCAGCACCGTTAGATTTAAAAATATATTCTATAATAGCTTCAGACTGGAATTCAGTCATGTTTGGCTCTAATGCTTTGATTAATTCTATTTGTGCTTCGCAAGTAATAGCAATGGCTTTACGCATTAAAACCAATTCTTCTTCAGTTTTTATTTCTCTTAATCGATTCAGCCATTCAAAAGGTTTAGATTGGTTGATTTTATCAGGCTCTGTTTTACTAAGTTTAGCACCAAACTGAAGGCATAAATTATTTAAATCTGATTTGTCAAAAGGATTATCTTTTATGTCAGTAGCTAATGGAAAATGAAATACTTGATCAAACTCTTCGAAGTTAAAGTCAATAGCGTTAAAAGTAGTATTATCAAGAGCTGTTTCAACCTCTAATAATAATTCTGCCCCAATTTTTCCAATTCTTTTTCCAGTCCAAATTTCTTTGCTTTCATCTTTTGGTTGAACAAATAAGACCTCATTTGTTTGTTCCCCATTAATATCTACAGGAGTTTTTAATAGTATTAATATAGAGTGAGGTTCTCTTAATCCCGTGAGGTAATAAAAGTTAGGGTCTTGGTGATATTGAAAATCTACGTCGTTAGATCTATTTTTTACAGGACTAGAAAAAAAAACAGCTACAGAGTTGTTAGGCATAAAACTCCTTAGTTTTTCTCTGTTTTTTTTATGGAAAGAAGCTGGTAATAAATCGGTGTCGTAAATTCCAAACTGGTTAATTTTTAACGCTTTAGTATTCTCTACTTCTTGTCCAATTATATTTGTAGCGCATAAAAGTAGAATGGCAATCCATAATTTAATAAATGACATTATTCGTTGTGTTATTTAGTTTAAGATTTTTTAAGTAGTGACATAAATTACTAGGTGACTTAAAACTATTGTATACAAAAAAACCTTGTTGCGTTAAACAACAAGGTAATTTTAATGAATAAACATTAAAGTTCTTATTTCATAAGTCCTTGAGCTCTTGCTTCTGATAATACAGCAGCAATCCCTTTCTTGTTAATAGTTCTTAAAGAAGAAGTACTAACTTTTAATTTAATCCACTTATCTTCCTCAGGAATATAAAAACGTTTAGTAACTAAATTTGGGTAAAATTTTCTTTTTGTTCTTCTTAATGAGTGAGAAACGTTATTTCCACTCATTAATTTTTTTCCTGATATTTCACAAACTCTTGACATCTCTATATAAATTTTATTTATGTTCGCTTTACTTCTTAATTCGGCTTGCAAATAACTAGATAATATTTTAACATTCCAAACGAATAGAACTATAATTGATATAAATAACTTAATAATTGATTGATTTAATTAAAATGTTAGTTTTTCAAGAGAAAGAGTTCTAAGATTTATACAACATTAGTAAATAACATTCGTTTTAGTGCTTACATTCTAGTAAAGAATTTATAAATTTGTTTTTAAATGAAGGTTCATGTTATTATAATTTACTTGTTTTTGTTAAGCTCATTTGCTTTTTCACAGACAAACGCACCTAAATACAGTAATGAGTTTTTAAACATTGGTGTAGGGGCACGGGCCTTAGGAATGGGTAATTCTGTTGTAGCATCTTCAGACGATGTTACTGCGGGTTATTGGAATCCAACTGGATTACTAAATACAAATACTGATCTTCAATTGGGGTTAATGCATTCAGAATATTTTGCAGGAATTGCCAAGTATGATTTTGCAGGGTTAACAAAGACAATAGATACTGCTAGTGCTTTCGGTATTTCTTTTATTCGTTTTGGGGTCGATAATATACCCAATACAACAGAGCTGATTGATGCTCAAGGAAATTTAGATTACGATAGAATTACTTTTTTCTCCGCAACAGATATGGCTTTCCTCTTTTCTTATGCTAGAAAATTAAAGCCTAACCTTTCTGTAGGAGGTAATGTCAAAATAATTCACAGAAAGGTTGGAGACTTTGCTAAAGCTTGGGGGTTTGGAATAGATGCATCCGTAGAATACACAAAAAAAAGTTGGCGTTTTGCTGCTGTAGCAAGAGACGTTACCTCTACTTTTAATGCATGGAATTATACCTTAAGTGATGAAGTTATAGAAGTTTTTACCTTGACAGACAATGAAATTCCAGAAAATGGATTAGAGTTAACCTTGCCAAGGTTAATCTTAGCTGCGTCTAAAAAATGGGACATTAATGCTAACTTCACTTTCTTGTCAGAATTAAACGCAGCTGTTACTACTGATGGAAAAAGGAATGTGTTGGTAGTTGGAGATCCTTTTTCTATTGATCCGAGTTTAGGCTTAGAACTAGGGTTTAAAAACATTGTCTTCGCAAGGGGAGGTATTAGCAATACACAAAGAGTTACGAATATTACAGATAAAGTTACTTATTCAATTCAACCTAATATAGGGATAGGATTGCGTTTTAAAGGGGTAGCGTTAGACTATGCATTGACTGATATAGGAGATGCTTCTGTTGCATTGTATAGTAATGTTTTCTCTTTACGATTTAATTTAAGTCCACCTAAAAAGTAAGAGATGAAACATTTTATTATTGTTGGGTTATTAGTCGTAGCTCTTTCCCTGCTATTAAAAAGTTTTTTTAATTTAGACACCAATACGTTTACCATGTTAAATGTTATTTTAGGAATTATTGGAGTTTATTTCGTCCAAAGAATTCAGGAACAAGAAAGGAAAAAATAGATTTTTTCTCCTTTTAACTATTATTTAGATTCATTCAAGATAATAAAGTAACATTCCTTACTGCTTTATTAATTCCTCCAAAATGATTATATTCGCTTTCGAAAATTAGAATATTTAATCTTTTATAAAATACAACAGACAAATGGCATTTGACATTGAAATGATTAAGGCTGTTTACGAACGTTATCCAGAACGTATCGCAGCAGCTAGAAAATTGGTAAACAAACCATTAACATTATCAGAAAAAATTCTTTATACCCACCTCTGGGAAAATCCAACAAATGAAGCTTATCAAAGAGGAGTTTCTTATGTAGATTTTGCACCAGATAGAGTAGCAATGCAAGATGCAACAGCACAAATGGCATTATTGCAATTTATGCAAGCAGGTAAAAAGAAAGTGTCTGTTCCTTCAACAGTACATCTAGACCACTTAATTCAAGCTAAAGTTGGGGCTACAACCGATTTACAAAATGCATTAAATCAAAGTAGTGAAGTATTTAATTTCTTAGAATCTGTTTCAAATAAATA
>JAGXIB010000143.1 GCA_024635865.1 Flavobacteriales bacterium
TAGCCAATCAGCTGAACCTTGTTCTTTAATTCTAAAAACTAAGTCGGCATCGGTATATACAAATGGATCCCAATCACTTCCTCCGTCTTTTTCTGGATGATATGTTATTTCATAACGTTCAGTATAAGCATAAGTACAGGACTGATCATCATACGCAATACTGTCACTATAAAATGGAGAGTCTAGGTCGTTACAACCTCCAATCTTAGTGTCTCTTCTATCTTCATCCAGTTCAATTTTTCTACAAGAAATCATTGAAAGAAATGCTAGTGTAATTAAAAATAATTTCTGATTCATACTAGTAAAGACTATTGGATATTAAAGTAAATTTTTAATTGACTTCCTCCACTCACTGTAGTGATTGTTTTATTATTAAGGTCCGCCAATGTAATAGGGTTAAAAGTTCCGCTACTTATAAAGTCGTCTGCATTTGTAGATTCTTCATCATACAATTCCCATTCGTAAGTTGTATTTAATAATTTTAATGGGGAAGGAGACACCCATTGAGCGGGTACATTGTACACTTGGTTTGTTGCCACTGTACTTTCAAATAACCAGTTAGGTGAACCTTGAACTTTAACTCTTAGCAATAAATCAGCATTAGTACTACTTCCAATACCGTAATCCCAGACAGTTCCATTATCTTTTTCAGGATGATAAGTAATTTCGAATTGGGTTACTTTAGCATAAGTACAAGATCCGTCACTTTCTTCTGCTTCAGAATCATAATAAGGAGAGTCCATATCTGTACACCCAGAAATTACAACAGGAGCAGCAGGAGTTGGGTCTTCTTTTTTCTTACAAGCTCCAGAAAATAGTATAACTCCACCTAGAGCTACAATAGATAAAACATTAATTAAAGTAGATTTCATAATCTTAATTTTATTATTGAATAAAGTAATAAATTTTTAATTGAGTCACTAAGCCATTTGCATCTGTAAAGTTAGTAACGATTTCGTTGTCTGTATTTGTTAATCCATTAGGGTTAAAGCTTCCACTAGCCATTAATTCTGCACTTCCAATAGTTTCGTCATCAACTAATTCCCACTCATAGTTCTTGTTTTTTAAAACTTCAGCAGTAGGAGCAGTCCATTGCGCTGGGTCAGAATAAGTTTGATTATTTTTCACATCTCCTTCAAACATCCAGTCAGTTGCTCCTTGTTCCTTTATTCTTAAAATGAGATCAGCTTTTTTATTTATTAAAGCGTCCCAGTCATTCCCACTTCCATTAAACTCAGCATGATAAGAAATTTCATACATTGTTGTTTTAATAAATGTACACACTCCTTCAGTGGTGGCTAATGGATTATAATTGAAGCCGTCTAAATTCATACAACCAACAACAACAGATGCTTCTTCATTCTGGTTTATTTCTACTTTACTTTCTTTTTTACAAGAACTTCCATAGGCAATAGCTCCACCTAAAAGAGTTATCGAAAATAATTTTATTAATGTTTGTTTCATTTGTTAATGGCTTATTATTGTATAGTATAAGAAATAATTAACTGACTACCACCTGCAACAGTAGTTATAGTTCCATTACTTGCAGAGGTAATTGGGTTAAAAGTACCAGATGAAATTAAGTCATCTCCACTAGTGGCATCATAATCAAACAATTCCCATTCATAAGTTTTATTAAGTAATTTAACAGGAGAAGGTGCTGCCCAATTTGCTGGTGCACCAGGATCTTGATTTGTTATTTCAGCTCCTTCAAACATATATCCAGTTGCTCCTTGTTCTTTTATTTTTAAAATTAAATCTGCTCTAACAGAGTTTCCAAATGCTACATCCCAATTACTACCATTGTCATCAGCAGGGTGATAGGTAATTTCGTATCCAGAGGCATAGGCATATTGACAAGCTCCAGCGTTTCCGTTGTTAGGAGAATCAATGTCTGAACAATTCGTGTTGCCACTGCCTGTTCCTGTTCCTGTTCCAGTTCCAGTACCTGTTCCTGTACTTGCAGTGTTAGTCGGAATAGTTTCTGCTGGAGGATCTTCTTTTTTACAAGATTCAGCAGTAATTATTGCTGTTGCTAATAAGCCTAATATAGATAGTTGAATTAATTTACTTTTCATATTTTTTTATTTTTTAAAATCCGAATCCTATTCCTGCGTTAGCACTAAATTGTGCTGTTTTCATTCCTTCAAAGTTTTGCATCTTATCAAAAAACAAAGGAGTTATTCCTGCTTTAAACATAAAGCCTCCCTCTGGTTTTTGATGTCGATATTCAAAGTTCAGATGTCCAAACCACTCTGTCACTGTCTTTAATCTTGCTCTAAGTGGTTGGCTTGCCAAGTTTGCATTAGAAATTTCTATGTCATTTATTTGATAATTATAATAGGTGCTACCTGTCCCTATTACAAGGTGATGATTTTTCTTTAAATGCTGCTGTATTGATATAGACAACGGCATCAAAAAGTCAGTAGAGCTTTTAACTTGAGTTAATCCAGGGAATAATGAAAACCCAATAGATGCATTGATACTTGTTTTTTCACCCAAATTAAATAACCTTCTTTCGTAATTGAGAGAATAAAATAATCCTTTGCCGCCAAATTCTAGATAAGCATTGTTCTTTGCGTATACTTGTGCAGTAGTGTCCATTGTTCCTTCAAGTCTATCTTGGCTGTATCCAATAGCTAGAAAAAAGATAAAAAGAACCCCTAATATATAGTTAAGCCTCATAAAGAGTTTTTAATGTTTTAAGTCGTTTTGTCTTATAAAGATATTATTTTTTTTGGTTTTACCAATTAATTTATAACTTCGTCCATTCTAAAAGTTTAAAAAAAGATAGGTTTTAGGGTGTGAAACTCCAAGAGAGGTTTATTCAATCATAAGTGAAGTAGATATATGAAGTTGGAACATTTGATAGAAAAGTACACAAACGAAGAGTCATGCTTTATTGATATTGATAGTGTTAATGTTCATTATAGAAAAGAAGGGAAAGGAGAACCAATCTTATTGATACACGGAACTTTTTCATCACTTCATACTTTTGACGCTTGGACAAGTCTGCTAAAAGATAACTATCAAGTTATTCGACTTGATTTACCCGGTTTTGGTTTAACAGGTCCACATCCTAAAAATAAATATGCAATAGAAAGTTATGCCGATTTTATTAATGAATTCCTAGAGACGCTCTCTATTAAGTCTTGTTTTATCGTTGGTAATTCTTTAGGAGGGTGGTTATCTTGGGAATTTGCTTTAAAATATCCAAGTAAAGTCAAAAAAATGGTTTTAATAGATGCTGCTGGCTATATTAATGACCGAAATTTTCCTCTCCCATTTATTATTGCTCAAACCCCAGTTCTTCGTAATGTTTTTAACTATGTTCCAAAAGCGGTAGTTAGAAGGTTTGTTAGACAAGTATTTTTTGATCAATCTAAAGTGACAGAAGAAATTGTTGATCGTTACTTCGATTTATTTCATAGAGAAGGAAACCTAGAGGCTTTTGTGAAAATTGCAAACTCATACTTTGTTCAAAACACTCATAATCTTTATCAACTAGAAATTCCTGTTTTAATCATGTGGGGAGAAAAAGATAATTGGCTTAGTGTTAAGCATGCTAGCAAATTTCAAAAAGACATTAAAGATTGTAGAACCATTATTTATGAAGATGTTGGTCATGTTGCAATGGAAGAAATTGCAGAACAATCTGTTCAAGATTTAATTAAGTTTTTAAATTAATTAATAACGAACTATTCATTATAATTTCTTGGGTTTTTCTTTAATTAAGTGCAATTTTAAAGTTTCTAACTATTTAATACTGCAAGTTGATTCGATTACTTATCATATTATTCTTTTTTCCATTTTTTTTGATTGCTCAATCTGAAGACTCAATTGTTTATATACACGGTAAAAAGTTAGAGCTGTTAAAAACCATTACTGGGAAAATTGCTCCTAAATCTGTTGTAGCCAATGGGAATGGGTTGTTTTTTGCTCAAAACATGATGTATAGACATTCTGTAACTGTTTATAATCGAAGTTATGAGTTAGTTCAGACAATTCCTGATAATATAAAATTGAGTGATTATGGTTATCCAAATTATAAAGGAGCTTATAAAGGAGCTCCTGTAGAATGTGTTTTTACTCATAGTGGAAAGTATGCGTGGGTTTCTAATTATGAAATGACGGGTGGTAATTCTAAAGAATTTTCTAAGCCTGGGTGTGATGCATGTAACTCTCAAACAAAGTATGACAGTAGTTATGTATACAAAATAAACACGATCACCTTTGAGATAGAACAGGTTATTTTAGTTGGTTCTGTTCCAAAGTTTCTGGCTGCAACTCCAAATAACGAAAAAGTTTTAGTAACCAATTGGAGCAGTGGAGATGTGAGTGTAATAGATACCAAATTGAACAAAGAAATTAAGCGACTAACCCTAGGAAGATTTCCACGAGGAATTGTGATTGATAAGCTAAGTAAATATGCATACATAGCCATTATGGGGAGTACTAAAATAGCAAAGCTTAATTTAATTGATTATACAATAGAATGGATTACAGGAGTAGGAAGTCACCCAAGGCACTTGTGTCTATCCCCTGACGATAAGACTCTTTATGTCAGTTTAAATGGAGAAGGTAAGATTGCAAAAGTTGATTTAGCAACAAAAAAAATCGTTAAAAAATCAACTGGAAGACTGCCAAGATCAATGGAAAGATCAACCGACGGAAAGTTTTTATATGTAGTAAATTATGGGAGTAATGAGGTGACAAAATTAGAAACTTC
Organism: Flavobacteriales bacterium; assembly: GCA_024635865.1. Classification (GTDB taxonomy): domain Bacteria; phylum Bacteroidota; class Bacteroidia; order Flavobacteriales_D; family Parvicellaceae; genus S010-51. The sequence continues at coordinate 4,730 of JAGXIB010000143.1, forward strand.
GACAATGAAAATTTTAGCAACTTCGAAAACAAAAAGTAAACCAATAGGGATTACATTCGATGAAGAAACAAAAAATGTCTGGACTGCATGTTACAGCGGTAAAATTATGATTTTTCACGATACATATTACGATAGCATAGCTGTTGATGTTAAAAAGCAACAAGAATTATTAGCTGCATTAGCAAAAAAAGAAGCAGAAGAAAATCGCCGAAATAAAATAGTCACATTCCCTTCAGTATCTTCAAAACCAATAGAGAATAAGCTGATCAATGGGAAATATATACTCATCTCTGGCTCATTTTCTGAAAGTGCTGGGGCAAGAAGGAGAGTATTAGAGTTAAAGCAACAAGGGGTTAAAGCAGACTTGTATTTTAATGAGGGAAACGGAAGGAGTTATGCTTACATAGGGGTATTTAACTCAAGAGAAGAAGCATCTTTAGCTTCTAAAAATCAAAAAGTGGATAATTGGATTTATGGTTTACCAAAGAAATATCAAGTGAAAACTGAAGAAACTAACGCAATAGAAGCAGTGGAGGTAATATCAAAAGAATTACCTTTTATTATAGTAAGTGGGAGCTATAAAAATGAAAACTATGCGAATCGAAAAACAGAAAGGTTAAAAAAGATTAATAAAAATGCATTTGTTTACTTCAATATCAAAAATCAAAATTACTACGCTTGTTTAGGTAGTTTTGAGTCTAGAAATAAGGCGAAGGAATTTTTAGAATCATCAAAACAAAATGGATGGATATTTAGTAGGGAGTAAAGCTATCTATAGATTATTACAGTTCTTGTTTTCGCGTGACTCTTTAAGGTTCTAAATTTATTTCTATTTTTGTGTAAAACAAACACAAAATGAGCGCGAATCAAAACATTAAGCTTGCTGTAGATGTAAAACAATTTATTGTTTCAAAAACTGATGTTTTAATTTCTTCCTTGTCGCTCGCCAAGATCGATTGATGTTAAATCTAGAATAAATAATGCAGGTGTATTTTTCGAAGCAGCTTTAGAATTTACTCCTACTTTACTTACAAACAATATAAATTACTATAATCATACGTTCATCGAAAAAAAAGAAGAAAGTTTACCGGTTATTTAGAGAGATTGAAAATGAAAATTGAAATAAGTGCGTTGATATGAAAACAAGAACATTTGTAATAGGGGATATTCATGGAGGGTTAAAAGCCTTGAAACAAGTTATCGATACGATGGATTTACTTAAAGACGATACCTTTATTTTTCTTGGGGATCTAGTTGATGGTTGGAGTGAGTCAGCACAAACTATTCAGTACCTAATTAACTTTTCTAAGAAGTATAATTGTGTTTTTATTAAAGGGAATCATGACCTCTTATGTAAAGATTGGCTTGTTAAAGGAGAGTCTTCTTCTTTGTGGTTAAAACATGGAGGAGTTGAAACAATAGAGAGTTATCGACTAATCAATAAAGAAAATAAAATAGAGCATATTCGCTTTTTTGAAGAAATGGATGATTACTATATTGATTCTGAAAATCGTTTATTTATACATGCAGGTTTTACCTCTATGTATGGTCCTGAAAAAGAATTTTATAAAAGTAATTTATCATGGGATAGGACATTGTGGGAAATGGTTGTTGCGTTAGATATTAATTTATCAGAAGATTCTGTTTTTTACCCAAAACGATTAAAGTTATTTAAAGAAATATACATTGGGCATACACCAACAACAGATTTAGGAAGTTTATTGCCGATAAATAAAGCTAACCTATGGAACTTAGATACCGCCGCTGCTTTTAAAGGAAAGTTGTCCATAATGAATATTGATACAAAAGAGATTCAGCAGAGTGACTTTGTTTACGAGTTGTATCCAGATGAGAAAGGAAGAAATTAAAATTATTAACCAGAAAATAGGTGTTGTAAACTCCAAAAGCATGCATAGGTTAGTACAAGAAAAAGAGTTAGAAAATAAAAAAATAAAAAAGGGAGATGAATGTTCATCTCCCTTTTTATTTAATAACAATTACAGTCCTTTAATTTCATAGATTGTTCAAATAGAGTACTCAGAGGTTCTCCCTCTTTTAAGTTAGCGGCTACAAAGTTAACAACATGCTTTAAACGAGTTTTAGTAGCTCCTTGTTCAATCCAAAATAATAATTCCTTATTGTCTTTCTTATGTTTTATGTAATAAATAGGATTAGGCACTCTGTTAGGGTAGCTTTCTTTAAATAAAATTTCACCATCAATAAATAGATTTTCAATATCCTTTTGGGTAACCCCAAAACAATCTAGTTCACATTTAACTTCATCTTTAATCGATAGCTTCAGTAAACTAAGTCGTTCTAAAACAATAGCGTTTGGTTGGTATAAAATAGTGTAAGCATTTGTTTTTTCATGGTCACAATTACAATTAGACGGTTTTGGAACCTGATTAATAATTGCTGTAGTGTCTGTTGAGTTTATGCGAATGTTTAAGGAGATACTATCGTTGTAAACAACATAATTTCTATTTTCCGTATCACTCTCACTAAAATTAATACTCCCTCTCTCTATAAGTTGATATATATCATTCTCTGATAAGTGGTTACATAGAAGAAGACAGTTATCTTTTTCTGATATAATTATTTTACTAGTTTGTATAGAGTTTAAGACCCTTGCCCCTGGCAGCCACTCACAACCTCGGCCATTGAAAATAAAAATAGAGAGTGTAATACCAATCAAAGCCCCTATCATGTAATATTTAATTCTTTTACCTAAATTCATCCTAATTTAATATGTTTTGCAAAGGTATATTAATGTGTAAAATTAATGGGCAGTTTAAATAAAAAAGATAATTATATCCAATAATAGAGACAATCTATTAACAATTGCGGTTGTTTTTTCACGGTAAATATTATTTTCACTTAAAATATATTATCTTCTGTTATAAAAAAGCAACCGTTGTGAAATTTTAACGTTAGTTTTAGTAAGAAGTATAATTTCCGATCACCTATTCATTTTCCTATGAGAAAAATAAACATATTACTCATCCTTATAATTAACTTGTTATTCATTTCAAGTAGTTATGCACACTCAGTTCAGGTAGCTTACTGTATAAGCTGTGATGGACAATTAAGGCTATATGTAGAACATTGGCATGGACCAGCTAACCCTAACTCTACAACAATGAGCTTAGAGGTGACCGTAGATGGGGTAACTACGGCTAGTACAGGCTCTCCTGTAGCAAACTTGCAAAATATTCCTTTCGCACAATTACCAAACTGTGCTTCTCCTCCTGTCGTTTTTGCCTCTTGCCCTGGTAGAGCAAATACATATAATGATTGGGTTGTTTATGATTTTCCTGGTATACCAACTAATGCCACAGCGAGTATAAAAATTATTTCTGGAAATTCAGCTTTTACAGATGACGGTTGTGGTATGTTTCCTGCCGTAACAAGTAATTTTGTTGTAGCTCCTATAAATCAGCCATCATTTACGATTCCTTCGTCTTTTGTTTGTAGTGGTACTTCCACAGCTCCAGTTGTTTTCCCTCCTGGAACACCAGCAGGTGGAACTTACATTTGGACAAACGATAACACAAGTATAGGTATTCCAGCTAGTGGAAGTGGTAATATTCCGGCATTTACTCCTCCAGCATCAAATACAACACAGGTCGCAACAATAACAGTTTCTTACTTGTGTGCATCTACTACATTCACAATAACCGTTTTACCTTCTGCTGGTCCAGATTTTAATTTTGTAAACATTACTAACAGTAGTTCAAACGGAGCTGATCCAAATATTCAGTGTCTTGGAGATTCTACTCAGTTTCAAGCTCAAACAGCTCCAGGAGTAAATATTGCAAGCGTCCTTTGGGATTTTGGAGACGGATCAACCTCTACCGAAAATAACCCCTCTCACTTATTTCAAAATAATGGGACTTATAATGTGTCCTTACAAATTATTACAGTCGATGGTTGTACTCAAACATCTTCTTCCCCTATTACAGTCAATCCAAAGCCTGTAGCTAGCTTTACTACAAATCCAGAATGTGATTACGATGCGGTAAACTTTACAAGCACTTCTACCATCTCTATAGGGAATATTGCTAGTTGGAATTGGTCTTATGGAGATGCTAGTGTTGGTGTTGGAGCAAATTCATCTCATCTTTATCCTTCCTCTGGTTCTTATCCAGTAGGATTAGTAGTTGTTTCTGATGTAGGCTGTATTGATGCTACTATTGGATCAGCAACTGTTTATGAAAGACCTTTTGCAAGTTTCTCAGCAACCGCTGCCTGTTCTTCTAAAGAAACCTATTTTACTGATGCCTCAACCTCTTCTAACTCTATTGCAAGTTATTATTGGGATTACCAAAATGATGGGACAGTAGATAATACGACTTCTAACCCAGCTTACATTTACCCTACTGTTGGAAATTATGATGTACATTTTACTGTAACAGATGCAAATGGATGTATTGATGACACTGTCACAGGTATTATAGTGAATGCCCTTCCGCAAGCTAGTTTTGTAGCGACAACGGTTTGTCCAGGTTTTGCCTGTGATTTATCTGATGCTTCCACAATTGCTGGAGGAGGAGGAATTGCTAATTGGCATTGGGACATTGGAGACAATGGTTCTATTGAAACAAATACTCAAAACGGTTCGAAAATTTGGAATTCAGGAGGGAATTATAATGTAGAATTAAGAGTAGTATCTGCAGAGGGGTGTGAAGACTCTGTTGTACAGAATGTTCTTATTTACCCAAAGCCTGTCGCCAATTTTTCTAGTACCACAGTTTGCTTTGGTACTACAACTGAATTCACAGACAATTCTACTGTTAGTATGAATAATGCGGTTTCTATGTGGGATTGGGATTTTGATGACTTAAATTCATCGACTAATCAAAATCCAACAAATGATTATGGCGTACATGGATTGTATAATGTAACTTTGATGGTTGAAACTAATAACGGATGTAGAGATACAGTAACAAACCAAGTTGAAGTATATAGCAAACCTGTTATTGATTTTAGTACACAAAATGTTTGTGAGTATGATAGTATGATCTTTGTAAATAATACTACAATTCCAAGCGCAGATGCTATGACTTATGTCTGGAGTTTTGGAGATAATAGCGTATTAAGTGTAGAGAGTCCAACCCACTTATACAACACAGAAGGTGTTTACAGTGTTAATTTAGAAGCCACTTCATTAAATGGATGTATTAGTGATTCTACAATTGATGTTGAGGTTTATGATGAGCCTTCAGCTCAATTTACGTTAGCAAATGGGTGTGTTTATGAAGAGTTTACTTTTACTGATTATACTTTTACAACTTCTACGATTGATAATTGGGAGTGGGATTATTCGGAAGGGAATACTTCATCTCTTCAATCTCCATCACATAACTTTAGTAGCGAAGGGGTTTACCAAATCCAATTAATCGTAACTACTACAGATCTATGTAAAGATACCAATGTGATTGATCTAGAGGTTTATCCAAAACCTGTTGCGAATTTTACTCCTAACAATGTTTGTTTAAATGTTCCTTCTACTTTCTTAGATATATCAACAGTGTCAACACAAGTGTTTCCTAATGAAACTATTAGTCCTAACTCTTCATGGGATTTTGGAGATGCTTTAGTAGGTTCTGGGCAATCTGTTAGTCATACTTACAACAGTCCAGGAGCTTATCTTGCAGAAATTATTGTAGCTACTAACCATAACTGTAAAGATACTGCTCAAACAATTGTTCTTGTTCACAGTAATCCTGTAGCAAGCTTTACAACATCAGATTCAACTGGTTGTTCTCCAGTTACTGCTAACTTTATTAATACTTCGACTATAGAAAATAACCCAGAAAATTACACTTTATCATATCAATGGTACCTAGAAAATGGTATTGATGATAGTAATGAAAATGTAACTTCAGTTTTCACCAATGAAAGCCATACTGATAGTGAGTTTTATGGAGCTTCATTTGTAGTGACTTCTAATTACGGGTGTAAAGATTCTGTTTATAATCCTGCAGGGATTACTGTAAATCCTATACCTGTAGCTGATTTTAGTTTTGCGCCAGAGGAAACAAATGTTTACAATACATTAATTGATTTTACAGATTTATCTATTATAGCTGCGAACTGGTCTTGGAATTTAGGAGATGGAACACTAGATAACGTTCAAAACCCTACTCATAGATATGCAGATTCTGGAAATTATATGGTTGATTTAAGCATTGAAAATGAATATGGCTGCACGGATTCTATCTCTAAATTATTGAGAATAGATCCAGTATTTGAAGTTTTTATTCCTAATTCAATTACTCCAAACTCTGATGGTCTTAATGATGTTTTCATGGTAGAGGGGTATGGAATAAATGAACAAGATTTGTTTATCTTCGATAAGTGGGGACAGCTTATGTATGAAGGTCATAGTGTCGGAGATTCATGGGATGGATTTGTACAAGATGAGCAAAATAAAACAAGTGTTTATATTTATGTTGTTAAGATCGTAGACTTATTCGATGAAGTTCATAACTATAAAGGAAGTGTTACAGTTGTTAGATAAATCGGGGCATTAAAATTTTAATTTATTAAGGTAAAAAAAAGTTTTCTAACTTCTGATCTCTTTTTCCAAGTCAAAAATCTTTTCTACCATTTTATCCCAGGTAAAGCGAAGTTTTTCGAGAGCAAGGTTCTGTCTAAATTCGATAGACTTATCTTCTTTATAGAATTGAATTAATTTTGATTGAATTTCCTCAACTTTAGGCTTTACTACATAACCAACTTTATTATTTGGAACAAGCTCTGGTAATCCTCCAACATTAGTGACTAACATTGGTAATTCAAAATGATAAGCAATTTGAGCTACACCACTTTGTGTTGCCGACTTATAAGGAGAAGCAATAAGATCTGTAGCAGAAAAGAATAAACTTACCATATCATCAGGGATAAAATAATCAAAACTAATGACTAAATCTTCAATCCCTAATTCTTTTATCAAGTTAGAGTAGAATTCTTTTTTACTATAGTATTCTCCGGCAAGGATTAGCTTAATTTTATTTTCTCTGAAGTATTGATGGTCAAATGCTTTTAGTAGTAGGTCTAGCCCTTTGTAATCTCTTATTAGTCCAAAAAAAAGGACATAGTTATAGTTTTCCTCTAATGCTAGTTTCTTACAAGCTTCTTTCTTTGAAGTTCTTGTTCCGTAATTTCGAAACATAGGATGAGGAGAGTAAAGCTTGTGCTTTATATTAAAAAGTTCAAATTCTTTTAAAACACTTTTAGACATCGCTATAAAACCATCTACATGTTTTACTAAATAGTTGGTTAACATTTTATCTCCAGTTCTACTTTCGTGAGGAATAATGTTATCCGCAATGATAATAACCTTAGTATGGTTATTCTTTCTAGCTATTTTGGCAATAGTTGCTAATGAAGGAGCGAAAAATGGCATCCAATAACGCATGACAATTAAGTCTGGTTTTTCTTTTTGGAGTTGTTTTCCAATCTTCCTCCATGATAAGGGGTTGAGACTATTTAAAAGTCGTTTGTTATAGTGAGGTAGAGGAGCTGGATTCTCTAAAAATTGAGTTTTCCCAGGGAAAAGAAAATTGGGGTATTGAACGGTGAAATTAATTATTTGAACAGAATGTTGCTTAGAGAACTCTTCTGCAAGAATGTCATTTCCTGTAGCTATTCCTCCTCTGTATGGAGAAGCAGGGCCAACAATGACAATGTTTTTAGACATTCTTAAATTTTATTTTTTATCAAATAATTATTTCTAGAGGAAGAGTTTCTAGCAATCATTTCACCTAGAAAACCAGCTAAAAATAATTGAAAACCTATAATCATGGCAGTTAATGAAATATAAAAACCTGTTCGGTTGGCCAACAAAGTCGCATTAGTGTCGAAAAACAGTTTGTCTATCCCTATGTAAAGAGCAAATAAAGCACCAATAAAAAACATAAGCGTTCCAATGGTTCCAAAAAAGTGCATCGGTCTTTTTCCAAATTTACCAATAAATGAAATGCTAAATAAATCTAAAAAACCGTTGATAAAGCGTTCTAAACCAAATTTAGTTACCCCATATTTTCTTTCCTGGTGTTTTACAACTTTTTCTCCTATTTTGGTAAAACCAGCCCACTTTGCTATTACAGGAATATAGCGATGCATTTCACCATAAACTTCTATGCTTTTTACAACATCCTTGCTATAAGCTTTTAAACCACAATTAAAATCATTTAGCTTTATTCCACTCATGTAGCGAGTAGCTCCATTAAAGAATTTAGTTGGGATAGTTTTGGTCAGTGGATCATATCTTTTTTTCTTCCAACCAGAAACTAAGTCATAACCTTCTTCGGTTATCATCATATAGAGGTCTGGAATTTCATCTGGACTGTCTTGCAAATCAGCATCCATAGTAATAATGACATTGCCTTTTGTTGCTTCGAAACCAACATTTAAAGCTGCAGATTTCCCATAGTTTCTCCTAAAAGAAATGCCTCTAATGTTTGAGTTTTTTTCTTTCAATTCTGTAATGACTTCCCAAGAGTTATCTGTACTTCCATCGTCGATAAATAGAATTTCGTAACTAAAGTTATTGTCAAGACATACTTTATCTATCCATTGACTTAATTCAGGGAGTGACTCAGCCTCGTTTAAAAGCGGGATGACAACAGAAATTTGTGGTGTTAGACTATTTTTTTCCATAAAATGATACCCAAAGATACAATTTAATCTTAAATTTATTTTGCTCCTGCTACAACCTCTAACATGTTTTCATTATTAAAGTACTTTTGAGCAGTTATTAATATATCTTCAGGTGAAGTTTCGTTAATGACCTTCATATAACGATTGTAAAAATCGAAGTCTTCATTATTAAAATAGACTCCTTTAAATCGGTCTGCTATTGAAAATACTCCATCAGACTCTGCTAGGAGACTGCCCATCATATAATTTTTAACAGTTTCTAATTCTTTATTGTCTACTTTTTTATTTGTGATAAGATCTAATTCCTTATAAATCTCTGCAACTGCTAAGTCGGTAACTTCTTTACCAACTTCAGTTGAAATAAAAAAGAAATTAGCATCTTCAAAAGAAGCAATACCTGAGCCTATTCCATAAGTATATCCCTTATCTTCTCTAATGTTACTCATTAGACGAGAACCAAAATAACCTCCAAATAAAGTATTTAGAACTTTTAAATTAAAAAAGTCTTTACTACCAAAATCGACATTTAAAACTTTACCGATTCTAATTCCAGACTGTATACTCTTTGTTTTTTCAATAAAGTGCTTCCCTCCGTTATTTGTAATGACGTTAGAAAATTGATTGGTAATAACGTTAGATTGAGGAATTACAGAAAAGAAAGATTCAAGTTTATCATAAACAGAGTCATCATAATTTCCAGAAACAAATAGTTCACAGTTACTTGCTATAAAGTGCTTTTTATGGAAGTTAACTAGATCTTCCCTGTCTACATTATTATAATCTTCTTCTTTAACCATTCTTCCATAGGGGTGATTATTAAATAAAAGTTTATTAAAGTTTTTTCTAGAGATATAACTTGTTTTCTCTTTACTAGTTAAAAAGTTTTGTTGAGAGTTTTTTAAATAAATTTCTTTTTCTCGATCTGGAAAAGTGGGGTTAAGAATAGCCTCAGTAAAAAGAGGAAGGACTTTACCTAAATGTTTTGTCAATGTAAACAATGCAAAATAGGTTTTGTCTCCGTCACAAGAAGATTCATAAAAAGCTCCATGATAGTCAATTAACTCAATGATTTTTCCAGTCTCGTACTTTTTAGAAGCTTCTCCAACCAAATTTGCCATCGCACTAACTGCTAGCGGTTTTTTGTCATTTTTCTGACCCGCTTTCACAATCAGTTCTATTTGTATAACTTCTTGACTGCCAAGGTTAAATCCGTGAATAGGAATACCGTTAGAGAGTTGTTTAACTTCAGGAAGAGGGAAAGGTATTGCTGAAATCTTTTGAGTTTGAGGAGCTATTGTTCTATCTAGCATGATGAGTTGTTTTTCGATTTGTAATATAAAACAGAGCAATTAGACTCTTGAAATAGGATGGAGGCTTCGTTGATTAACTCTTTTGCTGTTATGGAGTGGTAATTTGCTTCTTCTTCATTAATTAAATTAGCGTCACCAAGTAATTCATAATAACCAAGTCCCATAGCTTTATTTAAGACGCTCATTTCGCTAAAAATGGTAGTCGATTCTATTTTGTTTTTAACCATGGTTAACTCAACTTCACTACATTCTTCTTGTTGAAATAAGTCTAATTCTTTCCTAATAATATGATAAGCTTCATCCAAAGAGACTTCTTTTGTGGGCTTTCCACTCACTATAAAAAGTCCTTCATCTAAACTTCCCGATATGTATGCATTTATATCAGTAAAAGAAGGATTTTCTTTGACTAGTTTTTTATATAAACGAGAAGATTCTCCACGTGACAAAATATCTGATATTACATCTGCGATGTAATATGATTTTTCTAAACGA
>JAGXIB010000012.1 GCA_024635865.1 Flavobacteriales bacterium
TACCGTCTAACATTAAATTATTTACAAACTTTGTTACCTGAACATCATTAAACTTAGGATCTGGTAAGATAATGTGCTGTTTCGCCTTTCTTCTTCTCATGACTTACTGTCTTAACTGTTTATTTATTTCTTAGGTCTTTTCGCCCCGTATTTCGATCTTCTTTGAGTCCTTCCTTCTACCCCAGCAGTATCTAACGCTCCACGAACGATATGATATCTAACTCCAGGTAAATCTTTTACTCTTCCACCTCTTACTAACACAATACTGTGTTCTTGCAAGTTGTGTCCTTCACCACCAATATAAGCATTAACTTCCTTTCCGTTGGTTAATCTTACCCTAGCTACTTTTCTCATTGCTGAATTTGGTTTCTTAGGTGTCGTTGTATAAACCCTAACACAAACCCCTCTTCTTTGTGGACATGAGTCTAAAGCTGCAGATTTACTCACCTGTGCTTTACTAGTCCTTCCTTTTCTAACTAACTGCTGAATAGTTGGCATAATATATAATTCTTTCTAATTGATTTTTACCCTAAAAACACGCTTAGGGTCTGCAAAGGTAATCGATTTTTTCAAACTTCCAACAGATTTAAATGGTTTTTCAAAAAAAAACTCAAAAAAGAAATTGCATATCAATTTGTTAGCTATTTGCTAGTAAATAATCTCTGTTGTTACAGAATTATTTTTTGAGACAAAAACGGAATCTAAAACGCTATAGAGTTGTCCATTTCGTTTTAAAACATAATTAAACAAGTTAAACTTTTCGGCAACAATAATAGTTGAAAAAACGGTATCTACTGCCCCCCCTGTAAATAATAAATTTGAGAATGATTGTCCAGATTCTAGCTCATTATTAAAAGTAAAAAGAACCTCATCTATACTAGAGGTATTTGAGCTAGACTTAATATTAAAGTTAACCGTCCCTATTGGAACTAAGTTAACATCTCTCTTGTTTTTTTCTCCAGTATCAATAGCGTCTGGACTAAATAAAATTGACTTGAACAAATAGCCTTCTTTTATAAACTCAATTTTATATTCAATATCTGAAGATGTTTTCACAAAAAGAAAATTATACGATCCACTAACCGAAGTACTTATAGATTCTTTTAATTGGAAAACACTTGAAAATGAATTATCAGCTAGTGAATTTACATAAAATTTCACCTGAACATTAGAAAGTAAAGCACCCTCTATTTTTGAAGAAATAACCCCACTTATAGTGGTTTCTGTTTGCTTCTTTTTACACCCTATAAAGAATAGATTTGTAATTAATAACACCAGAAACACAAGGCGATTACCTCTGAACATATTTTCTTACTTCAACTTGGAAATATCTATAGAGAAAACATCAGAGCCTCCCTGGGATCCTTTCTTGTAATAAGCACTTACATAAACAGTTTTACCATCAGGGCTTACTGATATTGTTTTTTCTTCTTGAACAGTATTAATAGGATAACCTAAATTCTTAGATTGACCCCAAACTCCTTCTTCACTTAATTCAGAAACATAAAGATCATAACTTCCTAGACAATTTTTAAAACCATTTGAAGAATAATATAACTTTTTACCATCAAGAGAAATGAAGACACACTTCTCATCATCATTAGTGTTGATAGCTGGACCTAAATTCATTGGCTCAGTCCATTCACCACCTTCTTTCTTTACTACATAAATATCTGCTCGCCCTTGACCACCTGGTCTTTCAGAAACAAAATATATTGATTTACCATCTGCAGTCATACTTGCAGAAGATTCAAAATAACTTGAGTTAATTTTCTTGCTAATCTTTTTATTTTCTCTTTCTAAAAGTGGTTTTGGTTCTCCCCATCTACCAGACTTACTTTGTTTAGCAATATAGATATCTCCACTTCCTGTTTCATTCATTATATTTCTATATACTAACATTTTACCTTCTGGAGTAAAACCTAATGCCCCATCATGTGAGTCAGTATTTATCTTCCCATCTACGGGCTTCCCTTCTGTCCACTTTCCAGTTACCGAATCCAATTCAGATATATAGATATCGGAATAGTATAGGTGATCAAAATTCTTATCTAACCTCCCTCCTTTTGTATCAGATCTTCTTGAAGTAAAAACTAATGTTTTCCCATCTTGAGAAATACATGGCGCAAACTCAGGTGCAGTAGTATTAATATTACCCCCAAGATTGTTTATCTCTACATTAACTGGGCTCTCCATCATTTTTTTAGCATAATTACATTGAGCAATATAAAAATCTATATCTGAATTTAATATCTTAGTTTCGTTTTCCTTTAGAGTTAATCTATGGGACTCAAAATTCTCAATTGCGGCATCAAGGTTACCTAATCGGTGTTCTATTTTTCCTTTTAAAAGATAAACGTCTCTATCGACTTCAGGGTCCTTTGCATAAGCTTTGTCTACGTATTCTTTTGCTATATCAAACCTACTCAAAGCATACTGACATTGGGCAATTCCGAAATTTGCTCCAGCATTATTGTCGTCTAGAGATAAAACTTCTCTAAACACATTCAAGGCACCTCTATAGTTATGCTCATAAAACTTATGAGTACCATCGGCAACTTTAAACTGAATCATCTTACGTTGAATAATATTCTTATTCGTATCGGTCAATGCTATAAATTCGTTTGCAGTCGAAACTGAGGCAAACATTAATAATATAAAAAATAATAATATAAATTTCATCTGATTTTTCTTAAAAGTAAATGTAATATAAACAAGCAAATATATTCAATTCTATTAAATACCCTATTCTAGTTTGTTAAATATTTATAACTCTTTCTTAAGTTCCTCTCCTTTTTCTTCTTCAACAAGAGTTAAATGAGGGTTGTTTTTTAAATCAACCAGTTCATGAACACCCAATGTTGCTGCAACAATAGTCACTACCGGAATGACTGACATAACAACAGACGAAAGTATAATTACAATAAAAAATGCATTACTAGACAAATCTTCTTTAGCATTAGAAAAATACTTATTAGTATAGTGAAATAAAATAGTAAAAACAGAACCCAAAGCAAAAGCAAAACCTCTATGTTTCTTAACAAACAAAACACTTTCAGCAATCGTCAATCTTCTCCTTTCATTCAAATAGTCAATAAAACTGAAGCCATAATAATAAAAACCTATTAGCATAGCAATAGTGGTATCTATAAATAAAACAACAGGTGAAGACAGTTGAAAAACCCATCCCAAAATCATTACAATAAAATACAAAGCGTAAACGATACCAAATTCCCAAATTAGATTTCTAATTGAGAGGTTAATTGTTCTTTTAACATCTTTAATTAATTGTTTTAGGTTAAACTTATAGACATTTCCTGTGATTATTTTTTCAACTCTTTCAGAAACTACTGATAACAAAGGAGACAAACATACAATAAGAATATACCGCATAAATTTAAAGACTAAATAGGCCATTGCTGTATAAAAACCATAAATAATAGCATTCCATATTTTTAACCAAAACCCATCTTGAGTAGTACTTTTAGCTGCTTCATTTTTCCACTCTTCAAATGCAAAGCCTAAGTAATAAATTCCAACAAAAAGTAAAATCGGGAATCAAAAATAGACGTACAGCTTATGCTCTTTAATAAACTTTAAAGCATTTATATAACTTCTATATCCAAGAAATAAATCTTTAATCATAAGAACAAAATTAATTTAAATAATTCATTGTCATAATAAACGAGCAAATTTTAATCTTCTGTATACATTAGACAACGATAAAAAAATACAATTTTAATCCTAGGTTTTTTTAATTAGTTCTTTGTATTTTCGTCAAAAAAATAATATAAAGCAAAATCATGGATATAACAACTTTAACAGCTATAAGTCCTATTGATGGAAGGTATAGAAAAGTAACCTCTTCTTTGGAAAACTATTTTTCGGAGTTTGCTTTAATTAAATATCGTGTTTTAATTGAAATAGAGTATTTCATTTCATTATGTGAACTTCCACTACCTCAATTAGCTGATTTTGATCAGTCTTTTTTTTCTAAACTTAGAGCTATTCATGACGAGTTTACCAAAGCGGACGCTTTGAGAATTAAAGAGATAGAAAAAACAACAAATCATGATGTTAAAGCTGTTGAATACTTCTTAAAAGAAAAGTTTGATGAACTAAGTTTAGTCAAAAGTAAAGAGTTTATTCACTTTGGCTTAACTTCTCAAGACATTAATAACACTGCTGTTCCGAAATCATTAAAGGATGCTATTTATAATAGTTACATTCCTCTATTAGACCAATCGATTGATTTGCTTAAAGGAAAGGCTGATGAATGGAAAAACATTTCATTACTAGCTAGAACTCATGGTCAGCCTGCATCACCTACTAAACTAGGAAAAGAAATTTATGTATTTGTAGAACGTTTATCTATTCAAAAAGAACAATTATTGAACATTCCATATTCAGCAAAATTTGGAGGCGCTACTGGAAATCTAAATGCACACCATGTCGCCTACCCTGAAATAAACTGGATTGAATTTGCAAATAACTTAGTAAATAACAAACTTGGGTTAAGCAGGTCACAAACAACAACCCAAATAGAGCACTATGATAATTTAGCAGCTTTATTTGATTGCTTAAAACGAATAAACACCATACTGATAGATTTAGATAGAGATATTTGGGCTTACGTTTCTATGGATTATTTTAAACAAAAAATTAAAGCAGGAGAAATTGGATCTTCTGCAATGCCTCATAAAGTAAATCCAATTGACTTCGAAAATTCTGAAGGAAATTTAGGTATTGCTAGTGCCCTGTTTGAACATTTCTCTGCTAAACTTCCTATTTCTAGACTACAAAGAGATTTAACTGACAGTACAGTTCTAAGAAATATTGGAGTACCAATTGCACATACTTTATTGGCTTTAACTTCTTTAAATAAAGGATTAAATAAATTATTACTAAATGAGTCTAAAATTGCAATGGATCTAGAAAATAATTGGGCTGTAGTTGCTGAAGCGATACAAACAGTATTGAGAAGAGAGAACTACCCAAATCCATATGAAGCTTTAAAAGACTTAACTAGAACAAATTCGGTTATCAACGCAGAATCAATTGCCAACTTTGTGAATCAATTAGCTGTGAATGATGAAATTAAAGTGGAGTTAAAAAAGATAACTCCTGATAATTATACTGGTGTAGAACTTTTCTAACATTTAAAACTTAGTTAATAATAATGATTTCATTTATTAAAACCTATTTATATAGTCTTCTACTAAGTTTAATATTTATTGGGTTTGGGAGTTATAGAGCCTTAGAAATTGTTCATCACACAACTAAGTATCAGGA
>JAGXIB010000013.1 GCA_024635865.1 Flavobacteriales bacterium
GATTGGCTCGGAGATGTGTATAAGAGACAGGAATAGAACCTCCCTATTTACTTTCAATAGTTTGGGTAGTATTATCGAGCATAGCTTTTTCCTTTTATTTAGGAACTGATATAGATCTTGAGTGGAAAAGGATACTTCTACATATTGGTTATTTAATCCCATTCACCGAAGAACATTGGTATAATGATGTTTACTGGACGTTAGCAATTGAGTTTCAATATTATTTATTTATAGCGTTAACTTTTCCTTTGTTATTTAATAATAAAAAAATCAGCCATGTTTTATTATTAGGAACTTTAGCTTTAGTTCCTTTGTTTAGTGAAGAAGGTTTTTTCTTTGCTTATGCTCCTATTTTTGGCTTGGGAATTATTGGAGCAATGATGAAGTTACATCGTGTTACAATACAATCCTTTTTCTTTTGGGTTGTTGTCTTTTTTCTATCGATTTACTTTTTTAAAGGACCTATAGTAGCATTGATTACTGTTGTAACCTTGTTTGTGATACTTCAAACACATGTAAAAACAAAACAAACAGATTTTTTGGGTCAAATTTCTTACTCTGTTTATTTAACTCATGGAGAGTTAGGAGGTCGTTTAATCTATTTTTTACTTCCATTTTGTGTTCCCTCTTCTTTTCAGAGTTATTTATTATTAGTAGGAGCAATCTTATTTTCTATCTTTGGAGCTTGGGTTTTCTACCTTATTATAGAAAAACCGTCTAAACGATTAGCAGCTAAAATAGATTTGAAATGAAAGAAATGCAACTTCGAGTTCTTCCAAATGAAGCTTCAGATATAATCCTCTTAAAGCAAAAAGTAGCTTATGAGTTAGGAATAAAAGTAGACGAAATTTCTCATGTTCAAATTCTAAAGCGTTCTATTGATGCACGTAAATTTCCTGTGTTTTATCAACTAAAGGTTGCTGTTTATATTAATGAAGAATATTTAGGTACCGTTTTTGAAAATGATTACCAAGAGGTTTCTAATGCTTCAAGAGTTGTTCATATTATAGGAAGTGGTCCTGCAGGATTGTTTGCAGCTCTAGAAGCCTTAAAAGTTGGAATTAAACCAATTATTTTTGAAAGAGGGAAAGATGTTAAAACTAGAAGAAGAGATTTAGCAGTGATTAACAAAGAAGGAAAGGTAAATACAGAGTCTAACTATTGCTATGGAGAAGGTGGAGCTGGAACTTATTCAGATGGGAAGTTATATACTCGATCTAAAAAAAGAGGAAGTGTCCAGGAAGTCCTAAAAACACTTGTAATTCATGGAGCCCCGGACGATATAATGGTTGATGCTCACCCACATATTGGGACTAATAAATTACCCCAATTAATTGAAAACATAAGGGCCGTTATTCTTGAGAAAGGAGGGGAGATTCACTTTGACACTAAGATGACAGATATTACTGTTAAAGATAACAAAATTGAATCTATTACCTTAAACGATTCTGATATTATAGAAGTAGAAAATCTTGTTTTGGCAACAGGTCATTCTGCTAGAGATATTTATACTTTACTAAATGATAAAAAAATAGATTTAGAATTTAAGTCTTTTGCTTTAGGTGTAAGAATAGAACATAGTCAACAATTAATAGACAAAATACAATATAAAACAGAGGAAAGAGGGGAGTATTTACCTCCTGCATCTTATAGTTTAGTTAGCCAAGTAAAAGATAGAGGGGTGTATTCTTTTTGTATGTGTCCAGGAGGAATTATAGCTCCTTGTGCTACAGGAGAAGAAGAAGTGGTAACCAATGGTTGGTCTCCAAGTAAACGAAATAATCCTTATTCAAACTCTGGTATTGTTACAGAGGTTCGTTGGGAAGATATTCCTAAGTTTCATAAATATGGAGCGTTAGCTGGAATGTACTTTCAAAAAAGTGTAGAAAAAAAAGCTTGGGAGTTAGGAGGAGGAAAACAAAAAGTTCCTGCTCAGCGATTAATGGATTTTATCCAAGGTAAAAAGTCAACTTCATTGCCCAAAACTTCTTATTTTCCGGGAATAGTTTCTGTTGAGTTAGATGAAGTATTTCCAAACTTTATAACCAATGCTTTAAGGGAAGGGTTAAAAAGTTTTGGAACAAAGATGAATGGCTACGGAACAAACGAAGCAGTGCTTCATGCAACAGAGTCAAGGACATCATCACCAGTAAGAATTCCAAGAGATAAGATAACGTTAATGCACCCAGAAGTAAAAGGGTTATACCCATGTGGAGAAGGGGCTGGTTATGCAGGAGGAATTGTTTCTGCTGCCATTGATGGGATAAAAGTGATTCAAGCAATTTCAGAAAAACAAATAGATGACAAAGTTTGAAAAAATAGTTGGAGTCGTTTTTATTACAGGGTTTATTTTTAAATTGTTAGGTATTCCAGGTCCGATTTTTACGCTAGGGGCAATATTATTAGCAGCTTACTATTTTATTTTTGGTTTCATTATTCTTAACCAAAAAAAGTTTAAAAATGGATTTAAAAAAGAAAACTATAAAAACATAACTGGTTTAAGATTAACTGGATCTATTGTTACTGGAATTTCTTTAGCATTTATCATTTTCTTTGGAATTCTATTTAGTACGTTAGCAATTCCAGGTCCACGTTTAATAATATTAATTTTATATTCAGTTGTTTTTCTTATTTATATAACTACTATAAATCAAGAAAACAGTAAATACAATAATAATATATTTAGACTCTCATTTTTTCTTGTTTTTGGTTGGGGAATATACTTTATTACACCATATAATGAATATAATATTTTTGATAGATATTATGGGCAGACACTTCATGATTTTAGTTACGGGATAGTTGAAAACGTAGATTATGATGAAGAAGAATTAAAGGAAGACTTTGAGAATGACTTTCAACTTTATGTAGATTATTTTAATAACCGTGAATTGAATAAACTTATGGATATGACTATGGTTCATTCAGTAATTTATGACCTTGAGTTTATGGAAGCTTTTAAAGCTAAATTTTTAAATGAGATGCAAAACTATGGAACAGAAACTAAAATGGGGCAGTTTAAAATATCTTCTATTTCTAAAGTTATAAAATGTAATGGATATCTTTTTTGCAAGATAAATTATACATTCCCGATAATTTACGAAGGTAAAGAGCATTATATAGAAAAAAGAGATAAACTAATAGATCATTTTGGTAAAGGAAATATTATTACTAACCCAGTTGAAAAAGTAATTAAGGTTAAAAATAAAGAAGAGTTAATAGCTGTTAAAGTTATTCACGTTGATAATTGGAAATACGTTACAACTTCGCCTTTTGGAGGTGTTCCCATAAAAATTATTAGAGAACTTTCTAAATCTAATTTTTAAAAAACTATGAATAAGAGCTTTTTATTTGTCTCATTAATTAAATGAAATTTCTAACCAAGCATAAAATCTTAATCCTCTGGAGTACTTTATTGGTATTTGGTTATTTCTATTTAGGCTATTTTGTAACTAGAGATCTTGAATGGCCGCTAATGCTTGGCTTTGGAAGTCTGTTTTTGTTATACGCTGGACTTTTTATTCCGTCGTTTAAGCAAAAGTTATTTCAATATAAAAAATCATTTAGTTATTTACTGTTTCTAGCCATTGGTTTAAGAGGGTTGCTCTTATTTACAACGCCCAATTTATCCGATGATTATTTTCGTTTTGTTTGGGATGGAAATGGAATTGTAAACGGAATCAATCCATTTGAAAGTAAACCTTCTGATGTTGTTTTTAAGGATAATGAGCATGAATCTTTTCTTTATAATGAAGTAGTAGAAGGTACGTCAAAAACGTTTCCAGGAGGGATGAACTCTAAAGATTATTACTCTGTTTACCCACCTTTTAATCAGTTAATATTTGCTATATCTAGTTTTTTAGCTGGAGATAATCTACAATTGAATATTTTTTTTCTTCGCTGTTTTATCTTTCTATTCGAGATAGGAACGCTACTCTTGTTGGTTGCTTTATTAAAACTATTCGACCGCTCAAAAGAGAAAGTATTTATCTATGCTTTTAATCCTTTGGTAATAATAGAGTTGACTCAAAATTTACATTTTGAAGGAGTGACTATTTTCTTTGTCTTTGCTGCTGTTTATTTATTGCTGAAAAATAAAGTTGTTTTTGCTGGGCTAATCTATGCTTTAGCCATTACCACTAAACTAGTTCCTCTTTTATTTTTACCCTTATTTTTATTTAAGGTACCCTTTAAAAAGCTTGTTGTTTTTTATGGAGTAATAGGAATCTCTGTCCTACTTTTTTTTACTCCATTTATGGGAGTTAATTTAATTGAAACTTTTGGAGCTAGTATTCGACTCTATTTTAAAACTTTTGAGTTTAATGCTTCAATTTATTACTTATTAAGGAAAATAGGGTATTGGAATGTTGGTTACAACACCATTCATGTAATAGGGAAGTATACTCCTATGGTGGTGGTTGCAAGTGTTTTATTATTGATTGCTTTTAACCACAAAAAGAAAGAATTTACACAACTCTTCAAGTTAATTGTTTGGGCATTAATCATTTATTATTCTTTAGCTTCAATCGTTCACCCTTGGTATGCTATTTATGTGTTAGCATTTTCAGTGTTTACTAATTATCGTTTTCCAATAATATGGTCTGGTGTTATTGTGTTAAGTTATTTAACTTATAGAGACATTGGTTTAGTTCAAGAGTCTTTTTTGGTCGTTGTCATAGAATATAGTCTTGTTTTTATAGTTCTCGTTTTTGATTTGTATCGAAATAGGAAAACTGTATTAGAAGAATACATTGCCTAGATATCATTTACCTTAGATAGATTATTTAAGAGGGGTAAAACCAAGCATATAAGTTAGGTCACGATGAATATGAGAACCTATTTAAGGTGATTAAGTTATAGATAAAAAGATGAAAATTATAATAATTATTAATTCTACTCAGTTAAAAATAGTTTTGATAAAGAGTAATTATAGCTGAGGATGAATAGGCTATTGGTTTAAAGCTTCTAACAACTAATTTTAGCTTGAACACAAATACTAATAGCTAGGCACCTGAAGCTCAAAAAAATCAAAAAAAATACTTAACTTTATCATCTAAATATTCAAAATCGAATGATTCAGATTACAGAATGTCCTAGGGACGCTATGCAAGGTATAAAAGACTTTATCCCAACCGATTTAAAAGTCAAATACATAAATTCTATCTTAAAAGTAGGGTTTGATGTTGTTGATGTTGGAAGTTTTGTTTCTCCAAAAGCAATTCCCCAAATGAGAGATACAAAGGAGGTTTTAAAGAAAATTAATTTTGAAAATTCAAAGTCTAAACTACTAACCATAGTTGCCAATAAAAGAGGAGCAGAAGATGCTGTTCAGTTTGATGAGGTAACTTATTTAGGTTTTCCATTTTCTATTTCAGAGACCTTTCAACAAAGAAACATAAATTCAACGATACAAGATTCGTTAAAAAGGTTGGAAGAAGTTCAAAATTTATGTGTAAAGCATGATAAAAAAATGATGACTTATTTCTCTATGGCTTTTGGGAATCCATATGGAGATGAATGGAGTGCTCATATTGTAGCGCATTGGGCAGAACGTTTAATGAAAGGTTATGGGATTAAAAATCTAGCTTTATCTGATACTATAGGAGTTTCTGATCCTAGTACAATTACATTATTATTTAAAAAGTTAATTCCTGAGTTCCCAAAAGTAAATATAGGAGCTCATTTACATACAACACCTGATAAGTGGGAAGAAAAGATTCATGCAGCAATAGAAAGTGGTTGTAATCGTTTCGATAGTGCTATTAAAGGTTACGGAGGCTGTCCTATGGCAAAAGATGATTTGACAGGAAACATGGCCACAGAGAACTTACTTTCCTATTTAAATAAAAACAAAATTACTCATCAATTAGATGAAAATGCTTTTAATAAAGCTATGCAAATCTCAAACGAACTATTTTTAAATTAAAAGCATGAAAAAATTTCTTCAACCAAATAGCATTTTTATTGCAGGACTGATTATTTATATTCTCTCTTTTTTATTGCCTACTCTTCGACTTTCCTTAGGAATAAAATTATCTGGTTGGGAAGCTGTGGCATTACATTTTTCTGAGTTTGCTTTTATTAGTTCTGTATCAGAATACTTTAGCTTTTTATTTACTGCCTTGGCTAACTTTTGGGTAGTTGGATTAATTGTTGGTTTTCTAATTGGAAGAAATACAGTCTATTTGATTTTATTAGCTGTTTTAGCTTTGTTGTCTAGTTTTAGCTGGTTTTTCACCTTGGAACATACTTCAGTACTTCTAGTCGGTTATTATGTCTGGTTACTTAGTATTATTTTGATAATTATTGCTCGATTTTCTAAAAATTAGTTTTTATTAAAGCCTTCTATTTTTATTAATTCTCTTTTTATTTTACTACAGGTTTTCTAAGTGGTTTTTAAAGTATTATTTCAAATACTTTTCCAGTAAACTAGAAACAGATGCTGAAGTAGAGGTTGTACTTATTTCTTCTAATACAGAAGCATCCAACATCTTTTTTACTTTAAGTTCAACCGTTAATAATGGTTTTTCATCTGGTGGTTCTGGAAATAGGTTTTGTTCTTTAAATAATCTTCTAGTAACCTCAGCAACTTCATGCGCTCCTTCATAGTTTTCTTGTTGCTCTAATAAATAAGCTAAAGCAATTAAACCATAAGCATCTTCTAATTCCTGATTTTCTTCTCTTCTTAGCTGATAATACTTTTTAATTAATTCGTTGGCTGTTTCGAAATCTCCCTTGGCTGTTGATACGAATGATTTGTTAAAATGATCAATAGTATACATTCCCGTTGATCCAATTTCTAGACTGATCCTCATGCTCTCATTATAAAAGCTTTCCGCTCGATCCATGTTTCCGATTAGTCGCCACATTTCAGCATTCATATGTGCCCGATACATTAACCATTTCTGATTGCCCGATGATGCTGCCAAGTCCATTAATTCTGAACTTAATTCTGCTAATCTTGTGGTGTCTAGTTTACGCTGAGAATTTCTACATAAAGAAGTTAGCGCATTACCGATGAGAGTATCGTTTTTAGTGGCTCTTCCAATTTTCAACACTTTATTAGCTAGTTCAACTGATCCTTTGTCATCTCCTTCTTTAAAAAGCTGATAGGCTTGACTAAGCATTTCTTTTGGAGATTTTTCAATAACCTTTACTTCAGTCTTCTTTTCGTTTTCTTTTTCTGCTTGTGATTCACAACTTACTAAAAATAGAACGACCATTAAAAAACTCAAACCAATTACTTTTTTCATTTTATTTCTTTTAATAAAGTTAATCATTAATTCTTTTTTAGATAAATTTTGTTTAAGATTTTCCTTTTCATATTTAAGATTGATACTACTATTTTTTAATAGATAGAATGATTTATTGAATGATATTTTAATATAATATATTTCTTTTTGGAATATCTTTTTTAGTAGAAATTATGAATATTTCCCTACGAATAGCTGAGATCATTACTTAAATCATCCTAAAGGATGACATTATTCGATTATATATTATCTATTATTGTCACAGAAAAATGATTAGACAAACTATTATTTCTTAACAAGGCAAAAAACAATGAACATGAAAAAAAAATTACTTTCTACCTTAATGATCCTAGGAATTGGATTACAAATTTTAGCGCAAAATGTAACGATACCAGATGCGAATTTTAAAACTTATTTATTAGGCAATGCTTCTATTAATACGAACGGAGATTCAGAAATACAAGTTTCTGAAGCAAGTGCATATAGCAGTGCGATAAACTGTCAAAATATGTCCATTTCTGATCTTACTGGTATTGAAGCCTTTACTTCAATAGTACGAATTAACTGTATTTCGAACAATTTAAGCAGCATAGATATTAGTAATAATACAGCTTTAACCCAGTTAATTTGCTCTGCAAATAACTTGAGTAATCTAGACATTAGTAACAATACGGCTTTAACTATTTTACAATGCCACACTAATAATCTAACAAGTTTAGATGTTAGTAGTAACAACGCATTAACACAAATTTGGTGCGAATTAAATAATCTAACAAGTTTAGATGTTAGTAATAAGTCGTCATTAACGGAATTACACTGTGATAGAAACAGTTTAACTAATTTAAATGTTAATAATGCTACTTCATTGATTAAATTACAGTGCTATACAAATAACTTAACTAGCTTGAATACTAGCACTTGTTTAGCTTTAGAAGATTTAAATTGTCGTTCAAACAACTTTACAAATATAGACGTTAGCAATAACACAGCGTTAACTTCTTTAAACTGTGGGGACAATGTCCTAAATAGTTTAAACGTTAATAACAATACAAGTTTAGAATCCTCTATTCAAGAACTTAACGCAACAAATCTAAATTAATAGATTTGTACAAATGATTAGAAAAAAGAATAGTAGACTTACTCACAAAGAACGTGTCCAAATAGAGACTCTTTTAGTAGAGAAAAAGACGAAGTCATAC
>JAGXIB010000144.1 GCA_024635865.1 Flavobacteriales bacterium
AGCTAACTCTTCTGTAGAGCAAAACCATTGCAATGATAATTTAGGTTCAATAACTGCATCAGTACGTTCAGAAAAACCAATTTTATTAATGTGGTCTTCTGTCTTTACTAAATAACCATTCTCTTCTAGATCAACTGCTATTTGTTTACGAACTTCAAAGCGATCTTGGCCAACATATAGTTTTCCATTTTCACTTATTGTTCCATTATCATTTAAAATATCTATTACTTCTAAATCGAATTTAATACCTAAGTTATAGTCATTTGGATCGTGAGCTGGGGTAATTTTTAAACATCCCGTTCCAAATTCTGGATCTACATATTCATCAAAAATAATTGGAATAGTTCTATCAACTAGAGGTACAATTGCTTGTTTTCCTTTTAAATGAGCATATCTTTCATCAGTTGGGTTAACACAAATTGCAGTATCTCCCAATAATGTTTCTGGACGAGTAGTCGCTATCGTTAACCACTCATCATCTGTCCCTTCTATTTTATATCGAATGTAAAACAACTTAGAGTTTACTTCTTTATGGTTTACTTCTTCGTCACTTAATGCCGTTTTAGCTTCAGGATCCCAGTTTACCATTCTTACTCCACGGTAAATTAACCCTTTTTCAAATAAATCATTAAAAACATGAATAACACTTTCGTAGTAGTCATTATCTAATGTAAAACGAGTCCTATCCCAATCACATGAAGCTCCTAGCTTTTTTAATTGTTCAAGGATAATTCCTCCGTGCTTTTCTGTCCAATCCCAAGCATGTTGTAAAAATTCATCTCTAGATAAATCTGCTTTGTTTATTCCTTCACTTTTTAGCTTAGCAACCACCTTTGCTTCAGTAGCAATAGAAGCATGATCAGTTCCAGGAACCCAACAAGCATTCTTACCTAGCATACGAGCTCTACGAACCAATACATCCTGAATTGTGTTATTCAACATATGCCCCATGTGTAAAACACCTGTTACATTTGGAGGAGGAATAACAACAGTATAAGACTCTCTCTCATCTGGAACTGATTTAAAATAATCATTATCCATCCAGTATTTATACCACTTTGCTTCTGTTTTACTTGACTCGTATATTTTTGGAATTTCCATTTGCTAAATACTTAAACGTTTTGTTTGCTAAAATTAGGTAACAAAAGTAATACTTTGCTATGAATTTTGAAACGAAAACATAATGTATTATAATGTTCTACATCTATTAAACTGTTTTTTTATTCTAAGTCTTTTTGTTATCTTTAATTAATGATTAAAATAATCTCATTCATTATCTTTTTTCTGAGCGTTTCTATTTCGTTTTTCGCTCAAACGAATCAAAAAAGGATTATAAGTTTTCAACTAGAAAACTACCTCCGAAAAAACACGAGGAGCAATGAATTGATTAGCTTTTTTATTAAAGGAAATAAAGAAGAAATAGAAGAGCAATTAAGTAAAAGAAACGGGAACCTTAAAGGAAGTATTAACGAATGGATTTTTATTCAAATTCCTAGTAATCAAGTTAATGCTTTTTTAGATACGACTCCATTAACTGCTATCAACTATAGAAATTACAAGGGCACTCCATTAAACGACACCATGCGTGTCAATAACAGAATCAATGCTATACATGAAGGTCAAACACCTCTTGGAACTAGCTATAAAGGAGAAGGAATTATTATGGGATTTATCGATACTGGTATAGACTGGATGCACCCAGACTTTTTAAACCCAGTAGATAGTTCTACTAGGGTTCTAGCCTTATGGGATCAAACAAAACCAGTCAATAGTTTTACCCCTTCTAAATATGGGTATGGACAAGACTGGGATAGCTCAGAAATAATGCAAGGACTTAGTACCAACAATGATCAATATGGACATGGCTCTACGGTTGCAGGTTCTGCTGCCGGAAATGGTTTTGCAAATGGACTGAATAAAGGTGTTGCTCCTAAAGTAGAAATTATAGCGGTAGAAAGTAATTTTGCCGCAGCCAACTGGTTAGGAACTGTTGTAGACGCTGTAGAATATATTTATCATATCGCTGACTCGTTAAATAAACCATGTGTTATAAATGCTAGTTTAGGCACCTATTTAGGTTCCCACGACGGACTAGACCCTTACGCTTTATACATTGACAGTTTAATTAACCGAAAAAAAGGTCACTTGATGGTTGCTTCTGCTGGAAATTCTGGGAATTGGGGAAATTATCATTTACATTCTTCCGTTAGTAATGACACTTCCTTTACTTGGTTCACTCATAATCCTAGTTCTGGAGTTGGAGGTCCTGCTGTATTTTTTGAAGTTTGGGCAGACACCGCAGATTTTAATCAATTAGCATTTGCAATAGGCTTAGATCAAGTTTCACCTCAATTTGAAAATAGAGGAATGGGAAATTATTTTAATATAAACACCAATTTAGGAAATGTTAATTATGACACTATTAAGAACTCAAATCAAGAACAACTAGCAACAGTGCAATATTGGTCAGAATTAAGAGACGGTCAATACCTATTACAAGTTTACTTACCCGCTCCAGACTCTAACCAATACTACTTTAGGTTTGAAACTGTTGGAACAGGAAGTTACGATAGTTGGAGTACTTCTATTTTGGGATTATCTGACATTATTGATGACACCAGTGGAATTATCAATTTCTCTGAGGCCCATAAATATCAATTTCCTGACAGTTTAAAAACTATTGTTAGCTCTTTTCAGTGTTCCCCTTTTATTGTTACAGTCGGGAATTACTACAACGATAGTGGTTTTGTTAATTTAGATTCTATTTGGATTAATAATGGTGGAGTTAGGGGAAACATAGCCGAATCTTCTAGTAAAGGTCCAACAAGAGATAATCGTTTAAAACCAGAAATTACTGCATCTGGTCACGGAACTCAGTCAGCTATCCCCTTAAGCACAATTAATTACTTCATCAATCATCCTACTTTAGACTCTACTTTAGCCACTGGAGGAATGCACAGAAGAAATGGAGGAACCTCTATGTCTAGTCCTGTTGTTGCTGGGGTTGGCGCTTTATTGTTAGAAAAATGTAATAATATAACAACTGAAGACTTTATTAACGCTATAGCAAATAATGCCTACTCAGATTCTTTTACTGGAACTTTACCAAACTATGCTTTTGGCTACGGGAAACTAGATGGTTTTAATACCCTTGTTAATTTTAGCTATACCAATACATTAGCTGGAATTCTGGAATTCTGTGAAGGAGAAAGCAGTTTAATTACTGTTGTAAATGATGTTGTCGACTACAATTGGGGTGATGTTGAAAGTTCCTCTTCCATTACAGTAACAAATTCTGTAAATTACTTTTTAATCACAACAGATTCTTTAGGTTGTAAAAGTGATACATTATTTTTTGAGTCAGTTGCTAACCCAATCCCCAATTCTCCAACTCTTGCGATCGATTTTGATTCTATCGTGGCTACAGGATCTTCGAGTAACCAAATTGAGTGGTATTTTAATAGCTCATTAGTCCCAAATGAAACTGACACTACTCTATTTGCTGCTCAAAATGGGGCGTATTATTTAACCATTACCAATCAGTTTGGATGTAGTACAACTTCAGATACAGTCAATTATAATACTGTAGGGTTAATTGAGGCAGCAAACAACTATTCTAAAATCTTTCCTAATCCAGCAAAAGATCTTTTAACAATACATTCAAAAGAACCTATATTAGCCATAGCGCTCTACGATTTAAATGGAAAATTAATTCACAAAACAGAAAATATTAATCAAACAAACGTAACTATAAATATATTAAAAGTATCTAACGGTATTTATTACCTAAAGTTATTCACTTCTGAAATAAATGATGTTCAAAAAATAGTCATAGCGCATTAAAGAATATTATTAAATTTGTAATAATTAACACATTAAGAATAAAAACAACTAATTGAATGAAATTAACAGGGATTATTGCTATATCTGGTAAACCAGGATTATATACTGTGGTTGCACAGGGAAAAAGTAACGTTATTGTGAAATCGATAGAAACAGGAAGAAAGATGCCTGCTTTTGCAACTGATAGAATAAGTGCATTAGAAGATATAAGTATTTACACAATGGAAGGTGATGAACTACTTTCTTCCGTTTATCAGTCTATTTACGACAAACAGAATGGCGAAGCTGCCTTAGACCATAAGTCAGACATCAATGAACTAAAAGCTTATCTACTAGAAGTTTTACCTGACTATGATGAGGAAAGAGTTCATAGTTCTGACATTAAAAAGATTTTTCAATGGTATAATTTATTACAAAAAGACGGTTTATTAAAAGGTGCTGTCGAATCTTCTGTAGCAGCTGAAGAAGAGTAAATACAATCTTTTAAAGCATATTAATAAGAGTCCTGTATTTATATATAAATATGGGATTTTTTATAAAAAAACACAACATCAACATGAAAAAAATACTTGTAATTGGAGCGGGAAGATCTTCCTCTTCATTAATTAAATATTTATTAGAAAATTCTGAAAAAGAGAATTGGAAAATAAAAGTTGGAGACATGGATAAACAAATAGCTTTGGAAAAAGTAGATGGACATCCAAGAGGTGAAGCTTTTGAGTTTAATGCGTTAGAACCAAACCAGAGAGAGAAAGAGGTTAAAGAATGTGATTTCGTTGTCTCCATGTTACCAGCTCGTTTTCATATTGAAGTTGTAAAAGATTGTATAAGGTTTCAAAAAAATGTAATTACTCCATCTTATGTCTCTAATGAGATGAAAGAGTTAAACGATCAAGCTGTGGAAGCAGGAATAATTGTAATGAATGAGATTGGTGTTGACCCAGGTATTGACCATTTATCTGCTAAAAAAATATTAGATGACATAGAAGAAATGGGAGGAGAGATGACATGTTTCGAATCATTTACAGGAGGTCTAGTTGCCCCTGAGAGTGATGACAATCCGTGGAATTACAAATTCACTTGGAATCCAAGAAATGTTGTTCTAGCGGGACAAGGAGGTGCTGCTAAGTTTATTCAAGAAGGACAATACAAATATATTCCTTACACAAAGCTGTTTAGAAGGACTGAAATAATTGATGTAGAAGGAAGAGGAAAGTTTGAAGGATATGCCAATAGAGATTCCTTAAAATATAGAAATATATATAGTTTAGAAACTATACCGACCATTTTTAGAGGAACCTTAAGAAAAGTAGGTTTTAGCAGGGCTTGGAATGTTTTTGTACAATTAGGAGCAACTGATGACAGCTACATTTTAGAAGGATCTAAAGACATGACAAATAGAGACTTTATCAATTCTTTTTTAGCTTATAACCAACACGATTCGGTTGAACTGAAATTAAGATATTACCTGCAAATAGAGCAAGATGATGTGATTTGGGATAAGTTAGTTTGGTTGGGAATATTTGAGAACACTCCTTTAAACTTAAAAGAAGATGCTACACCAGCACAGATTTTACAACAAATATTAGAAGCAAAATGGTCTTTAGCTAAAAGTGATAAAGACATGATTGTAATGTGGCACAAATTCGGCTTTAGAATTAATGGGGAGAATAGAGAAATACACTCTTCAATGAGTTATATAGGAACTGATCAAACTTATACAGCTATGAGTGACACTGTTGGCCTTCCTGTCGGGATTTGTACTAAAATGATTTTGAATGGGACTATTCAATCTAAAGGGGTACAATTACCCATTCATAAAGAAATATACGAACCTGTATTAAAAGAATTAGAAAAATTTGGAGTAATTTTTAGAGAAACTGAAGTAGAACCTGTTTTATACTAAAACAACTAAAATGAAAACAATTGGAGA
Organism: Flavobacteriales bacterium; assembly: GCA_024635865.1. Lineage (GTDB taxonomy): Bacteria > Bacteroidota > Bacteroidia > Flavobacteriales_D > Parvicellaceae > S010-51. The sequence continues at coordinate 5,777 of JAGXIB010000144.1, forward strand.
TCGAATATCTTTAGAACAACATAAAGACTATGCTACTCTTGTTATTTCTACCAAAATAGAACGCTGGCAAGAATCATTATTATTGACATGGATTATTGCATGGACATTTTGTGGAATTGCATTTATGTACTATTTGTTTTCGGGAGCTTTAGAAGGTCAAAATGAAAAATTAGTTTTATTTGTTATCACTGTATTTTGGGCTTATTTTGAATATAGAATCGTAAAAACATTTCTTTGGAGAAAGTATGGTATTGAGTTCTTAAAAATAGACAACGATCGATTTACGATTAAAAAATCTATCCTTTCTTATGGAAAAGCTATAGAGTATATGACAAAACAGATTGAGCCTAACAAAGTAGAATCTTTAAAGCAAAATCCTAAGTCTTTTGCCAAAGTAATGAATGATTCATTTTGGATTATAGGTGAAGGTGCAGTTCGTTTTTCAGATAAAGATAAATTCGTTTATTTCGGTCATCAGTTAGAAGCTGACGAATCTGAGAAACTTGCTGTTGAAGTAAGAAAGCTATTGAAAAAATATGCTAAATAAATTTTTAATCTTATCTCTACTTATGAGTACAACTATCTATTCTCAAGAAAACGCACCTTTAATATTTGGTCATCGTGGATGTAGAGGGATTATGCCAGAAAACACCATAGAATCTTTTAATAAAGCCTTAGAATATGAAATTGATGGTATAGAGTGGGATGTAGTAGTAAACAAAGACCACCAATTGGTTATTTCTCACGAAGAGTTTATGGATAAAAATTATTGTTTAGATCCAAATGGGAATGAAATTAAAAAAGAAAAGAATCATTCACTTTACCTCATGAGTCAGAATGAAATCGAAAGATATGACTGTGGAAGTAAAGATTATTCAAAATTTCCTGAACAAAAACATTTTAAAGCCTATAAACCATTAGTACAAGAAACATTTAAAAAGGTTGACTTTAAAAACAAAACCATTTTATTTGAAATAAAATCTGACAAGCGGTTTTATGGAAAGTATCAACCTGAACCAAGTGAATATGTAGATATAGTTTTGAAAGAAGTGAATAGTTTCAGATATAAAGAGCAGATCATCTTTATGTGTTTTGATTCAAATATTCTTGAGTTACTTCATGAAAGAGCACCTGAATACCGATTAGTATACCTCCATAGTGGATTAGGAACTTCAACTGATCAAATGTTAAAACAGCTTAACTTCCAACCTTATGCCTTGGGCATTTTCTATAAGTTTGTTACGAAAAATAGTGTAATTAATGTCCACAATGAAAATGTAAAAGTATTTGCTTGGACAGTAAATAAAGACAAAGACTTTAGTCGTTTACTAAAAACAAAAGTTGATGGAATAATTACTGATTTTCCGAATAGGTATGGGAGGTAATTTAGCAAATAATTATACCTTTTGTATTGAAGATGCATAAACATATAATTAATTGTAGTAACAAAACATACTTTGCATAGAACTCTTAGAAGTAATTAACTTACAAGATTGCTATTGCTTAATTAGCTAAAAAATCCGTTCAATTAAAATTTTAGTCCATCCCAAGAACAAAAAAAAAGCAACCTAATAACTTAGGTTGCTTTACATTATTTTCGATAAAGAGATTATAATTAAACCTTCATAATATCAATTTCTTTTGTGTCTACAATTTTATCAACTTTTGCAATAAAGTCATTTGTCATGTTTTGAACGTTGTCTTCTGAAGTCTTAGCGTTATCTTCACTTAAACCATCTGCTTTCAACTCTTTTATAAAGTCATTAGCATCTTTACGCTTTGCTCTAATACCAACTTTAGAAAACTCTCCAGCAGCCTTAGCTTGTTTTACTAAGTCTCTCCTTCTTTCTTCTGTCAACATAGGTACAGCTATAATTACCATTTCCCCATTGTTCTGAGGATTCAACCCAAGATTAGCGTTTTGTATCGCTTTAACAACATCTGTTAAAATAGACTTTTCCCAAGGCTGAACTGTTAATGTTCTAGCGTCAGAAGTACTTACGTTAGCCACTTGTGCCAAAGGTGTTGGTGTACCATAATACTCTACCATTACACTACTTAGCATAGAAGGAGTAGCTCTACCTGTTCTAATTTTATTTAACTCACTTACAAGGTGTGTCAGTGTATTTTCCATTCCTTCATTAGCCTCAGCCAATGCCATTTCTACTTCTTCATTCATGTCATCATCTATTCTTGTTGAACAAATATATAATTTATTATAAATTTAACCCAAAATAAGTTATGATAATTATACCTCTACTAAGGTACCTATTCCATCTCCTACAACAACCTTTTTAAGATTCCCTGGTGTATTCATATCAAAAACAATAATAGGTACATTATTTTCTTTACAAAGTGTAAATGCTGTCATGTCCATCACTTGAAGACCTTTACTATAAGCCTCGTCAAAAGTTAAGTTATTAAATTTAGTAGCACTAGGATCTTTTTCTGGGTCGGCAGTATAAATACCATCAACTCTAGTTCCTTTTAAAATAACATCAGCATCTATTTCTATTGCTCTTAGAGCTGCAGCAGAGTCAGTAGTGAAAAATGGATTTCCTGTTCCAGAACCAAATACGACTACTCTACCTTTTTCTAAATGTCTTACTGCTTTTCTTTTAATGAATGGCTCAGCTATTGCTTCCATTTTAATTGCAGATTGTAACCGAGTATGTACACCTTGAACTTCTAGAGCAGATTGAAGTGCCATACTATTAATCATAGTTGCTAGCATTCCCATATAATCACCTTGTGTTCTTTCCATTCCACCTTCTTCGGCTTGTACACCTCTAAAAATGTTTCCACCTCCAATTACAATTGCTATTTCAACTCCTAAATCTACAATTTCTTTTACTTCTTTAGCATACTGTACCAAACGTTCATTATCGATACCAAATTGCTTATTACCCATTAAGGCTTCACCACTAAGTTTTAAAAGAATTCTTTTATATTTCATTGTAAATAAGTTAAATATGATAAAATTAGGCAAAAAAAAGAGAGCTAAAAAGCTCTCTTTAATTAAATAATAAATATTAGATAGATAATGAAACTCTTTTGAAGTCTGTTACCGTTAGGTCTTTATCTACATCGTGCAAAAATTGTTTTACAGATTTTTTGTTATCTCTAACAAATGCTTGGTTGAGTAAAGTAGTTTCTTTAAAAAACTTACCTAGTCTACCTTTAGCAATCTTCTCAGCCATATCAGCTGGCTTTCCTTCAGCAATCGCTAAATCTTTTCCAACTTCTATTTCTCTATCAATTGTTGCTTGATCAACATGAGACTCATCTAAAGCGATAGGAGCCATAGCTGCTACTTGCATAGCTACTTGTCTTCCTTCATCATCAGCAGGCTTAGTTAAACCAACTATTGTTGCAATTTGATTTCCTGGGTGATTGTAAGCGACAACACTTGGAGCTTCAATAATCTCAATTGTTTTAACTTCAATTTTCTCACCAATAACTCCAGTTTGCTCAATTATTTTTTCTCCAACCGTTAAAGAACCATCAAAATCTTTTGACAATAATTCTTCAGCAGTATTTGCTCCAGTTGCAACAGCTATATCAGCTATTTTATTAGCAAAAGCAACAAAGTCAGCATTTTTAGCTACGAAATCAGTTTCACAGTTTAAAGTAACTACGATTCCTTTCTTTCCATCAGTAGTTATTTTTGCAATAACTAATCCTTCACTAGCTTCTCTATCTCCTCTTTTTGCAGCAATTTTTTGACCTTTCTTACGTAAGTTGTCAATTGCTACTTCCATATCACCATCAGCTTCAACTAAAGCTTTCTTGCAGTCCATCATTCCTGCTCCGGTTTTCTTTCTTAGTTCATTTACTTGTTTAGCTGTAATTGCCATTATTATAAATTTTAGAGACTATAATTATTTTTCAGTTGTTACTTCTTCTTTTTTCGCTTCAGCTGCTGGAGCTTTTTCTTCAGGTTGTTCTTTTCCTGCTTTTCTTTCAGCTAAACCTTCTTTAATAGCACCACATACGTAATCTACTATTAATTCAATTGATTTTGAAGCATCGTCATTTGATGGGATTACAAAATCAATTGGTTTAGGATCAGAGTTTGTATCTACCATTGCAAAGATTGGTATTCCTAACTTTACAGCTTCAGCTACAGCGATATCCTCTTTTTTTACATCTACGATAAATAATGCAGCTGGTAAACGAGTCATATCAGCAATTGCTCCAAATACTCCTGCTAATTTATCTTTTTGTCTCGTTCTTTGTAAACGTTCTCTTTTAGATAAGTGATTAGCTGTTCCATCTTGCATCATTTTTTCAATTGATGTCATTTTACGGATGGTCTTTCTTGTAGTTTTAAAGTTAGTTAACATTCCACCAGGCCATCTTTCTGTAACGAAAGGCATACGAGTTTCTTTAACTTTTTCAACAACGATTGTTTTTGCTTGCTTCTTAGTAGCAACAAATAAAATCTTTCTTCCTGATTTTGCAATTTGTTTTAAAGCAGCTGCAGCTTCTTCAGCTTTCACAACTGTTTTGTTCAAATCGATAATGTGAATTCCTTTACGTTCTTCAAAAACATAAGGAGCCATTGCTGGGTTCCACTTTCTTTTTAAATGTCCGAAATGCACTCCCGCATCCAACATCTTGTCAAACTTTAATTTTTCCATGGTGTTTACTTTCTTTGTACTGAGTTATTATAAAATAACGTCTACATTTAATTTTCAGCAGCAATCTCAGTAGCGATAATCTTTATCGGTCTGAAACGCTTAGATACTAAACAAGCCCTCTTATAAAAGAGAGCTTTATTTATATAAATTGTAATATTAACGTTTACTAAATTGAAATTTCTTTCTTGCTTTTGGTTGACCTGGTTTCTTACGTTCAACCATTCTTGGATCACGCGTCATTAAGCTTTCTGCTTTTAATAACGGCTTATTTTCTTCATCAACTTCTACTAATGCTCTAGAGATTCCTAAACGAATAGCTTCCACTTGTCCATTTACTCCACCACCTTTAACATTAACATTAACATCATACTTACCAATAGTATCTGTTAAAAGAAATGGTTGGCTTAATTTGTAATGTAATACTCCTTTTGGAAAGTATTCTGAGAAATCTCTTTTATTTACGGTCATTTTACCAGTCCCTTCAGACAAGTAAACCCTAGCGACAGAAGATTTACGTCTTCCGATTGTATTTATTACGCTCATATAATTATTTGATTGAATCTAATTTTACTTCTTTAGGCTTTTGAGCTTCTTTATTATGTGCTCCTCCAACGTAAACATGCAGATTTGTGTATAAAGCACTCCCTAATTTGTTTTTAGGTAACATTCCTTTTACAGCAAACTCAACTAGTCTTTCTGGATGTTTTTCTAACATCTTCTCAGCAGAAAGTTCTCTCTGCCCACCAGGATAACCTGTGTGACGAATGTAAGATTTATCTGTCCATTTCTTTCCAGTTAAATTTACTTTTTCAGCATTAATCACAATTACGTTATCACCACAATCAACATGTGGAGTGTAGTTCACTTTATGCTTTCCTCTAATTAATTTAGCAACTCTACTCGCTAAACGACCTAAAGTTTGTCCTTCTGCATCAACCAACAACCACTCTTTGTTTACTGTCTCTTTGTTAGCTGATATTGTTTTGTAACTTAATGTATTCACGTTAAATATCTTTATTATTATTTGTTCTCTATTATACTAAAATAGGTTTGCAAAGGTACTTCTTTTTTTTTACTACACAAACATGTATTCTTTTATTTTACAAAAAATACAGCCTAATATGTATCCTTATCTTTCTAGCTCTTCGAAAAGGCTACCCTCTTCTAGTATCTTTACAGCTTGCTGAAGTGGCTCATTTAGCGCATTATTAACTTCATAAAACTTACTAAAGTCAAATAAGTTTTGAGCTATGCTAGCCTTTAAACGAATTAGAATGACTCTTTCTGCTTCTTTATATTGTTTTTCATTATAGGCTAACCCTTCGGATTCTGCATAATCAATTAACTCTTTTGTTAATTTATCTAATTTAAACTTATCATTAAAACGATTAAATGTAATGTATTTTTCTTGAAGCTTGACTCTGTTTTCATTTACCCACGTTAATGAAAAACGATTTAATATCCCCTTCCTTATTAAACTTGAGAAATAATCACTCGTTCCAGTAGTATCTAATGGAACAAACACATCTGGCATTATTCCACCCCCCCCATATACTGTTCTTCCTTTAACCTTTGTAAACACTTTTAACAACTCGTCAAACTTGATACTATCCTTATGAAAATACTCTCCGTTCTCGTACCTGTTATACTTTTCTCTTCTGTATTCTTGAATTCCTTTATCATAGGGTTTTTGGATACAACGACCTGAAGGAGTATAATAATGAGAGGTAGTAATCCTAACCTGTGTACCATCTGATAGGTTGTGGGGTTTTTGAACTAAACCTTTACCAAAAGTTCTACGACCTATAATTATACCTCTATCCCAATCCTGAATGGCTCCACTAACTATTTCACTAGCTGAAGCACTGTTTTCGTTAACTAAAACAACTAACCTACCTTTTTCCAAAGCGCCAGGATATCTAGTTCCATATTCTTTCTTAGGGTAAGCTCTACCATCTGTATAAACGACAAGTTTATCATCGTCTAAAAACTCATCAGCTAAACCAATTGCGGCACTCAAATAACCACCACCATTTCCTTGTAAATCTAAAACTAAATCTTTCATTCCTTGAGATTTTAGATCCAATAATGCTTTTCTAACCTCTACAAGGGTTGTAGCAGCAAACTTATTTAACTTAACATAACCAACTGTTTTATTAACCATATAAGCAGCATCTACACTGTAAATTGGTATTTTATCACGTTCTATTTTAAAATCTAATAATTCAGGTTCACCATTACGACTCATTTTAATAGCAACTTTAGTCCCTTTATCTCCTAACAAACGATCTCTTACTCCACTATTTTTAATCCCAACCCCAGCAACTTTTTCATCTGCTATATATATGTACTTATCTCCAGGCTGAACCCCCACTTTTGCAGAAGGGCCTCCTGGTATTGCCTCTACGACAACTATGGTGTCTTTAACGATTTGAAAACGAACTCCAACCCCTGTAAAAGACCCTTTTAAAGGGGCATTCATGTCATGAAAGTCTTCTAATGAAATGTATGATGTATGAGGATCTAATTGCTCTAACATGTAACGTATACCTGTTTCGGTTATCTCAAGGCTAGAAACTGAATCGGGGTATAAAGCTCTTCCTAATGTGATTGCTTCCTCTATAGATGTTACAGACTCACCTAATTGAAAAAATGAAATACCTGGAATGGACATTCTTTTAACTGTTCTTTTTATTGTGTAACTAGTATCTTCACTATTCACTAACTCTATTGTTAAATCTGAATCTAAGTCTCCGATTAATATTTTTGAAACATCACTAAAGTAATTAAAACTACTTACTTTTTTATCTTCTAACGCTACAATTTTATCTCCTTTTAAAATCCCAGATAAATCTGCTCCACTACCTTTCAAAACCTCTTCTACAACTATAGTGTCATTCTTAAACTTTATTGAAATGCCTATTCCAGCAAACAAACTGGAAGAATCATTCTTCCAGTTTTCTGAAGAAACATAAGACTGAAAAGGCACTAATCTATTTTGAATTCCAGCAATAAAGTCCTTAATCAATACCTCTTTATCTACTTCTTCAACATACTTCTTGTCTATTGCATTTATTAGCTCTTCAACTTTATTTGTTAATTCCGATGGATTTTGTTCAAGCGTTTTTTGAGTATAAATAAAACTTAAAGAAAATAAAAAGGCAATTGCTGTTATATATTTAATCATCTGATTGTAATTTAATATTGTGAAGATAACGAATTCAAATAATTAACAAAGTTAATTTTTCACAATAGGATTTCTATAAATATAGAATATCAAAATTTAGTCCAGAAAATTAATCTAACGACTTATTTAACCAATTTAAACTCAACTCTTCTATTTAAAGCAGCAATTTTAGAATCAGCAGTTTGTTCTTCACAGCTATTTAAAGGCTTAGTTTCTCCATACCCTTTGTGCTTAACTCTAAAAGCTTTTCCTCCGATTTTTTCTATGATATAATTCGCACAAGACTCTGCTCTTTCCTTAGACAATTGAAGGTTATCAGCATCATTTCCAGAGCAATCAGTAAAAGCTCCAATTTCTAATTTAGAATAAGGATTCGCTTTTAAATAAGTGACTACTTGATCTAATATTGGGAAAGATTCTTTTGTAATCGTCGCTGAATTTAATTCAAACAAAACATTATCTACACCTAATATTTTTTCTCCTTCTTTATTCGTTAAAACTTTTAACTCTGTATTATATGTCTTTCTTTTTATTTCATTATCCGTTAATGGTTCTATCTCAATTTTTTTAAGCTCGTAATCTACTCTTTGGATTTCTACCTCATACACTTTATCTTTTTCTACATCAAATCTCCAGTAACCTTCCTCATCAGTAAAAGTAGAATCTATTTCGTTAAACTCTCCTAACTCATCTTTTTCATATAAGATTTCTTTAACTCCTTCTATTCCTTTCTGAGTTTCTTCATCTATAACATAACCATCTATAAAAACTCGTTGCATATCAACATTTTGAAGTGCCTTTAGCTCTTTTTCTCGATTTCCAGAAGCAGTTAATTCAAACTCTTTTGAATTACGGTATGAATTATCAAATTTAACTTTATAATCTACACCTTCCTTAAAGTCATATTTCCATTCCCCTGATTTATTTGTTCTCTGTAAAGAAACTTGTTTCCATTCCCCATCAATCATTTCTGACACCGTAACATCTACATCTTCTACTACCGAGCCATCTTCAGCATCTTTTACTACATTAACTGGGTAATAAACAAAACTATAAATTTCATCTTCAGCCTTTTTAGAACTTCTATTCGAAGAAACATAACCTTTATCATTCTCGTTAATTGTAAAAGAAAAATCATCATAAGCAGTATTAATAGGAGCTCCAAGATTCTCAACAACAGGCTCATCTACAGATAGGTCTACTCTAAATACATCAATACCACCAAAGCCAAAAAAGCCTCTAGATGAGAAATACAAAACATCATCTATTATAAAAGGATTCATTTCATCTCCAATAGAATTTACCTTTGCTCCCATATTAACAGGTGTTGACCATCCTGAAGTAGTTTTTTCAACTTTAAAGATATCATAACCTCCTATTCCACCAGGCTTATCTGAAGTAAAATACATGGTCTTACAATCTTTTGAGATTGAAGGATGCAAACAACTATATTCCATACTATTAAAAGGTAATTCTTCCTTCTTTGCCCAATCATCATCTTGCCAAACAGAACGATATATTTTCAATCTATTCACTTCATTCCCTACATCTTTTTTACCACCTTTTTTTACTTTCACTTTCGAAAGAGAGTTAGAAGTAAAATATAATATATTATTTGCTTTATCTAATGCAGGGTACCCTTCGTAAAATTTACTTGTTAAGTTTTTACTTAAAAGTGTAGGGGCTGAGAATTTTATAGAGTCCTTTGTTGTACAGTACCCTAAATTATAATAAGTTAAGCCATCTGTCGTTGTTGGC
>JAGXIB010000145.1 GCA_024635865.1 Flavobacteriales bacterium
CAGCTCCGCCAGAAGATGTTGAGGTACTGGAAGAGGACGATGAGGATAAAGCAGATGATATAGATTTGTTTAATCAAGAATCTAATAACACCGAAATTATTGACGTTCCTGATGAAGTAGAAGAAGAACCTGAAGAAGATAATGTTGTTTATAGTATTGTTGAAGAGACTCCAGAATTTCCTGGTGGACCAGCAGCTATGATGAAATACTTGAGTACAAATACGAAGTATCCACCACAAGCAATGGATAATAACATTCAAGGTAGAGCTTACATTAGTTTTACAGTTGAAAAAGATGGAAGTATTACAGATGTTCAGTCCGCAGCGCCTCCTGGAAAAGAAGTTCATAAATCTTTGGTAAAAGAAGCTAAAAGAGTTGTTGCTAGTATGCCAGATTGGAAACCAGGAAAACAAAGAGGTAAAGCGGTAAGGGTAAAATATACTGTTCCTGTTAACTTTAAGATTAGATAAAGCTAAATTTAATATCGAATACATTAATAATTAAACACCAAATAACTCGTTTATTTGGTGTTTTTTATTTTAAAATAAGATATGATAAATGCACTAACTTTACTCTTCGTTATTATACGAAAAGTAGGATTAAAAACTATTGTATTATACTGATATAGGTTGACCTTTTTTGAGGTTTATTTGGTTCATTATCAAAAGTTATTTCTGCGTTTTAAGTCTTTTGAAGAGTGCTTGTTTACTAATCCCAAAACATTGATAGATCCATTTTCTTTTTTAGCTCTATCTCTTTTGCTAATGTTTCGGGCAATGACTTTTTTGACATATCAACACCAGTTATAATTTCCATATCTGCAATTATATCTTGTTGAAATTCTTTAACAAAATCAAGCTCTTCAATGCGTTCCATTAACTTTTTTATTTCATCTTTTTTACTCATACCAGTATATTGTTGTTCTAAAGTACTATATTTTTTTGATGCAAAATTGATCGAAATTTGCCCCTTTTGAATTTCGTCAATGACCAATAATTTTTGTTGAAATGTTACTTTTTCGTAACTCTTTTTTCGACAGTGTTCTTTTCTTTGTTTCATAAGTGACTATAATTAAGTGTTTAATTTTTGGTCAACCTATTCCAGGAAAGTACAATGTTTCCAGCTTTATCTCACGTTGGGAAATGAAGAAGGTGCGCTAGGAAATTTAGATGAAAGATCTGTTTTTCTTAATTGTAGATTTATTCAAAGAGTAGATTCCAAGCAAGTGAAAATGATGGCATAGTGAAGTGATCCACTTTTATCCTAAAATACTGACACAACATGAAAATTAGATTTCAATTATTAGTAATCTCATTTCAGATTGGCATCTGTGGATACGGTCAAATTCAAAATAGTGGTGATTTTAGGATGCACAGTGGTGCTGAGATCGGCATTTTCGGTGATTTTACGAACAACGGTAATTTCAATAATAACCTGGGGACCGTTTACCTAGTCGGTTCAAATGCACAAACATTTAACGGAACGAATTTAATTCAGAGCAACAATTTTGTCGTTGATAAGGCGAGCGGTTCATTGCAATTAGACAACGAATTGCAAGTTTCTGGAATCTTAACATTTACAAAAGGGATCATCTATTCGGATCACGCCGATAAAGCAACCGAGTTTGTTCATTTTCAGGATGGAGCTACCTATTTGAATGCGAGCGATGCAAGTCACGTTGATGGTGTCGTTCGTAAAACAGGAAATGATGCATTTGTTTTCCCTGTAGGTGATGATAGCAACCTTCAGTCGATCGCCATTGACGTGCCATCCCTTGCAACAGATGCGTTTACAGCAGAGTATTTCGAAACGGATGCAGACGCACTGTACGATAGAAGCTTAAAGGAAATTTCCATTGATCATCTCAGCAGTTGTGAGTATTGGATTCTCGATCGAACGAATGGAACTTCGAATGTCAATGTTACTTTGGAATGGGATCTAAATAGTTGCGGTGTGGACAACTTAAGTGATTTATTGGTCGCGAGATGGGACGGGGCTGAGTGGAAAAATCATGGCAATAGTTTAACGACAGGAAACGCCTCAGCTGGAACCGTTACCACATCTGGAGCGGTAAGCTCTTTTGGTCCTTTTACGTTAGGATCAACAACAAGCAACAATCCTTTGCCAATAGAATTGACTTCATTTACGGCGAAGAAAGTTGAAAACGTGGTTGTATTGGAATGGGTCACAGCAAGTGAAATTAACAATGATTATTTCACCATTGAACGCTCAGACAATTGTTTGGACTTCGAATCATTAATAACAGTTCAAGGCGCTGGCAACAGCACTGCAACACTTAATTACGCGGCAATTGATTATGATCCATTACGTGGCGTTTCCTATTATAGACTCAAACAAACGGATTTTGACGGCAATGAGAAAAGCTTCCAAATCATTGCAATTAACAATGTTATTGAAAACGATGGACAACTTACACTATTCCCCAATCCATCGCTTCCTGATTTTTTCAACCTGGTACTACCAGTGAATAAGGAATTCTTTGAATTGTACGTAATTGATGATCTTGGGAATCTGATCTTCAGTGAAGATATTGTTCCATTGGGAAATCAAAGCATCCCAATTCATCCAAAAGTAAATCTTGTACCAGGGCACTATATTGTTAAATTGGTTAGTGAAGATGAATACTGGACAAGCCAACTCATAATCTACTAATCGCAATAACATTTAGGGGATTGATTCCTCTTTAAAGAGCGTTTTTTTCAAGGAAAAGTTCACGTGCTATCGAGCAAGTGGCCTTTTGCACTTCTAGGATCTTCTGCGGGCACATCGATAACAAAAAGATGCCTACAGGTGCGCATAATACAACTGTCGCTATTTTCGAGTTGGTTATCACCAATTCAATATTCATTGAGTGGAATCAAATTGGTTCTCACATAAGTCTGACCTATCAAAGGTTTGTGTTTCAAAGTCTTCCGTTTTTATAACGAGTACAGATGTTTGCAGCTTCTATGGAGTAGTAACTTGACGGAAAGCTGTTGATCTATGCGATTGGTTCAAAGAATAGTATTGGGAGTTCTGCCCAAAACGTGAACTGGAATAAGGCCGTGATGCGAGACTGGATTAATACTTCAGTAGAATGAGACCGAATCCGTTCAAAAATAAGCGATCAATCACTAGACGAAGACGTTGTTGACTGCTGGAGTATAGGATCAAGTAGATTGCTATGGTTGAAGCAATTCCGAGAAGTTTTCTGGTTAAAGAGAAACAGGGGATTCGGGTCGGGAATTTCTTAAACGACAAAATCACCCTCTTTGCAAAGGGTAATTTCTGTTAAAATTTAGTTGTGCTATTAATCCGTTACTCTAAATTGCAATTCTTCAACGATTAAAGAAGAGGTGTTACTGTTGTTTCGACCAATGAAAACTTCAAGATAATCTCCGTTAACAAGGTTGGTTTCGGTATTTAAAATAATTTGAAATGATTGGTTATTTGATGCTGCAGCCATTGACGAAACTGGAGCAGTTAACATTGTCCCATTTTTAGCAATCCCTATTGAAAAATCGGAATTATTTGCTGGTGCCTTTGCGCTGATTACAACAGATACTTTTCCTGTAATAGGGTCCACACCAGTGTAAGTAATTCTATTGTCAGTAGCAGTAAACCTTTTTTGGTCAATTGATGTGGTAACGCCTTGAATTTTAAAATAATTCGGTGTTGCGCTCGGTAATGAAGTGACTGTTACGTTGTTATTAAAATAGATAAAACTATATGCTCTCGAATCCGGAATATCTGTATTTTGTTTCATACTCCATCCCAAGGAGTAAGAATCTAATCCATCTAATGGACTTCCAACTCCTCTAAACATATTAGTAGTCATTCGCCCTCGGTTTACTGAAGCACCGGGATTGAGTTTAACTCCCTTTTGTCCAGTGTAAACAAAATAATTATTTGAAAGATCGATGTCATCAACGGTTAAGCCAGCTAAAAACTCTATGCCTGATCCGGCTGTGACATCAGTTATAAAGGTGAATCCACAGGCAAATTTACCCATGTTACCGGTTACTTTTAAGCCGTCGGAAGCCTTCCAATAATTTTTAATTATCGTTGCGGCCTTGAATCCACTAATTTGACCTACTCCTAAGCTCGGGATTCCAACTTCTACAACTGAATTCCCTGAAAAAAGATTGCAAAACTTTGTGCCTGTAACATCCTTAAAATCATACGCCTTAGTAGCTCCGCTTAAAGGAATTACCACTAAATCTTGCATGAAGACTGAAACAGACGTACTTCTCAGTATTGCACCACTAACAGTCGATGATACGCCGTCACGAGCTGGATCAATACCTCGTAAATTGGCTCCATTCAACTCTAAATAATAAGGTGAAATATTGACTATCCCTTTGAATATGTACATGGAGTTTGGGTCTAACGTTATAACAGAACCGGAAGGTGCCGGAAGATCTGAAAGCGAATAAACATATACTACTTTGTCATCTGGATGCTTATAAACGGTCGATTCCCAATGGTCTACTCGGTATACATCCATCGTGTTGGTTTGTATATTAAATACAGTTAAACCGTTGGGAGGAGAAGTGATTAAGTCTCGCTGAGACGTTGTTAATCTTGTTACTAAAAACCCTCTAGTTGTGTCTTCTAACTCTAAAATGGATGACGAACCAATTGTTGTTGGATTGTTCCCAATTTTAATTTGAGAGAAAGCACTTATATGAATCGAAAGTAAGAAGATTGTTACGATGCTTCTTAACGCATTAAATTTTAGAGTCTTCATAGGGTTAGTTTGTGTGTTATACAGATATAGGTTGACCTTTTTTGAGGTTTATTTGGTTCATTATCAAAAATTATTTCCGCTTTTTTTAGGCCGATAAGAGGCCAAAACTAATCAGAACAACTTTCTGTTTCTGCGTTTTTAAAACGCTAAATAGTAAGCTCTTGTAAATTTACTTTATTTTTTCGATAAGACTTATATTTAATAGTTGGATTTAAGTGAACTTCACTTGGTTTTCATAAATCAAGACTAAAATGAGTTCTTAAATTATTATATATAAACACAGCTTGTTTAGTTACTTTTTGAGCTATATCAGTGTTTTTAATAACCTTTTTTAGTCCATATTCGTATTTTAATGTTCTGTTAACTCTTTCAGCTGCAGCATTTTCGTATGGGTCATATTGTTTAGTCATACTCATCATAATTCCATTTTCTTCAGCAAATTCAGTGTATTTAGGGTTGCAATATTCAAATCCTCTGTCAGAATGATGAATTAGTTTTTCATGAGCATAAATCTCAAAACGATAGCACATTTTATAGTTTTCTGGCTTAAAGTCTCCGTCAGTTGGAGCATAAACAACTTCAGATGCAGGGTAATAGGAAGCAAAAGGACCTTTAGTTGCTCTTTTTAGTTCTTTTTCTTCTAAAGGTAACTCCCATTTGTACTGTTTAGCATTCATGTTATTTAATGCCAAAGTCAATGCTTTCTCTTCCGAAATCGACTGATTAGGTTTGGTTAAGGAAGAAATAAAATAACCATTAAAACTTAAAACATTGTTTTTTTTCACATGTGCTATGATGTCTTCACCAAAAACCTTATTAGAACCATGATAAAGATTAAATCGGAAATGTTCAAAACCAAGTTCATCTTTTTGTTTGTCTTTTAAGACAAAAATAAACTCATCTTCTACTTGAAAATTTAACTTGAACCATTGTTGAAAATCTTGAATGTTAACTTCTTGATTTAGTTTAACCATAGAAGGTAGCCCGGTTCTTTTATCATTATCTAATACTTCGTAGTTGTTTTTCTGACCGAATACATTTAAACACATTAAAAAGGTTAAATGGACAATAATAGCTGTTTCATTTGTACTTAAAAGAAGAAAAAACATTAATACGAGCCTATTAAAAGTCGCAAAACAGCAAAAAGGCACAAAAAATACAGATAACTAAAGTTTTATATTCTCTGTTATTTTTTTATTGGTGGGAATTTTTTTATTTAGAACGTTGCATTAGTCCTTGAGCAAAGTCGAGTAAATAATGGTGCTTTTCTTCATTTAGTTTTAACTTATTTAAAGATTCTATTGCAATGTCATAATAATCCCACATTACTTTTTCTGCTTTTTCTTTTACGTTTAAATCTGTAAAAAGAGTAGTTACCGCTTTAACTTTTTGATCTGAGTTATATTCTGATTTAGCTAACCAACTATTTAACTCTTCACCCTGAGATTTATCCGCACTTTCTAAAGCTTTTAGCAGTAAGTATGTTTTTTTATTCGCTAAAATATCACCCCCTACTTGTTTCCCAAATAAAGCAGCGTCTCCATAAACATCTAAAATATCGTCTTGAATTTGAAATGCTATTCCTAGGTTTAAGCCAAAATCATAAATTAAGTTGGCTTCTTCATCTTTCGCATCTGCTAAAATAGCCCCTAACTTTAGTGCACAACCTACTAAAACGGAGGTTTTTAGCTTAATCATTTCGATGTACTCAGGAATAGTAACATCTTCTCTTGTCTCAAACTCCATGTCTAAGTGTTGCCCTTCACAAACTTCAGTAGCTGTAATGTTAAACAAGTCCAAAACTGAACGTAAATACTTTGTCTTACATGAAGTAACTTTAACAAATGCCTCAACAAACATAACGTCACCCGATAGTATTGCAGAGTTTACATCCCACTTTTCGTGTACAGTATCCATCCCTCTTCTTAGGGGAGCATCGTCCATAATATCGTCATGCAATAGCGTGAAGTTATGAAACATTTCTATTCCTAAAGCCGATTGAAAAGAGTCTTCTATGTTTCCATCGAACAAATCAGTTCCTATTAAAGTCAATACAGGCCTTATTCTTTTTCCTCCAATAGATAAAATATAGCTTACTGGATCGTACAGAGCTAAGTCACCTCTATTCTTTTCAAATAAATCAATTTGATTGACTATTAACTCTTGATATTTTTCTATTGTTTTCATTTTAAAAATGATTTATTAATCGATAAGACTCATAAGGTATTTACCATATCCACTTTTCACTAAAGGAGTTGCTATTTTTCTTAATTGATCTGCATCAATAAAACCTCTAGAATAAGCTACCGCTTCGATACATCCAACACCTAAGCCTTGACGCTCTTCTATTGTTTGAACATATTGTCCAGCTTGCATTAAAGAGGTAAAAGTTCCAGTATCTAACCAAGCTGTACCGCGTTCTAATATTTGAACTTTTAGTTTGCCAAGTTTTAAGTATTCTTTGTTTACATCCGTAATCTCGTACTCACCTCTTGCTGATGGTTTTAGATTTTCTGCAATTTCAATGACATCATTATCATAAAAGTATAAGCCAGGAACTGCAAAGTGAGACTTTGGATTTGCTGGTTTCTCTTCGATAGAAAGCACATTATTATCTTCATCAAAGTCAACCACACCATAACGTTCTGGGTCCGAAACATGATAAGCAAAAACTAGGCCTCCATCAGGGTTAAGACTATCTCTTAAAAGATTTCCCATTCCGGTGCCAAAGAAAATGTTATCTCCTAAAACTAATGCTACTTTATCTTTTCCAATGAACTCTTTTCCAATAACAAAAGCTTGAGCTAAACCATTCGGTTCAGACTGAATTTTATACTGAAAGTTACAACCCAAATGTCTTCCATCCCCTAATAATGTTTGAAACGCTTTTTGGTCGTGAGGAGTTGTAATGATAAGAATATCCTTAATTCCAGCAATCATAAGAGTAGAAAGAGGGTAGTATATCATTGGCTTATTATAAACTGGCATTAACTGTTTACTCACAGCCAATGTTAGTGGGTGTAATCTTGTTCCCGAACCTCCTGCTAAAATTATTCCTTTCATAGTAAGTTTTTTATTCTTTATCTTTATTTTCTTCTTTTTTTAATTTAAGAAGGTTTACATCAATGTCTTCATCATCCATAACCTCAAGTAGAGGGTCTTTAAATGACTTATTGGTTATCCTTTTTTCTAAGGTTAGCAGTAATGAAGGTAATAAGACTAAATTAGCCAACATTGCAACAAACAAAGTAATTGAAACTAGTATACCTAATGCTTGTGTTCCTCCAAAGTTTGAAGCTGTAAAGACACCAAAGCCAAAAAACAAAATAATTGAAGTGTAAATCATGCTCACTCCTGTTTCTCTAATGGCAGTATCTACAGATTTTTTTATGTTCCAGTTGTTTATTGTCAACTCTTGTCTATACTTAGCTAAAAAGTGAATGGTATCATCTACAGAAATACCAAAGGCAATACTAAAGACTAAAATAGTTGAGGGCTTAATAGGGATTCCAAATATCCCCATAATTGCAGAAGTAATAATTAGTGGTAAGAGGTTCGGAATTAATGAAACTACCACCATTTTCCAAGATCGAAATAAAACAGACATCAATAATGCAATCACCATTATAGCCAAAGCAAGGCTTATAAATAGATTATTCACCAAGTAAGTTGTTCCTTTTGTGTAGTTTACTGCACTACCAGTAATGCTATATCTAAATTTTGGATGGTTATTCATGGCGTTATTTAACACCTCTCCGAAGTCTTCTTTTTTATACAAGTTTACAGCAAGGGATTCGTCATCAAAAAACTGCTCTGCTAAGTCAGGATTTTTTTTGATGTAGGCATTCATTACATCATTTTTTATCCAAGAATACTTTTCGTAAAGCTCAACCAATAACGCTTCTTTTACTTTATTGTCTTTTACTTTTAAAAGACTGTCAACCAATATTTGCTCTTCGTTTACAATTTTGTGAATTCTTTCGGAAACCCTTTCTACAACAGCATTCATGGTGTCAATGCCTACATCAGCAATTTGAACAGTAACTCTTGTTTGTTTTTTAGAAGCATCTAAAAACCCATTTAACATCTGATTTGTTGTATCTACCTGATCTAAATTGAAAGTGTTTTTAAAATACTTTGAGGATAAAATTTTACTCAAGCCTCTTTTATCTTTTAAGACAAACTTTTCTGGGTTACCGTTAGAGTAGGATTGAGTTACAAACTTAATAGCATCTACAATAGAAATCGATTTAGATAACTTACTCTCCAAGGCTAACGTCTTTTGAATGTCGTCTATTTTTCGAATGTTGTCATAACTGTTGTATATGGTATCTGTTGATTCTAATATAATTTCGAAAGGCATAATGCCTCCTAGTTTACTTTCAAAAAACTTTAAATCTTGAACTACAGCATCTTTTTTAGGTAGGTCATCTACAATGTTTCCAGACGTTTTCATTAAAGACATTCCATATATCCCTACAAAAAAAGTTATCACAGTCAAAATATAAACAAAAGATCGATGACTAGAGCTCCAGGTTACTAGTTTGTCTACAACAGTAAATAGCCACTTGCGTTCTAGATGTTTTGTATGTTTAATTTTTGGAGTACTTAAATAACTATAAATAATCGGAACAACCAATATCGAGACAAAGAACAATAGTAAGATGTTTAGTGAAGCTATTACACCAAAATCTTGCATTAGTTTACTGTGTGTAAAAATAAACGTTCCAAAACCCATTGCAGTGGTAGCGTTAGTCATTAACGTAGCCGTTCCTACTTTTTTTATGACTCTGGTTAAGGCTTTTACCTTATTTCCATGATCTTTATACTCTTGTTGATATTTAGTGATTAAATAAACACAGTTTGGGATTCCTATAACAATAATTAATGGAGGAATTAGCCCCATTAAGGC
>JAGXIB010000146.1 GCA_024635865.1 Flavobacteriales bacterium
GCTATTGAGTGATTATCTTTTGAAGCAATTTGACCTAACTCATCTTTCAAAACATCTCCAACGGGAAAATCAGCACGTTGTACCAAATCATTTATCATTCCTTGTAACCCCATTTTTCTTCCATCATCTGGATGATAAATTCTAGTCACTCCATACCCTTCTAACTCTTCTATTTCCGAAGGTAAAATTGTACCTCCACCGCCAGCAAATATCTTAATATGTGGAGCACCTTTTTCTTTCAATAAGTCATACATGTATTTTAAATACTCTGTATGACCTCCTTGATAAGAAGTCATTGCTATTGCTTGAACATCTTCTTGAATAGCACAGTTTACTACTTCTTCAACACTTCTGTCATGTCCTAAATGAATTACTTCACAACCAGTAGTTTGGATAATTCTACGCATGATATTAATTGCTGCATCATGTCCGTCAAACAAAGAAGCTGCGGTTACAATTCTAACTTTATTTTTCGGTTTATAAGGTGTTATTTTTTCCATTTTTTTCTTGAATAGTGTCCCTTGTTAAAGGTTCAATGTAACTCGTAATTTTAGACTCGCGAATATAGCAGAATTTTAGGGAATTTACAATATTTATGGTACGATAAACTAAACTTTCAGAAACAAAAAAAGCGATAATACCTTATCGCTTTTTATCATTTTAACTTCTAAACTATAGTTACTTTATTGACTTTTTTAGACTAATACTAAACACATTAAATGATTTTGGCTCATAAACATTTACTTCATTTGTTAAAAAGTATTTTAACCCTAAACTTAATCGCTTATAGAGTTCATAGCTTAAAGTACTTCCTATTCTAAACTTATAGAATGAAATATTTTGATTCGGGTCATAAAACCCTTCAGCATAAGCAGATAAATCAACTTTTTTGGAATATTTATAGGTGTACTTTAGTCTAATTCGGTCTACAAAAGAAACACTATTATCATAATAAAATTTTGCCTGAATTCTATTTCTAAATTTTAAAGAATGTTTAGAAATTAATTTCATCTTATAACTATAATCGATATTAAATCGATTAACATACTGATTCTTAAATTCTTCATTCTCAAAAGTTAAACGGTATGCTAAACTAATGTCTTGTTTTTTGGCTATATCTCTGCTATAACTTAAATCTATAAATAGCTTATCTAAGGTAGTTAATGCATGTCTATTTCTTGTAGATAAAGCTCCTTCAATTTTAGACTTTTTATTTAATTCATATTCTGCTTCTATACTTTGCCATGTCTTCCACCCTCTATAATCTAATTGGGAGTAAATAGTATGGATAAAAAAAGAAAAAAGGAAGAAAAGAATACAACTTTTCATATTCTTGAATTAGATATTGTTAAAGACTTTAATCGTTTCTAATTCTTTTGTTTCATTTTTTGCTACCTCAACAGAAATTAGAATTAGACTGTCTTGTCCTTTCGGGCAGTTTTCACATTCACTATAGGTAAATAGTTGGTAATTGCCTTTATTTAGGTATTCAAACTGATAACTTCCATCAAGACTTGTTTTGAAATCATCATTCTGGATAGAACCATCACCATATATAATATAGACATCGTGTGCTTGTGCATCATAGGTATCTTTTAGAACACCATTCTTTCTGTTGGTAACCGTAATTTTACCTTTTATTATCGATTTTCCTCCAACTCCCTCAGATTTGGAACAACTGCTAAGCAGTAAAAAAAAACCTAAAACAATAATACTAAATAATCTCATCTTAATTTTATTTATAGTAAATGTAACACAAATAACTTTACATTATATCGTATTACCTCAACTTATTAAGGGTTAATACTCAATATCTAGTCCCAATTGTTCTCTTAACCGGTGTAAAGAATCATTTTTTTCTGCCATTTGTAAAAAACGATCTCTTCCCGAAAGATACTTCATAGAAGTATCTTCAGATTCTGTTAATACCACAGAAAAACTGATGCTGTAATTATTTAATTCTTTTCTAAGATAAGATAGTAAAGATGGCTTTTCATTGTCTAAGTCTATTTTCTGAACTGAACTATCTATTGTAAATTCTAACTCGAAATTAGGTTTTAGAACAGGTAAACGCTTTGAAAGGGTAGCATACATTCCCATTCTTTTCTCTTTTTGAACTCGATAAGCATAAGATTTCCATTTCGCATTTAAGTCTTCTACTGAAAAATTATTTTTAGGCTTATTGGTTAAGTCTTCTTGCTTTTCGTCTTCTTTTTTTATTTCAGTTTTTTCTTTTATTGTCCCACCTATAGAAAAGCTAGACTTCCTTTTAAACTGCTGAAATGCGGCTACTTTTACAGGCTTTTTCTCTTCTTTTTCAGGTTCGACAATACTATTTTCGGAAACAGGCTGTCCAGTTTCTGTTACTTTTATAGGTTGTGGATTAGGAGCTTTAGGAGCAATGTCTCCAAAGAAATCAGGACCAATAATTTCAAAATCTAATGAGCTACTTTTTTTTTTGACCCTCTATGGCGGTTAGAGAGCTTAACTTCATTATTGCCAATTCGACATGCAATCGTTTATTTTTAGCAGCTTTGAAATGAACATCTGCTTCTCCAGTTATTTTTAGCGCATCCACTAAAAAATGAGCGGTTGCTTTAGCTGATTGTTCTTTATACTTGAGTTTAATGTTATCTCCGACTTCCAATAAACGAAGTGTAATTGCATCTTTACAAACGAGCAAGTTTCTAAAGTGACTCCCTAAACCAACAATAAAATTATGTCCATCAAAACCATTGTCTAAAATTTCATCAAAGACTAATAATCCTTCATGAATTTTATTGGATAATAAAGCATCGGTTAATTTAAAGTAATACTCATAATCTAAAATGTTTAAATTCTTTATTACTGCTTCATAAGTGATATTATCATCACAATAACTAACGATCTGATCGAAAATTGAAAGCGCATCTCTTAATGCTCCATCTGCTTTTTCAGCGATGACATGTAAAGCATCTGTTTCTGCTTTTATTTTTTCTTCTCCAGCAATCCAACTTAAATGACTGGCAATGTCCTTAATCGTAATTCGATTGAAATCATAAACTTGACAACGAGATAAGATTGTTGGAATAATCTTATGCTTTTCAGTCGTTGCTAAAATAAAAATAGCATGAGGAGGTGGTTCTTCAAGCGTTTTTAAGAAAGCATTAAATGCTGCTTGTGACAACATGTGAACCTCATCTATAATGTAAACTTTATATTTACCCACTTGAGGTGGTATTCTTACCTGATCGGTAATCGACCTTATGTCATCTACAGAATTGTTAGATGCCGCATCAAGTTCAAAAACATTAAATGAGAAATCTTCTTCCAGCTCTCCCCCTTCTTGTTCATTGATGGTTTTTGCAAAAATACGTGCACAAGTAGTTTTACCGACTCCTCTTGGTCCACAAAACAAATAGGCAGAAGCTAAATGACCTGTATCTATGGCATGTTGAAGTGTATCGGTAATATTCGACTGACCAACCACACTTTCCCATGTCGATGGTCTGTATTTTCTTGCCGATACTATGAATTGTTCTTCTGCCATTTTATAAATACAAATATATATCTCCTGTTTCAATTTTAAAGTTTTATAACCAGCTATTTTATTAACAATTACTAAAGTTATAGTCAATTATGTAAATTCTAGAAAAGAGGATAGAATATTATGATCTTAAAAGTTACTTTTACAAATTAGAAAACCATAACCCATTTTATAACACAATGAAAAATACTTCTACTTTCTTATCCTTGCTATTTGCAATATCAGCTTTAAGTTTTTCTGCTCAATCTAGTTTATTAGAGCATATACCTACCAACGAATTTGCGGTTGTTAAATTTGACGGTGCTTCTCTTCAGTCTAAAAGTAAAGAGTTGAACCAATTAGCTATTTCAGATAGTATTTCTAATCAATTTAATCGTTTATTAAAAGAATACAAACAAGTTCTTATAGACGAAAACACTAGTGTTAGTGATTCAGAAATTGAAGTCATTAAAGACCAACTGGAAAGAGCCATAGAAGAGTCTATGGAATCTCCCGAAAATGCACAAGAAAAAGAAGATGAAGCCGTTGAAGAAGTAATTGAAGATTATAACTATAACAATGGTAGTTATGACAATTACTACAAGGTGACTCCAAAATTAAAGTTGGAAAAGCTTTTTGTTGCTTTAATGAGTAAAGGGACAGATTATGGTATTAATAATAATACTAACTACTATTTTATTGTGGGTATGAATGATAGTATTAATCATAATGCATTATTATTTAATAAGTCTGATGCAACTAAGTTTGATGCATTCATTAATAGTATTGTTCCAAAATCGCAAAGAGAAGACTTAGTAAAACTAAACAATGGTTATGAATATTATTCAGACAAGAATATTATGATTGCTTGGAATAAAGAGGTTGTTGCTTTTATAGATTACACTATACCCTATCGTTATGATTACTCTTCGTATGAGGAGACCGTTGAAGCTGTTGATGAAGAATATTATGAAAGCTATGAAGAGCGGTTAGCTGCTAAAGCAAAAAAGAAAGAAGAAGAAAAAAGGTAAAAGTTAGAGCGTGTTTTAAATGATATTTTTAATAGTAAACCAGAACATTCTTTAAAGTTTAATGCTAATTACACTAAGTCATTAGCAGAAAAAGGAGACATTTCTTATTTTATGAATGCATTAGGTTCTAATGCTGACTTATACTTTAAAGCTTTTGGAGGAAGCTCAAGCAAAAGAAGTAATGAGTTTATGAGCATGTTTAAAGATAACTTTGGTTATGGTTCTTTAAACTTTAATGACAATGATATTTCTTTAACATCACTTCAACATGTTGGGAGTAAATACATCAAGCAAATGAAGTCAATGAATAAAAAGAAATTTAATAAATCAATGTTTAAATACATAGATGGAGATCATTTACTAGGAATTGCTGGGTTTGCAGCTAATCCAGAACCAGCTTTTGAAATGTATAGAGATATGTATGTAAGTATACTTGGAAATATTAGTAATGATGAAAGCTGGATAGGTACTGCTGCAGATATTGGTTTTACTTTTTTTGATGAGGAAGAACTATTTGATTTAGTTCAAGGAGATTTTGTTTTTGCAGTAACTGACATTAAAGAATTTGAGGTAGAATACACATCATACGATTATGATGATGATTATAATAGAGTAGAAAAAATAAAAACAAAGAAAGAAACTTTGCCAGAATTTGTAAGTATAGCATCTATAGGAAATAAAGACCTAAGAGATAAGATAATAAAACTAATGACACAGACAGATGTTATTATAAAGAAGGATCATTATTATGAACTTCAAGAGCCTAAATCTAGGTATTCTGACAGAGCTGCTAAACCTTTGAATGTATTTTACATGATTAAAGATGACTTATTAGTTATTACAAATAATGAAGAATTATTGAAAAGTAACAATGGAAATGGTATTTCTAAATCAAAGCAATTAAAAGGAGAAGCTTATAATTTAATGAAGTCTAATAATATGTTCGCCTACTGGACACCCAAAACAACATATGAAAAAGTACCTACAGAATTTACTGATAAAATTAAACCTTTCAAGAGCATTGCTGATACCTATCAGTCTTTTCAGTTTAATGGCGTTAAAAACAAAGGCAATATCTTCACCTCTACTGCTAAAATTAGTTTAATAGACAACTCTAAGGGTTCTTTAATGTTATCACTAGATTTGATTAATGAAATGATGAGAGTAGTAGCGGGAGGTCATTAATTTCAAATAAGTTATCATTTAAAAAGGCAGTAAAGAATATTCTTTACTGCCTTTTTACTTTTTATGTTTAATTTATTTCGCTAACAAGAAGAATATTACTTCTTATTATAACGATCTCTTAAAGAATCTTTAACGTATTTACGAAGTATTTTCTCATCTTTCGAACTGAGGTTAACCCCTTTGTCTTTAGATCCAAATACTGCGAACTGTAAGTACCTGTTCGGATGTTCTTGTATATTTTCTACTAAACGCCCAGCTTCATCAACCATAATAGTAATATTATTATACAAAGATGAATCTTTAAGTAACATCGCGAAACTACCTTCCCCGTTTTCTAACTCATCTAATATAGAGTTTACTTTGTCTAATGAAGTTTGTGCTTTATTTAATGTTCCTGTCAAGTCTAAGGCAGCTAAGCTATCAGTAATCGTAGAAACATTACTAAGCGTGTTGGTTATCTCTTCATTACTTTCTTTTAAGTTTCCAGTAATGGACTTGACATTATCTAAAGTTGCAAATATTTGACCTCTATCATTAGAGAATCCAGCAATTAAGGTATCTAAGTTTTTAGATACTTTTTCGAAGTTTAAGATTGCATTCTTGATGCCTGCAAAACTTTGATCTAGATTATCGGTGTTACGAGAGAAAAGTGCAGAAAGAACTTCTAAAGATGAATCAGCTGTTGCAATTACATTGTTCATTCGAGACAAAGAAGGATCAATACGTTTTAATACTTGATCTTTTATTTCTTCAAAAACTCCAGGTTTTACTTTAGCAATTATTGTATCTCCAGAAGCATGAAATTGACTTCTTTCTTCTGGGAATAAAACATTAATTACTGTACTCCCAACAAAATCAGCTTCTAACTGAGCAATTGTTCCTTTTGGAAGCTTCACCCATTCTGTTGTAATATCGAATCCAACTAACACTCTAGAAGGATCATTAGGGTATAATTCTACACTAGTTAAAACTCCAATTGGCACTCCATTTTTAACAACAGGATTACCAGTTACTAAACCTTCTGCTGTCTCATAAACAGCAAAAAATCGCTGTTTGCTTTCCCAAAGATTTTGACCTTTTAAGAAGAAAAAACCAACAATTAATGCTGAAACTCCTATTGTTACAACTATACCTACTAATATTTCTTTTTTAAACCTCATCTTATTTCAACTTTGCTATAGCATCTTTAACACTAATTCGCTTATCATCTTCAAATGCAATAATAAACGCAGAAGTATATCCTTTTTCTTTTACTTCAGCTAATCGTTGCTTTGCATCAACTAATTTTGAATAGTTGCCAACGATATATTTATAAAACTTTCCGCTAATATACATATCTACATCGTTCATTCCCTTAAAATTGTAAGACTTTGTTTCTAATTTATTTTGAGATGTTGCAATTTGGACCCTAAAATTAATGGTTGACTTACCTGTTTCTTTTGGAGTTTCAGCAATAGTTGTTGTACCCACAACCCCATCTACTTTGTCTCTTCTTACTTTGTATTTAGAAAATGAACTGAATATGGTCGATGCTAATTTCAATTGACCTTCTGGGTTTCCTAAGAACTTTTCTTCTTCATTATTAGACAAAAATCCTAATTCTATTAAAACAGCAGGCATAGTTGTTCTATACAAGACTACAAAACCAGCTTGTTTAACTCCCCTACTCTTAACATGAACATTACTTACTGCATCTTTTACAATCTGATCCGCAAACATTAAACTTTGATCTAAAAACACATTTTGACGCATAGACAATCCAATATAAGCATCTGGATCAGAAGGATCAAAAGCTTCATATTTACTGCTATGCCCATCTTCCATAAAGATAGATGAATTCTCTAGTTTTGCTACGTTTAAGGCTGCCTCTGACTTGTGTAAACCTAACACCCACGCTTCAAAACCTTTTGCAGAGGCACTTCCTGCTACATTAGAATGAATAGAAATAAATAAATCTGCTTTGGCTTTATTTGCTACTGTAGCTCTTTCCGCTAGCCCTATAAAATCATCTGTAGACCTTGTGTAAATAACCTCTACATCTGGGCAACTTTTCTTTATTAATTCTCCTAATTTTAAAGAAACTGCAAGCACTACATCTTTCTCTTGTACTTTATTTATCCCTATTGCACCAGGATCTTTTCCTCCATGACCAGGATCAATAACAACTGTTCTTATTCCCATACCCGTTTGAGAAATAAGAATATTTGAAAACAGAAGCATTACAGATGCAAGAAAAAAGGAAAAATTCCGTTTCTTCGCATAATGTTTGATATTATTCGTTATCATAAATAAAATTTTAATCATCGATTGAACGCTTCAATATATATATCATTGTTAATTGGTAAAAATAGCAGAAAACAGAATTTTATTTCTCTCTTCCCTAAGTTTGTTATACTCTTAACATTGTTAATAAGCTGTTCAATTAATTTATTTTCACAAAAAACTAACGATTCTTTGGTTAAAAGTGAATTGGAAAGTCCTCTTTTTTATGATGCCGAAGATTCGATAGATCTAGATATGTTAAATCAAAAAGCATACCTCTATAACAAAGCACATATAAAATATGGTTCTTTTGAATTAAAAGCTTGTTTTATTGAATTCAATTTTAAGACACAATTAGTTAAAGCAAAACTATGTAAAGACTCTTTAGGAAATAAAATTGGAGTGCCTGAATTAAGTGATGGAGAAATGAAAACAAAGGCAGATAGTCTTGGTTTTAATTTTGAAACGAAACGTGGGATTACTTATCAAGTAAAAATGCAGGAAGGAGAAGGTTATATTCATGGAAGTAAAGTGAAAAGACAGGCCAATGGCGACATTCATATCGATACTGCCTTATATACTACATGTAACTTAGACCATCCTCATTACTATTTTAAACTTCGAAAAGCTATCATTAAACCAGAAGATAAGATTATTTCTGGACCTGTTAACCTATTTATTGCTGATATTCCAACTCCACTTGGACTCCCTTTTGCTTATTTCCCTAATCAAAGTAATGGAACTAATGGGATTATTATTCCTACTTATGGAAACTCTCCTGCCCTAGGTTTTTATTTAACTGGAGGAGGGTATTTTTATAAGTTCCAAAAAAAGAAAGATGGAGGTTACTCTCCTTTAGCTGAAAAACTTGCCATCACCTTAACTGGAGACATCTACTCAAAAGGAAGCTGGGGAACAACAGGAATAATCGACTATAATAATAAATATAAGTTTAGTGGTAGCTTAAACACTAGTTTTCAGCAAATACTAACGGGTGAAAAAGGATTTGAAACTTTTGAAAAAAAAAATCAGTTTTTTGTTAGGTGGAACCACAGACAAGACCCTAAAGCAAGACCCAAGTCTACCTTTAATGGTGAAGTAAATATAGGATCTCAAAATCAACCTAAAAATGACTATGGAAACATAACTGCTCAGAATGCATTACAAAACACTTTTAACTCTAACATAGCATGGAGCAGAAGGTTTGAAGGTAAAATAAAAAGTAACCTTAACGTAAACCTAAGTCATAACCAAAGTGAACTAACAAACACAGTAAACTTTAAACTACCTGAAGTTGGGTATAACATGAATCGGTTTTTTATTGGAAAACTACTAACTAAAACCCATACAGGTAAAGATTATTGGTACGAGCAGATTGGGACAACCTATAGTGTCAACCTCCAAAATAGAACAGCAACCAACTTAGATGCTGATGGAAATTTCTCAACTGCTGATTTGATAGACAATATGCAATATGGTGCTAGACATAATATAAAAGCAGCTACGGCATTAAGACTCTTCAATAAGAAAGTTAGCCTAACCCCTACTTATAACTTTACACTTTACAACTATTTTGAACAAACTAGAAGAAGATATGACGCAATAAGTGACTCTGTAATAACAGATACAACACAATTATTTAACACTCCTTATAGCCAAAGCTTTTCTGCTGGTTTAACCACAAAACTATATGGTTTCTACAAGTTTGCCTCCTTTTTACAAGGAAAGAAAAAATCGGTTATTAGGCATAGCATCACTCCTAATGTAAACTTTTCTTACCGCCCTAACAACTCTTACCAATATGATTATCAAACAAATAGTGATGGAGCAACAAACTCTTCTAACTTGTATCAAACTGGAATATATGGAGTTCCAGTATCTGGTGAATCTGGAAGGCTAGGCTTTAACTTAATCAATGCGTTAGAGTTAAAACAAAAAGATTTAAAAAATGACTCAACAGAAAATGCTTTCAAAAAAACAAGCATTTTAGACAACTTAACATTCTCTTCTGGCTATGACCTATTGAAGGATTCGTTTAATCTAGACGTGTTAAGAATAACAGGTAGAACTAAACTATTTAAAAACTTAAACACTCGATTTAATGCAACCTTAGATCCTTATTCTTATACAAATGGAGCAAGGCAAAAAATATTTCAAACGAGTGTTAATGGAGACTTAGGGACAATTACCAATGCTGACTTTGCTTTAAGTCTCTCTTTTGCCAGTAGTAAAGGCAAAAAAGACAGCTATAAAAGTGATGCAGGTTCTAAACAGGAGTTAAATGCAATTAATCAAAATCCAGATGCATTTATTGATTTTAATGTCCCTTGGAATGTTAACCTAGATTATAAAATAAATTACAATAAAATACTTGGTGAGGGAATTGATACTTTTAACATCAACCAAACCATAGGGATTAGAGGCGACATTAGAATTACTGAAAAATGGATGATTAACTACTTAACCAATTATGACATCACTCAAAAGCAATTTAGTTATTCTTCTATAGACATCAGGAGAGATTTACATTGTTGGGAGCTAGCTTTTAATTGGGTTCCTTTTGGAAACTTACAGAGCTATAGCATTCAAATAAATGTTAAATCTGCTATGTTACAAGATTTAAAACTTCAAAGAAGACGTAATTGGTATGATAACGGAGTGAACTAAACCATTATCTACTTAATCCCTTTACACTCTTGTAAATAGTCATAAGCGACCGTTACTCTTTTGAAAAAAGCGGTTGCTTTTAGGACGTGCTCCTCTCCCAAGTGGGCAACTAGATCTGGATGATATATTTTAACTGCTTGTCTGTAAGCCGATTTAATTTCTTGATTTGTAGCGTCTTCTTTTAAGTTAAAAATAGATAGTGCATTTTCTAATTTTGAATGGGATCGGTACTTATTCTGTGTCTTTCCTTTTCTTTCGCTTGACTGATGTGTTCTTTTTGTAGTTCTTTTAAATCCTACCTCAGGATAAGGAATATAAGTACTAAAGTATAACGAAGTAATCGAGTTCAGTTCTTGTTTAGATAAGCCTATACTTTTAGCTAATCTGTAAATAAAGTCTAACTCTTGATTGCTAATCTCTTTATCACTTTCTGCCAACTCAAAAAGATAATAGATAAGAGTCAGTTTATGTTGTTTAGAAAAGTAAATATTTATACCTTCTGTAACAGTTTCTAACACTAAGTTTCCTTTCCTTAATTCTGGAACTAAATTAATTCCATTCTTTTTATATAATTTCAGCAACCATATTAAATCACTTTTTTTCTTACTGTCTAAAAACTGACTATAAAATTGGTTTATGTGACCTAATTCATTGGCTGTAAACTTATCATCTGTCATCACTAAATGAAGAGAAGCTAGTACAACAACTACATTAAATTGATCTATATATAAATATCGATTAAATGATTTTCTGTCTATAATAGACACTATCCAAAGACTCGTTCTAAAAGGAGAAAGGTCATAGACATACTTATGAAATTCTCTTGTAAATGTTTTCTTATACCAAAATTTTACATTCGAATTTTCAAAGTTGTTTGTTTTAGAATAAGTATTGATTCTATTTTTAATTAAAGCCTTTCTTATTTTTTCATCTAGTACATTTAGATAAATTATTACAGCAAAAATTAAAAAAAGGATGAATAAAAAAATCATTTTGTAAACTTACAAAGAAGTATTAAAACTCTCATTTAAATAAAATGGAAGTTTTTATTTATGTCATTAAACATAATATAAACTGGTCTCTAACTACGTTTACACTTCTATTACACAACACATTGTATTGACTACCAGAGTACCAACTAAAATAATAATCTTGAGATTTTTGAAGATGAAAATAATGGAGACGCATTACATTTAGCAACATATAATACCTTTAAAAAAAATATTCAACAATCACCTAATCCCTTTACACTCTTGTAAATAGTTATAAGCAACTGTTATTCTTTTAAAAAATTCTGTTGCCTTTAGCACATGTTCCTCTCCTAAATGAACCACTCTATCTGGGTGGTATTTTTTTACAGCTTGTTTATATGCTAATTTAATTTCTTGATTTGACGCATCCTTGTTTAAATTAAACGTAGACAATGCATTTTCTAATTTCGAATGAGATCTAAATTTATTACGAGTGTGAGTTTTTCTACTTTTAGATTCATTATCCTTTTGAGCATCTTTTTTAGAACTTGCTTCAGGAAAAGGGATGTAAGAACTAAAATATAATGATGTTATGGTATTTAATTCATGTTTTGATAAGCCTATACTTCGTCCTAAACTAAAAATAAAGTTCAATTCTTGATTGCTAATCTCTTTATCCGACTCTGCAAGTTCAAACAAATAGTAAAGCAAAGTATATTTATGTTGAGAAGTAAAATATATATTGACCCCTTTTATTAAAGACTTTAGTACTAAATTCCCTTGTAATTTAGGAGATAAATTTATATTGTTTTTTTTATACAAATCAAGCAACCATATTAAATCACTTTTTTTATTATTATCTAAAAACTGACTAAAAAAGTCATCAATATGATTTAACTCTTTTGTAGTAAATGTTTTATCAATTGTTACTAAATGAAATGAAGCTAAGACAACAATAACATTAAACTGATCTATTGAAAGGTAGCTATTAAAAGATTTCCAGTTGAGAAGTGATACAATCCATAATTTATACTTAAAAGGAGATAAATTATAGATATAATAATAGTTATTAGAAAAGGACTTATTGTACCAATATTTTACATTGGATTTATTATTATTTATTGGAGCATACGAATTGACTTTGTTCTTAGAGTATTTTTGCATTATGATATAATCTAGGACATAGCCATAAAGCACTCTCAAAATAACAAGAATAAATACAAAAAAAAGGATCAGAAAAAGGATCAGAAAAAGGATCGGAAAAAATGTCATATTCTTAGATTAAAAGTAATCTAATTTTTCTAATAATAAAAGTCC
>JAGXIB010000147.1 GCA_024635865.1 Flavobacteriales bacterium
CAGTTGATGAAAAAGAAAGTTTTCTCTAATGATGGTAAGTCTACTGGAAAGGTAGAGTACTTTTATGAAAACGGACAAAAAGAATTAGAGTTTACTACTGTTGATGGTGTTGAAGAAGGAGAAGCTACTTGGTTTTATGCCAATGGAGATGTGAAGATTAAAAAAGACTTTACTGGTGGTGCGGTGACTAAACAAGAGCCTTTCGAAAGGGTTAATGATCCTTATGTAGATCCAGTGCCTAAAAAGGTTGTAAAAGGTCCAAAAGCTGATGGCTTTGAGAATGAAGCGCAAGGAGGTAAAGAAGGAAAACAAATCGTAGATGGTCATCATATCACCTATGATAAGGATAAAAATATCTTAATGGAAGGTGAATCTAAAGATGGTAGTTTATTTAATGGAAAACATTACTTATATGATGAGTTTGGTTTACTAGACCACATAGATATTTATAAAAAAGGAGCATTTGAGGGGAACGGGGTAATTGGTGGAGCCTTTTAAATAGTTATTTATATTACATTCATAAAAAAAGAGAACATTTGTTCTCTTTTTTTATGCCTTTATTTCACTTTAAAAGTAAACTTATTTTGAAGGATATAACTATAAACCACACTAATAACAGTACTTAGTATTTTAGATGGTGTAGGATAAAACCCAATAAAATCAACGAAAAACTTCATTAAGATATAATTGATTGAGATTGCGCCCATAGCTACCATAAAGTAGCGGACAAATTGAACTTTTCCATCTAGGTTTGACGCTTCAAATGTAATGTATTTATTAAGTAAAAAACCTGTTGTAAACGTGATAGGGAACACAATGAAAAGAGCCGCAATATGCGGACTAAAAACAATGAACCCTAAGTCTAAATCTTGTTTCATTAAAACAAAATTAAAGCATAGAAAATATAAAACAATATCTAGTGCAAGATTTCCTCCTCCACAAGCAGCGTAACGATATGTTTTTAAGGGAATAAAAGACTTAAATGGGGGGTAGAAAAAGTCGATTATTGTAGTGATTAAGTTGATCATTGATTAAATAGTATCGTATAGTTTTTCCACTTTTGACTGAACGAAATTTGCAAACTCTTCTACTGTTTTGTCTTCAAAGTCTTTAGCTAAAATTAAATCTCCATATTTTACAGTTATATTTCCTGGTCTTAGTTTAAATTTACCCGCTGGGTTAACCTTGTTCGTTCCTTTAATCGCAACAGGAATAACATTTACCTTACCTTCTTTTGCTAAGATAAAAGCTCCTCTTTTAAATTGATGAATTTTACCGTCTTTAGAGCGAGTTCCCTCAGGAAATACAACAACGTCTCTTCCACTTCGAATTAAGTCACCAGCTTTCTGTAAGCTCTCTTTGGCTTTCTCCTTATTTTTTCTATCTATAAAAATCATTCCCATTGCAGCGGTATACTGACCAAGAAAAGGAACTTTTTTTATTTCTTGTTTAGCTATAAAGTGGAGGTGTTTAGGGGTTTGATTAATGATAGAGGTGATATCAAAATTAGATTGATGGTTAGAAGCAAATATAACGGGTTCTTTTAAATTAAAAACTTTTTCTTTATCAATAGATTTTATTTTCGCTCCAACTATAAAAAGTAGAACAGGAGACCATAATTTTTCTACAATAAAAAAAGCGGCTCTTCTCTGTTTAAGTAATAGAACGACAAATACCCCTATGATTAGAAATATAGTCCATAAAAATAGAAGTAATGCTTGTATAATATTTATTAGAAACCACATATAATAAAATTTGGGTCGAAATTAAATAAAAAAACCTCTAATCAAAAAAAGATTAGAGGTTTAAAGTTATTTTAAATTATTATTGATTATGCGTTAGCATTCAATAACTCTTCTGAATGGTATTCTCCAGCATCTAATTTTACTTTTATTTTCTTAAATACTTCAATTGTGTATTCTACATCTTCAAGGCTATGAGAAGCGGTAGGTATTAATCTTAATAAGATCATTCCTTTAGGAACTACTGGGTATACAACAATAGAACTAAAAATACCATAGTTCTCCCTTAAATCAAAAGTTAACTTGGTTGCTTCTCCTAATGTTCCACTTAACATAACAGGTGTAACACATGAATTTGTGTTTCCTAAGTTAAAGCCAGCATCTAATAATCCTTTTTGCAAAGCATTAGCAATGGTCCAAAGCTTAGCTCTTTGCTCTTTTGCTTTAAGTAGTTCTAACCTTTTAATAGCTCCTATTACTAGAGGCATTGGTAAAGATTTAGCAAATACTTGAGAACGCATGTTGTAAGCCAAGTAATCTATAACATCTCTTGTTGCACAAACAAATGCACCAACACTAGCCATAGACTTTGCAAAAGTCCCTAAAAGTACATCTATTTCTCCATGAACACCCTGGGCTTCTCCAGCACCTTGTCCTTTTTCTCCTAATGTTCCAAATCCATGCGCATCGTCACAAACTAATCTAAACTTATAACCTTCTTTTTTACGTAGGTCTACAATTTCTTTTAATTTACCTTGATCTCCACTCATTCCAAACACACCTTCGGTGATCAACAAGATTCCTCCTCCAGTTTCAGCAACAATTTTATTTGCTCTATCTAATTGAGTTCTACATTTATCAATGTCATTATGCGGGAAAACAAATCTTTTTCCTTGGTGTAAACGTACCCCATCTACTAAGCAAGCGTGGCATTCACTATCATAAACAATAACATCATTTCTTGTAACTAAAGAATCTACGACGGACATAAAACCTTGGTAACCAAAGTTTAATAAATAACAAGCTTCCATTTCCATGAATTCAGCTATGTTATTTTCTAGTTGTTCGTGTTGAGAAGTTTGGCCAGACATCATTCTAGCTCCCATAGGGTAACCTAGTCCCCAATCTTTTGCAGCTTGTGCATCTACCTCTCTTACTTCAGGTAAATTAGATAAACCTAAGTAGTTATTGATACTCCAAGTTAAAACTTCTTTACCTTGAAACGTCATTCTTGGAGCAATTTCTCCTTCTAGCTTTGGAAATGTAAAGTATCCATGAGACCCTTTAGCATGTTGACCTAATGGCCCCTTATTTCCTGCTATTCTTTCAAAAATATCCATAATGTAATATGTGTTAATTCTTAATTTTAAAAATTAATAAGGTGCAAAAATAGACCATTCCAGCTCTATTTCAAACTTATTGTTGAGTTAAATATGCACCATAGACTGTTAATGCTAACAATTTGAAGCTATTTTATTGAACAGAGTATTGCTTTAAGGCTATGCTTAATGGTGTTTACAGCAGCTTTTTATTTCAGTTCCGTCTTCGCTTAAAGCAGGGCTGATATATGGAATATCTAAATTTAAACCTCTTAAAATAAATAATAGACCAAATAAAACCATTACATACGGAATAGCTTTAGTCATTTTTGTTCTAAAAGTTGCAGATATTGAGCTGGAGAAATAGGGTAGAGCAAACATCATTGGTAAAGTTCCTAGTCCAAAAAACAACATAAATTGAGCGCCTGAACTTATGCTTCCGTATGCAATTGATCCAACCATAGCTATCCATACTAGCCCACATGGTAATAATCCATTTAAAAGCCCTAAAATGAATAGAGATGAATTTGATTTTTTAGTCAGGTATTTTCCTAGCTTAGTTTTCAACCAGTTATTAAATTTTAGATAATATTGACTTGTGAAACTTATTTTTTTTAATAAGCTTGGTAAGAGGACAGAAGTGATAATAATAACTCCAATAGTAATGCTTACATATTGTAAAATTCCAGCAAGTTTCAACCCTTTGCCAAAAAAGCCTAATACTATTCCTAGCATAACATAGGTAGCTATTCTTCCCATGTTGTAGAAAAGGATTCCTGTTGTTTTTGTAAGGTTACTTTTCCTATTTAAGGGCAACGCAAGGGCAATAGGTCCACACATACCTACGCAGTGAAAACTTCCTGCTAATCCCATTATAAAAGCTGCCAATATTAAGTCCATTTTAAATTTCTAGATGCTCTATTTCAACATAGTAATCACTCTGGTCTGTTTTCCAAGAGAGTAAAAGTTTATAGTTACCTTGCTCAATTTTTTCTACTGGAATTAACTGAGTGTTCCCAGCCTTAGTTGAAAAAGCAAAGTGTTTGTCTAAATTCCCATTTTCAGGTCTATAAAGGTGAATAGTCCCTTCATTTACATCATTCATAATAACCTCAGGAGGGAACTCTATGGACAAGAATTCACTATCGACGTTCACAATAATTTTATCTTTAATGGCCAAGCTGTTTCTAATGGCTTGAATTTTTTGCTCAAAGTGTACTCCTTCCTCATAGTAATTTTCTTCTACTAAATCACTCGATGTGCTAATCATTGTGATTACCATAAATAAGATAAATGATATGAAAGCTATAATCGCAAGTGTTATTCCTTTTCCCCAATTCATAGTCTGTTTTTTTTATAATGTTGGGCCAACAAAAGTGGTTCTCACTTTAGATATTAGTTTCCCATTTCCATATATGCCAATCTTAAATATTGTTCTTCCTGCACTGGTATTAAACTTATTTTTATACATAATAATTGCAAAGTTTTTTTTCAGTTCAACTTGTGGCTTTAGGACATATTCTATTGGAGGTATTTCTCCTTCCCCTTCTAGTATTTTTAATGTGACAATTTTAGAATTATTCGTTTTATTGACTAAGCTTAAGTTATAAGTATTACTTAATCTTTCATTGTCTATTTTTTGAAAAGTAGTCCCCCTTACTCGGGTAATTGTACTTTCAAAATCACTTCTTGTAATTGTTAAATAACCTAGAACCCCTATAATTAAGGCTAATACAACAGAATAGGCAATTGTTCTAATGTTCCATTGAAATCCTTTTTCTCTAGTTTCAATCCCTTCCTCAGACATGTAACCAATTAGACCTTTTTCAAGACCTACATTTTCCATCATATAATCACAAGCATCCATACATGCAGTACAGTTAACACACTCTAATTGTGTGCCGTTTCTAATGTCTATCCCTGTAGGGCATACATGAATACACTGTTTACAATCGATACAATCTCCTTTACCTTCAGCTTCTCTATCTTCATTTTTCTTAAACTTAGCTCTTCCATTTTCTCCTTCTCCTCTTTTGTAATCGTAAGCGACATTAATTGATCTCTCATCTAATAAGACACCTTGTAAACGACCATAGGGACAAATAGTTGTACAGACTTGTTCTCTTAAGAAAGCAAATACTCCATAAAATAAAGAGGTAAAAATAATAATAGCAGCTAACCCTCCAATATGATTAGATGGGTTATCGAATTGAATTTCTATTAATTTTTCTGCTCCAACGATATAGGCTAGAAATGTGTTTGCGATTAGAAATGAGATCCCCCAAAATATAGTATGTTTTAAGGTTTTTTTAACTATTTTAGAAGCACTCCAAGGAGCTTTGTTTAATTTTTTTTGTTGTGTCCAGTCGCCTTCAATGAAGTATTCAATTCTTCGGAACACCATTTCCATGAAAATTGTTTGAGGGCAAGCCCAACCACAAAATAATCTTCCAAAGATAACAGTGAACAGTGCAATAAATACAATTCCCCCAATCATGGCTAATGCAAATATATGGAAGTCCTGTGGCCAAAATATTTTACCGAAAATAATAAACTTTCGTTCTAAAATATTGAACAATAGTAAAGGCTCTCCGTCTATTTTAATATGAGGAGCTGCAAATAAAAAAAGGATTAATGAGTAAGCAAAAACCTGACGGAAATTAAAGAATTTACCACTGATCTTTTTAGCATAAATCCAAATTCTTTCTCCCTCTTTATTAACAGTAGAAATTTCGTCTCTAAAATTTTCATTGTTTGCCATAACTATTTCTTATTACTTTACAAAGTTGACGATTATAAGTTCGGAAAAAAGTAACAATTATTGCTTTGCAACCTGCATTTTAATAGGTTAAAAGCTATCAAAAATCAGTTGTAGAAAGAATTTACACCTATATGAAACAAAGTTTTTCTTTTTATTAAGTATTACTCCATTAACTCTCCTTCTGGAGCTTTACCTTCTTTATACTTTAAAACATGAATGTAAGAGGTAACTTGTTGAATTTGTTTTTCATTTAGTTTTCCTCTTTGAGCTTCCATTCCATTTGGTCTTCCCTCATAAATTGAGGTAAAAATATTCCCAACTTCTCCACCGTAGATCCAATATTTATCAGTTAAATTTGGTCCAACTATACCTTCTCCTTCTGCACCATGACAAACTTTACATGTGCCTTCAAATACCTTTTTACCAGCTGCTATATCTGCTTCTTCAGTAAGGAAAGTTACATTCTTTGCAGAAATTAATAAATTGTTTGCTTTTTTGTAGGCATATACTTTTTCCTCAGATTCAGCCATTTCTATTTGGTATGCTTCTTCTTGAAGTGGCCAAACATTGAAGGTTTGGTATAACCCCCAATAAATAAAAGAGAATATAATTGTTCCGTAAAACATCCAAACCCACCATGGAGGTAGCACATTGTCTAATTCCTGAATACCGTCATAATTATGGTCTAATAGTATTGCTTCTTCATCTTCAATAGAGACTGCTTGTGTTAAAAACCCTAACCCACTATTATTATCATAAGTCAACTCGTTATTACTGATCAGAACACTGTCAATAGTCTTCCCTTCTTTTGTAAGACTTTTAAGTGAGTTTTTAATAACAAAGTAAGCAATTACTAAGCTACTAATAATTAAAATAAAGTAAGTTGTAGTTTCAAGATTAAAGACTTCATAAAAGTATAAATAGGCTAGAAGAGCGAATAAAAGACCATAATACATACCGTTTTTTGAAAATGAAAGTATTTCTATTGTAGGATGTACTTCTTCTATTTCTCCTGCTTGACTTCTTTTTAATGTTTTTAAAGCGTTAGATAAAATGATTACTGAAATAAATAAGAATAAAATGATAATGCATATAATCACTATCGCTCCTTGACTAACAACAATTCCACTATTTTCAGCTTGTTTGTCTTTAGGCTCTT
Organism: Flavobacteriales bacterium; assembly: GCA_024635865.1. Classification (GTDB taxonomy): domain Bacteria; phylum Bacteroidota; class Bacteroidia; order Flavobacteriales_D; family Parvicellaceae; genus S010-51. The sequence continues at coordinate 6,982 of JAGXIB010000147.1, forward strand.
CTTTAACTTCAATAACTATTGGTGTATCAGCATAAGCTAAAATAGCGTCAACTTCTACTTTAGTTAACTGTGGCATTGGAGTCATTGCAGATTTAGAATAGTCCCAAACAGCCTTAGCCATTTTAGATTTTCCACTTTCATACAGTTCAGATGGGTTAGCTACCCATTCATACAAAAGCTCAGACTCTTCTGCTTCAGTCCACTTTGCTTTTACCCCCATAAGCATAGGCCCAGTGGAGTTTTTGTTTGTTTTATGACAAGCGGCACAATTCTGCTTAAATAATTTAGCACCATCTTGGGCATTTGAAGTAACCAACACTGCTGAAAGTATTGTAAAAACTAGAATTATTTTTCTAAGGATGTTCATTTTATTACCGTTTTATATTCTTAATATTTTAATCTTCGTTTAAAGGCATGTTTTCTAATGCCTTTATTTTCTTTTTGTCTACTCTAAATGTATTTACAATTACACCCGTAAAAAATACAACGAAGATGACAAGCGAGATTATAGGATATATTTCCACCCCATCTATTGTTGCTAAATTTTCTTTTATAAATCTTAACATAATTATTCTTCTATTTCTTCGACTTTAATGTCTTGTCCTAAACGTTGTAAGTAAGCTATTAAAGCAACAATTTCTTTTGTTTTAACAATTTCAATGTTAGCCTCTTGCTCTTCTTTAGTATCATCAGCTTTAATTTTAGTAACAACATTTGTTGCTATTTTTAACGCTTGTGCTTCTAAGTCTGCTATAGCTTGAGCTTCATAATTCTCTTCATAAGGTACACCTAGCGTTCGCATTGCAGAAATCTTTCTTTTAGTTAAAGAAATATCTAAATCGTCTGTCATCATCCATGGGTAAGCAGGCATTAATGATCCTGGAGACATATCTTTTGGAACTTTCATGTGTTTATAATGCCAGTCGTCTCCTCTTTTTCCTCCTTCACGAGCCAAATCTGGTCCAGTACGTTTAGACCCCCATAAGAAAGGATGATCATAAACAGATTCTCCAGCTTTAGAATATTCTCCATATCGAACTGTTTCGAATCGAACTGGTCTAATCATTTGAGAGTGACAGTTATTACAGCCTTCTCTAATATAGATATCTCTTCCTTCTAACTCTAAAGGAGTGTAAGGTTTTACACTAGCAATTGTAGGAATATTAGAATCTACAATAGAGACAGGTATTATTTGAACTGCTCCTCCTATTGCAACAGCAACTAAAGCAAGGACTGTTAATCTAATTGGTTTTCTTTCAAGTACACCATGCCAACCTTCATTTGCAAATCTAGATTTTTTATTAAGCGGAGCTGACTCAGCGTTTTCATTTCTTATTAATGAACCTTTCTTAGCAGTTAAAAATAAGTTGTAAGTACCTATGATTGCACCAACTAAATATATTAATCCTCCAAATGCTCTCATCTTGTAAAATGGTGCAAGTTGAGTTACAGTGTCTAAGAATTCACCATGAACTAAAGTTCCATCAGGGTTAAACTCTTGCCACATTAAGCCTTGAACAAAACCTGCCCAATACATTGGTAGCGCCCAGAATAATATTCCTAAAGTTGCAATCCAGAAATGAATATTAGCTAATTTTATTGAATACAATTTTGTTTTCCACATTTTAGGGAATAACCAATACATCATTCCGAAAGTCATCATTCCATTCCATCCTAATCCACCAACATGAACATGTGCAATTGTCCAATCTGTAAAGTGAGAAATAATATTTACATTTTTAAGCGATAATAAAGGCCCCTCAAACGTTACCATTCCATAAGCTGTTATGGCAACAACCATAAATTTAAGAACAACATCATCTCTTACTTTATCCCAAGCACCTCTTAGTGTTAGTAATCCATTAAGCATTCCTCCCCAAGATGGAGCAATTAACATAATAGAAAATACGGTACCTAAAGACTGAGCCCACTCAGGTAAAGAAGAATATAGTAAATGATGAGGTCCAGCCCAGATATATAAGAATATTAAAGCCCAAAAGTGTATAATTGATAATCTATATGAATAAACAGGTCTATTTGCTGCTTTAGGAACAAAGTAATACATTAAACCTAAGTAGGGAGTCGTTAAGAAAAAAGCTACGGCATTGTGTCCATACCACCATTGTACAAGAGCGTCTTGTACTCCAGAGTACCAAGAGTAACTTTTCATAAATGAGATCGGTAATTCAAAAGAATTGAAAATATGAAGCATGGCTACCGTTACAAATGTTGCGATGTAAAACCAAATTGCAACATATAAATGCTGAACTCTTCTTTTTAAAATTGTCCAAATCATATTGGCTCCAAATGCTACCCACATTAAAGCAATTAAGATATCGATCCACCATTCTAATTCAGCATATTCTTTACTAGAAGTGTACCCTAGAGGAAGGGTAACAACAGCACAAACAATAATAAATTGCCAACCCCAAAAGTTTAAACTGCTTAAGAAGTCACTTGCCATTCTTGTTTTAAGCAAACGTTGTAAAGAGTAGTAAACACCTGTGAAAATACCATTTCCTACAAATGCAAAAATCACGGCATTTGTATGCAATGGACGAATACGTCCAAATGAAAGTATTTTTATATTCAAATAGTCGTTGAAAAACTGTGGAAAAGCTAACCAGCATGCTGCTATTAAACCAACTAACATCCCTATTGACCCCCAGATAAGAGTCGCAAAGGCAAAATTTCTTACAATTTTGTTGTCGTATTTAAATTTTTCTAATTCCATTTATTTAGATTTTTGATTTGTTTTTTCTTTTTCTTTTTCAACTTCGTCCTCAAATAACATTCTTACCGAAGGTGTATAATCATCGTCAAATTGTCCATCTTTTGTTGCCCAAAAAAAAGAGGCTAAAAAGAACAATGCAATTGAAAAACTTACTCCTATCATTAAATATATTATCCCCATAGTGACATTTATATGACAAAATTAACATCTATTAACGACTACAAATAGAAGGTCAGTCAGGTTGAGGTATGATATTAATCAGTTTTGAAATTTCCTTGCATAAAGAGCAATAGAAAAAGTTGTTAAAAGTACAACAGAAATAGAGCTAAGGGGCATTAGTATAGCTGCAATTAAGGGGGTTAATAAATTAAATACAGCAAATGTAAGTCCTACTA
>JAGXIB010000148.1 GCA_024635865.1 Flavobacteriales bacterium
ATCGTCTACAAGCATAGATTTAATAAAATTATTATTAATGTGAGTTTTAATTCCAGTTTTAACTTATCCATAACACAGTCTATAAAACACTTAAACGCTTCAATAAACAAAATACATTATCTTGTCTTATAATTTATATTATGTTAAATAGGATTTTATAAAACATCATCATTACTCTATCTACTTGTTCTGAACGTTTATATAAAGGTGCTTACTTCAAAGATTGTTTGTGTGAATATATTAACGCTTTAGAATCGACTATTACTCAACCAGTATAGAATTTAGCTTTGTATTGAAATTAGCTATACAAATTTATATAGTTCAAAGACTTAATAGTTTACAAGTTCAGATTCTAAAATTGCTTTTAATCGCACGAAATTTATTTGCTGGTAGTTCGTACTTTATAGCCAATTTTTCAAAATCTAAAATGACTTCACGAATTTCATTCAAAATCTGTTGAGCTCGCTTAATTCCATATTCTTTAGCAATTAGTAAAAAATCTTCATCAGTAATTTCTGTAGCCTTAATTTTTCCATTTATGGAAATTGGCTGTGTACGTTTCCAAACTTTATTATAATCATACGGAAACGTTATATCATAACCTGGCGACAAATTCCATTTTCCATTAGTGTCCATTAAAAATGCAATGTTCTTTAAATGACAATCATCGTTTGCCGTATAGAAATTAAAAACCATTCGTCTAAACTGTTGCTCTAAATCTTTATAGGTTAACCCTAGTTTTAGTATTGTTTTATATACTAAATCATAATCATGGAGTTCTCTAGGGTTTTTACCCGAAACAGCTGCTAAAGTTTGTAAATGTAGCTTTTCGCCTTTACTTGTTCTATCGAATCTTCTGGTGTAGAAATGCGATTGTTCTCCATCTCTAAAATAGCCACATTCAGTCATCTTTATCCCTGATTTTACTGCCATTTTATGATAAATGTACTCCACTCTCCCATTATCAAAGCTATTTCCAGCTTGATCCAAACTATCAAATTTAACCATTATAGGAGTAAAATCTGATTGGTGTTTATAAGAATAAGTAAATTCATTGGTCTTAAAATTATAAGAGACGATTGCCTTTGCTTTTGCTCCTCCTGCTGAACTTCCTACCTGGAATATTTGCTGTAATTGATGTTTAGGAACCTTAAAAGTGCCATCGGTATTATCTATAATTGCATTCGATAATTTAGATAATAAAGTTAAATCTGTCTCTATCACGCCTTGTTGATGTTCTTCTGAACGAAAGTTAGGCAAAAACTCCAAAGCTCCCATTCCTCTAGTTCCAACATAGCTCAGTAAACGAATAGGTGTGATGAATTCTTCTAATCCATTTTCTTTCAGATACTTAGTAATTACTTGTTTTCCATAAGCATCGGGCAGACTATCGGCAATCATAGGAGGTAACCCTTCAAATGAATCTCCTAAACTATAATAAAAAGGGCCATAAATCGCCTGCCTTTTTGTAGGGAAAGGCATTAAAATTGGAGCTGATACAATCGCAGAATTAGAATATTCTTTATTGAATTCAAAGGTGGTTGTATTGGTCTTTTTATCCCAAAATAGTACCCCCAACAGCTCTCCAAATAAATGGACTTCTATTAAATTATCGTTGATTAGAGGACTCATTTCTTTTTACTTTTTAAGAGAATTTGCATTGGAGATAGCTCTGGCGAGACAAACAACTCGTCAAAACGATCTAAAATAGAAAAAACACTAAAAATTCGAATAATCGAATCTAAGGTAATTACCTCTCCTTTTTCTATTCTTATTATGGTGGTTCTTCCTAACCCTGTTTCTTCAGCCAACTGTTCTTGAGAATAACCATAAACCTTACGCATTTGTTTTATTTGCTTCCCTATTCTATTGTATATTTGTTCGTGCGAACTATTTTGCCAATCCATTGCTTGTTGTTTACTTTCTTTTACTCTAAGATACTAAAAATGTTTCATACTTGACACATTTACAACTTAAAACAACTAAAATGTTTCAGAAACGATACATTTAACTCGGGTTGAATTCTTCATGATGTTTTAAGTTTATTAACTATTTTAGAATTCTAAGAATAATTATCTTTGTAAGATGAGAATAGACAAATACATCTGGGCAGTTCGATTGGCGAAATCTAGGAGCATCTCTTCTAAACTATGTAATGGCGAAGGTGTAATGATTAATAATCAATTTGTTAAAGGGTCTAAAGAAGTTAAAATCGGAAATACATTTAGCATTAAAGTAAATCCAATTTGGCGAATTTATAAAGTATTGGATATTCCGAAATCTAGAGTTGGCGCTAAATTAGTACCCGATTTAATTCTTGAAACAACTCCGAAGGAAGATTTGGAATTTCTTAAAAGCATTGACGATCATAATCGTTTAAATAAATCTTTAGGAATTAAAGGTCGTCCAACTAAAAAAGATCGTAGAGATATTAATGATTTTTTAGAGGATTAGTAATTATTCATACTCAATAAAACCAAAGTACAAGCTTCTTCAAAGTCAATTCCATTTTGTTTTAATAACGGATAAAAACTTAAATTTTCAGTTCCAGGATTAAAAATGACTCTTCTAGGCTTCAAATCTATAATTGCCTGTTTGTATTGTTCTTGAATAGATGGATTTACATATAAAGTAACCGTATCTATCTCCCAATCTTTATTCCAATCATTTTCCATTTTAATACCTGCTACCTCTCCCCTTTTCACCCCGAAAGGAAGTATTGGGAAATTCTTTTTTGTTAGTGCGTGTGCAGCTTTATAGCTATATCTAGAAGGATTATTACTTGCTCCTAATATAAGTGTTGTCTTTTTTTCCATAGTTAAATTATATTTTTTTAAATTGTTTTATTATTAGCATAACCAGCTTAAAAACAGTTAAACTAATTAAACCTATGATCACCCCAATAAAAAATTCCATGATTATAGAGGGGATAGAACTAGGAATGATATGATGAAAAAAATCAATGTTATGAACGAAAATACCACCAGAAACTAGAAATAAAGCAATTGTACCAACAACAGTAAGTACTTTTATTACTTTGGGAAGTGCTTTTATTAAAACACGACCAATTTTATTAAGTAAGCTCTTTTCGTTTGTATGTTTTTTCATTAGAGAAATTCCAATATCATCCATTCTAACAATTAAAGCAACTAAACCATAAACTCCAACAGTAGCCAAAATAGCAATAATTGAAACGACTACAATTTGAGTCAAAATTGGTTCCCCTATAACAGTTCCTAAAGCAATGATGATAATTTCTACAGATAAAATGAAGTCTGTAACAACAGCAGACTTTACTCTGCCTTTTTCAAAAGCAATTGCCTCGGCTTCTGTCATTTTAATTAAATGTTCCTCTTCTGTTTCCTCATCATCAACAAATAAATGATAAATTTTTTCTGCTCCCTCAAAAGACAAATAGATTCCTCCAAGGATTAAAATAATAGTGACTAGCCATGGTAAAAAAGCACTCAATAAAAATGCTACAGGTAAAATAATTAGTTTATTAATAATTGACCCTTTTGAAATAGCCCATAAAACTGGAAGCTCTCTAGAAGATACAAATCCAGAAGATTTTTCAGCATTTACTGCTAAATCATCTCCTAGTATACTAGCTGTTTTCTTTGCAGTCACCTTACTCATTACAGCTACATCTTCTAATAAAGTTGTAATGTCATCTAATAACGCAAAAAATCCTGATCCCATAGTTCTCTATAATTTAGATTTTAAAATCTACAGGCGAAAATACAATTTTATGCGTAGTTTATAACGTAACTAAGGAACTTTAAAGATTCTTTAACTTTTATTATAAAAATATAATGAGTATATTTAAAACAATTAAAGAAATTAAAACATGAAGAAAATAATTTTTACAATAGGAGTTTTAATGACTGTTCTACTAAGTGGGCAAGCACAAAACATGGTTAATGAAAAACAAGCTGCAAATGAAAGTTATGTTCCATTAACTGAACAAAGGTCTAATGAGATAGAAGACCTATTGAATAAACAAGGAGATGATATTCCAATTTTAATAAAGGAAGTTCCAAGAGAAGAGTTAATAAAGTTTTACATCGGCTTTTGTAACGATTATCTTGTGAGTGAATATATGGGTAATGCCTATAAAAAATTAAATAAAGTTAATCAAATAGAGATTGGCTCTTCGCAAGATAAATCCTTAAAAAAGTTAATGAATTCAGAACAAAACAGATCAAATATCTTCAAATTCTTAACTATTCTTAACGACAAACAAATTGAGTTAATTGGTTATTAATCTAATCATTATAAAAAGTCTAAATTGACATGAAAAAAGCATTTAACGAATTACCAAATACTTCAAAAGTGTGGGTTTATCAAGCGAAAGAAGCATTATCTCCTAAATTAAAAGAAGACATTTTAGCAATCGGAACAGATTTTTTGAACTCATGGGAAAGTCATGGAAGCTCTATCCCCTCTTCTATTGATATCTTTCATAATCAGTTTATTTTAATTACTGCTGATGATTGTGGTGAAGGGTTATGTGGGAGAGCAAAAGACGCACAAGTAAGACTAATGCAACAGTTAGAGCATCAATTAAAAGTAACACTAACTGATAGAATGTTAACCGCTTATAAAGAGAATGATCAGGTGATTAGTCTTAATTTTAATGAGTTTAAAACACTAGCCAAGAATAAAGAAATTACAGAAGAGACGATTGTTTTTAACAACTTAATCGAATCTAAAGAAGATTTTATAGTTCATTGGGAAACTCCTGCAAAAAACAGTTGGCATAAGCAGTTTTTAAATTAAAAAAAAGATTTTTATTTCAACGAGAAAGAGTTTAATAGTTAAAGAAAAAACTAACTTTAGCAAAATTATTTATTAGAATAACCTATGGATATTATTGGTCGATTTGACAAGGCAGATTTTGCTGAATTAGGAATTGAAAATGTCGATGTTAAGATAGATACTGGAGCATACACCTCCTCTATTCACACCCATCATATTAGAGAGTTTGAAAAAGATGGGCAAATGATTTTAGAGTTTGAATTATTTGATCCCTCGCACGATCATTACAATAATAAAATCTTACAAGTAAAAGACTATAAACAAAAAGTTGTCAAAAGTTCCTTTGGAGCTGTTGAAAAACGTTTTGTAATCAAAACAACCATTATTTTATTTGGAACAACTTATCCAATTGAACTTTCATTAAGTGAAAGAAAAAACATGCGTTTCCCAATTCTCATTGGGAGAAGATTTATTAAACATAAATTTTTAGTAAATCCAGCAGTAAAAAACAAATCATATAAACTAAAAAAATAAAAGCCTAATCAAAATTAGGAGAAAGAAAAATGAAAATTGCAATTTTATCTAGAAATTCAAAATTATATTCTACTAAAAGATTAGTAGAAGCAGCAGAAGAGTTAGGACACCAAGTAGTTGTTGTAGATCCTTTAAACTGTGCAATTGAACTAGAAAGTAAAAAACCAAGAATTTTTTATGAAGGTGAATTTTTAGACGACATAGACGCTATAATTCCAAGAATTGGAGCTTCGGTAACTTTTTATGGAACTGCAGTAGTTAGACAGTTCGAAATGATGAATGTCTTTACAGCAGTAAAGTCAGAGTCATTAGTTAACTCTAGAGATAAATTAAGAAGTTTACAAATTTTAGCTAAAGCAGGAGTTGGATTACCCAAAACTGTTTTTACTAATTATGCTAATGATGTCGATTATGTCATAGATGCTGTTGGAGGAGCACCATTAGTCTTAAAGTTATTGGAAGGAACTCAAGGTTTAGGCGTAGTTTTAGCAGAAACCTATAATGCAGCCAACTCTGTATTAGAAGCATTTAATGGCCTTAAAGCTAGAGTTATAGCACAAGAATTTATAGCGGAATCTGGAGGAGCTGACTTACGTGCTTTTGTCGTTAATGGAGTCGTTGTTGGAGCGATGAAAAGACAAGGCAAAGAAGGTGAGTTTCGATCTAATTTACACAGAGGTGGAAGTGCTAATATTATCAAATTAAGTAAGGAGGAAGAAGAAACTGCGATTAACTCTGCCAAGGCAATGGGCCTTGGAGTTGCAGGTGTAGACATGCTACAGTCTAAAAATGGACCGTTAGTTTTAGAAGTTAACTCCTCTCCTGGTTTAGAAGGAATAGAAGCCGCTACTGGAAAAGATATAGCAAAAGAAATCATTCAATACATTGAAAAAAATGTCTGAAGAACCATTTGTAATTTTAGGTAAGAAGATAAAAAGAGGCGAAAGTGCTCTAATAGAGGTTGAAGTTGCTAAACTTCATACTAGAAATACGCTAAAAATGCCCGTTATAATTGAACGAGGAAAAGAGGATGGCCCTGTCCTTCTTTTAACTGGAGGTGTTCACGGAGATGAAATAAACGGTGTAGCTATTGTAAGAGAGGTAATTAGTAGAGGTTATAATAAACCAATAGCTGGTACAATTATTTGTATTCCTGTATTTAATGTTTTTGGATATTTAAAATTAAGTAGAGAATTTCCTGATGGAAGAGACTTAAATAGAATGTTCCCTGGAGCAGCTAAAGGTTCATTAGCTAGTCAATTTGCTTATAAATTCACAAAAGAAATAGCTACTAAAGTAGATTATGTATTAGACTTTCATACTGGAGGAGCAAAAAGATCTAACTATCCTAATGTTCGATGTGTGTTTAAACAAGAAGGAGCGTTAGATTTTGCAAGAATATTTGGAGCTCCACTAATTGTAAACTCTAGTTATATAAAAAAATCGTTAAGGGAGACTATAAATAAAATGGGGAAAAAAATCATTTTATTTGAAGGAGGAAAATCTATGGAGATTGATCCATTCGTAGTGAATGAAGGTGTAAAAGGGGCTTTGAATATAATGAAGCATTTGAATATGCAAGAAGGAGAACCAGTAGTAAATGAAGACACTGTAGTAATAGCAAAAGATAAATGGCTACGAGCTCCATTTTCTGGAATGTTTGAACCTGCTGTTGCTAACGGTAGCTTTGTAAAACACAAAGAAGTTATGGGTAGAATTCTTGATCCATTTGGAGAATTTGAGAAAAAACTAAAAGCTCCTTTTGATTGTTATATTTTCGGATTAAATGAAGCTCCAATCGTAAATAAAGGTGATGCTTTATTTCATGTGAGTGTAGAAACTATTTAAAGTTATTGAACTGTAATGGCACACCAAAAGATTCTCTTTTACAGTGTGCCATTACAGCTTGTAAATCATCTATTTTTTTGGCATTCACTCTAACTTGTTCATCCATAATAGCAGCCTGAACCTTAAGTTTAGTTTCTTTAATACTTTTTACTATCTTTTTTGCAGTTTCCTTATCAATCCCCTGCTTAACCAAGATATCTTTCTTTACCATATTTCCAGAAGCGTACTGCTCTTTTCCAAAGTCCATTGAACTAGGATCTATTTTATTTTTCACTAATGAATTGATGATCATGGTTTCTAACTGATCCATTTTCATATTCGTTTCAGACAACAAATGGAGTTGAAACGTTTTTTTATCAAGTTCTATCGTAGAGTCTGAACCTTTAAAATCATAACGGTTTTGCAATTCTCTTTTTGCAGAGTTTATTGCATTATCTAATGTTTGAACGTCTATTTTACTCACTATGTCTAAACTTGCCATATTATTAACTATTTTTTTCTTTGAGGATCTATTATTAAAAGTTAATACTTAAAATAATTAAAAGTTAGCTACAAATCTAAAAATATTGAGGCTGTATTACAACATATATAACGTGTTTTTTATAGTAAATAATTTAATAATAGAATTAAACAGGTAAAGAGGCTATTCTTTGTTGAGATACATTAAAACTCCCGCCTATTATGATGTATTCTGAACTGTTTACATTCTAACTAGATTAGTTAGTCTAAAAAAAATCTTCTATTATATACTGCATTTATATCTTATAGTTACTACTTCATTTTTAATTATTATGAATAGCTAACGAACAATAAAGTTGTTTTTATAACTATAAATTGATTCATAAAGAGTACCTTTGCGCCTTAAAATTCAAACAATACAAATGGAATCAATAAGAAATATTGCAATTATTGCTCACGTCGATCACGGAAAAACAACGTTGGTTGATAAGATTATTCACGAAGCTCAAATTTTAGATGATCGTAAAGAACAAAAAGATTTAATCTTAGATAATAACGATTTAGAACGTGAAAGAGGAATAACTATTCTTTCTAAGAATGTTTCTGTAACTTATAAAGGAACAAAAATAAACATTATTGACACTCCTGGCCATGCTGATTTTGGTGGTGAGGTTGAACGTGTATTAAAAATGGCTGATGGTGTTATCTTATTAGTAGATGCATTTGAAGGAGCTATGCCACAAACTCGTTTTGTACTAGGTAAAGCTTTAGAATTAGGTTTAATGCCAATTTTAGTTGTAAATAAAGTAGATAAAGAAAACTGTCGTCCTGATGAAGTGAGCGAAGAGATTTTTGATCTAATGTTCAACTTAGAAGCAAACGAAACTCAATTAGAGTTTGCAACTTTATTTGGATCTTCTAAACAAGGTTGGATGAGTACTGATTGGGAAAAACCAACAACAGATGTTACCGCATTATTAGATGCTGTAATAGAAACTATTCCTCAAGCACCAAATAATCAAGGGCCTGCACAAATGCAAGTAACTTCATTAGATTTTTCTGCTTTTACAGGAAGAATAGCTATCGGTCGTTTATTTAGAGGAGATTTAGAAGTAAATAAAGACTATGCTTTAATGAAAGCAGATGGTTCTACTAAGAAAGTTAGAATTAAAGAATTACATGTTTTTGAAGGTTTAGGAAAAGCTCCAGTAGATAAAGTTTCAGCTGGAGAAATCTGTGCTATTATTGGTATTGAAGGTTTTGAAATTGGTGATACAATTGCTGATTTAGAAAACCCTGAAGCATTACCTCGTATTTCTGTTGATGAACCAACAATGAGTATGTTGTTTATGATTAACAACTCTCCTTTCTTTGGTAAAGAAGGTAAATTTGTTACCTCTCGTCACTTAAGAGATCGTTTATATAAAGAGTTAGAGAAAAATTTAGCGCTTAAAGTTGAAGATGGAGAATCTGAAGATCGTTTTAATGTATTTGGAAGAGGAATACTTCACTTGTCTGTTTTAATCGAAACAATGAGAAGAGAAGGTTACGAATTACAAGTTGGTCAACCTCAAGTTATTGTTAAAGAAGTAGATGGTAAGAAAATGGAGCCTTATGAAACGTTAGTAATTGACGTTCCTGAAGAATTTTCTGGAAAAGCTATTGAGATGGTGACTATGAAAAAAGGAGACATGTTAATAATGGAGCCAAAAGGTGATTTACAACATTTAGAGTTTTACATTCCTTCTAGAGGAATTATTGGTCTTAGAAATAACATGTTAACTGCTACTGGTGGAACTGCTATTATGACTCACCGTTTCAAGCAATTTGATGAATACAAGCAAGGAATTCCTTCTCGTATTAAAGGGTCTTTAATTTCAATGGAACAAGGAAAAGGTACTCCATTCTCAATCGATAAATTACAAGACAGAGGACGTTTCTTTGTTGATCCAGGTGAAGTAATTTATAAAGGTCAAGTAATTGGAGAACACTCTAGAGACAATGATTTAGAAATAAATATTATTAAAGGAAAGCAATTAACAAACATGCGTAAGTCTGGTACTGATGCAGGAATGAACATTGCTCCTAAAATTGATTTCTCTTTAGAAGAGTCAATGGAATACATTAAAGGAGATGAGTTATTAGAAGTAACTCCATTAAGTTTAAGAATTAGAAAAAAGTAATTCTTAACTTCATAAAATAACTTAAAAACGGTAATCAAAATGATTACCGTTTTTTTTGAATTAAACTTTGTACTTTTGCATCACAATAATCTAGCATGAAACTATCATATAAACAACAACAAGTATTAGAATCATTACCTTTTGATCAGCTAAATGAAATGCAAGAAGCATTTATTACAGCTGCTAAAAAAGAAAATAACTTAATACTCCTCTCTCCTACTGGTAGCGGAAAGACGTTTGCATTTTTGTTTCCTTTGTTAGAAAAGTTGGACGAAAAGAAAAAAGGAATTCAAGCTATGATTATTGTTCCTTCAAGAGAACTTGCCGTTCAAATAGAACACGTATTTAAATCTATGAAAACAGGATTTAAAATCAATGCTATTTATGGTGGGCACTCAGTGAAAACAGAGATGAATAACTTTTCTGAACCACCAGCTGTTTTAGTTGGAACACCTGGAAGAATTGATGATCATTTAAATCGTAAAAACTTTGATGGTTCTTTTATTGAAATACTAATTTTAGATGAATTCGATAAGGCTTTAGAACTAGGCTTTCAAGAAGATATGAAGCTCATATTAAACCGTTTACCTAAGTTACATACGAAATATTTAACCTCTGCTACTCCAATCAATAATGTCCCTCGTTTTGTAGGAATGGATGAGCCGAAAACAATAGACTTTACTAAAAATCAATTGGTCGAAGGTCTTTCTTTGTTTGAAATTAGAGCTGAAGAGAATGATAAGCTTCAAGCGTTGTTTCAATTAGTTTGTACTTTAGAAAACGAGTTAACTCTTGTCTTTTGTAATCATAGAGAAGCAGTTGAACGAATTTCACATTTATTAAATAAAAACTTAATTGAAAACAGTGTTTTTCATGGTGGCTTAACTCAAGGCGAAAGAGAAAAAGCATTAGTAAAGTTTAGAAATGGTAGTTCTACTGTACTAGTCACAACAGATTTAGCTTCAAGAGGATTAGATATTCCTGAAATTAAAAATGTTATCCATTATCAAGTTCCAGTAAAAGAAGATTCTTTTATTCATAGAAATGGAAGAACCGCACGAATGCAAGAAAAAGGAGTTGCTTACCTTATTCTTTCGGAATTGGAAAAAGTACCCGAATATATCAATACAGAAGTTACTTTAAAAACGCTTCCAGAAGAAACAATTTTACCTGAGGAATCTCAATGGAAAACAATTTACATTAGTGGAGGGAAGAAAGATAAGATCAATAAAATTGACTTGGTAGGATTCTTTTTAAAGCAAGGCAAATTGAAAAAAGAAGAACTAGGAAAGATTGAAGTTTTTGATAAGTTTTCGTATGTAGCGATAAATAACCTTAAAGTAAAGCAAGTTTTAAACTTAACTAGTAAGGAGAAAATAAAGAAAAAAAGTTTTAAAATAGAAATCGCTAACTGATAGTTAGTTTTTTTATAAACATTTGACTGTAAAGAAGCTTATTCTTAGATTTTTTTTAGCTTTTATTCTGTCTTTATATTTGAAGCTTATTCTTAAATAAGCTATTTTATGAACAATGACGGAGGTTTTTTCAAAGGAAGATTAAAAGGAGGTGTAACTGCATTTAAAGGAGCTTTGGCCTTTTTTAAATCTGAGCACAGTGTAATGGTTCAGTTTGTGGGGTTTATTCTATTTACAATTCTTGGATTTTGGGTTGGATTAAATAGAATGGAATGGATGTTTCAAATACTAGTCTTCGGTATTATGTTTACAGCAGAGGCCTTAAATACAGCAATAGAAAGAATTGCAGATTTTATTCATCCAGAATACCATACTAAAATTGGATGGATAAAAGATTTGGCCGCAGGAGCAGTTTTTTGTGCTTTTTTTACTGCCATAGTTATCGCTTTTTTTATCTATTACCCTTACGTTTTTGATTAGTCGATTGTCCTCATTTTTAACCTACTGATCATTAATCAATTTACATTCATCCACTTTTTGTTAATTAAATTAATAATAAATTTTAACGATTATATTTTTAATCTTTTATATTTACGATAGAGTTATTTAAATTCATCTATTTAAAATAAAGTTGTTGTGAAAAATAAGAAAGTATTACTTCTTCTAATTTGTTTAATATTACTGGCTATTATTGGTTTTTCATTTAAAGATAAACTATTCAAATTTGACTCTAACCAAGAAAAAACTGTGACAAAACAGAATAAAGAGTCAATTGTTCATGAAGTTCCAAAATCTAAAGATCCACACGCAGGCCATAATCACAACCATGCTCCAGAAATAGAACCAATTATTCCTGAAGGTTCAACAAAACTAATTGAGGGAGACTTTACTCAACCATTATTTTGTAGCAATGAAGAGAGTATTTTATTTACTGATGCTAAAGGAAATAAACTATACTATCAAAAAGATGCTGAAAGTTCACCAATGATTCTTTTGGAACAGTCATCGGTCGGAAATAACATTGGATGGTCTAAAAA
>JAGXIB010000149.1 GCA_024635865.1 Flavobacteriales bacterium
AAGTATATGGTGAATGTAAATCTGCATGTGCATCAATCCAAATGACACCTAAGCGTTTATCTGGATATGCCATTTTTATTCCTGCAATTGTACCTCCAGCATTAGAATGATCTCCAGAAAGTAAGACAGGAAATTTATTTTTCCCTAAAACTTCACTAACAGTGTCACTAATTCTGTGATATACTTCAACTACACCTTTTATTCTCTTTGCAGATTCAAAATCTATATCTTCCCAAAGGTGATCGTTTTCATTTTCAATTTTTATAATCTTAGCATTTTTAAAGTAATCACTTTTAGCATTTAGCGCTGCAATTTTCACTGCATCTATACCTAAGCTGGCACCTCTGGTACCCGCTCCTATCTCAGATTTATTTTCGACTAATACGATTCGTTTCATTCGGTTATATTAATAAGGCTTAAAACTTAAAATATTAAATGCGAGTTTACTAAAAAAAACGGAGTTTCACAAACATTAATACTTAATACCATTGGTTAAGGAACTATTGCAAAATTTCTTGATTCTCCAGAAACAGAAAATATACCTAAGGCTCCTTCACTTAAATTTGAGGGAACATTAGAAGGAGGGGAATCAAAAATACCTCCTCGAAACTCTGTCTGAAATAAAATGGCGAAATATGCATCATAAGTTTCTTCTGATATTGCGTTTTGAGCGATCATAATTGTATCGCCAGATTGAACATTATCTATATCAGTTAACTCAACTTGAAATAAATAAGTAGCATCTGGAAGAAACTCATCTGACTGAGAGAGTAATTCGGTAATCGTGTCTGTTCTTAGAACTCCATTAACAAAAATTCTCCAAGCATAATAATCTCCAAAACCAGCTAATTCTTGGGTACTAAAACGAATGGTATAATCATCAATTTCTGTAGTACTTCCATCTATGTAATTTGGAACTAAAATTACCGTATCTAAATTAGGTACGGTATCACAATAATTAACTCCTGTGTATTCTTTTCCATCATAATTAATGGTTAACGTGTAGTCTCTATTTGCAATTGCAGCAGCATTAGCAGGACTTTTATACAAACCATTACCAGCATCTAGAAACGTAACGTTATTGATTCCATCTGAGACCACTACTGAAGCTCCAGAAATAGGAGTTGGCTGATCTGTTGAGTAATAGTTTGCAGATAAAGAAAGTTTCACTTCATGCTCTTGTGGAAAGGTAGAGTAAATAGCATCCACGATTAATCGTTGATTCTCCTCATCATTTAGGTCTATTTCAATCACTTTAGTGCAGCTAGATAAATATGCGATTACTCCTATTGATAATAATATAAATCTTCTCATTTTATTAAAATTTAAAATTATAGGTAACTGAAGGGATGAGTTTAAATAAATAAAGCATTTGAGCTTCTGTTTGTCCGGTGTCTGCGTTTTCAACAAAATTCAAGCTATAAGCATTTGCTCTACTGTAAACATTGTAAATAGAAAAAACCCATTCTCCCTTAAATTTCTTTGTCTCGTAATTTTTACTTTTTAAAGTTGCCGATAAATCCAAACGATGATAATCAGGAAGACGTTCTGAGTTTCTTTCAGAATAAATAGGTATAGACTGTCCTTGATAAACATACTTCCCAGTAGGCATTGAAACTGCTCTTCCTGTATTATAAACAAAATTAAGAGACATATTAAAACGTTTGCTAAATTCGTAAGAGGTGACAAACGATAAGTTATGCGGTTGATCAAAATTAGCAAGGTACCTTTTTCCATCATTTACTAAAGGAATATCTCTAAACACTCTAGAATAGGTATAACTTAACCAACCGGTCCATTTCCCTTTATTTTTCTTAGCCATTAATTCCAAACCATAAGAATTAGAAGTACCAATTCTTAGTTCTCCTTCTAAATAGGGATTAACAAGTAATTGAGCGTTGTCTTTAAAATCAATAGTGTTATTCATTTTTTTGTAATAGATCTCTGCAGTTGTTTCAATTGTATTGTCCTTTATATTTTTGAAGTATCCAATGGCTACCTGATCTGCATATTGAGGTTTTACATTGGGACTACTAGAGAACCAAATGTCTAAAGGTGATGAAGATGTTGAATTTGATGCTAATTGAATGTACTGTCTCGTTCTATTGTAACTTGCTTTTACAGAACTCGTTTCATCTAGCGTATATTTAAGTCCTAAACGAGGTTCTAATCCACCATAGTTTTGGTAAACCTCTCCATCTTTATAATAACTTGTATCTTTTACTTTGTAGTTTTCGTCATATGAATATACGGTACCCGCTCCAATGTTTTGAAAGTGAGAATACCTTAGTCCATAAATAGCTGAGAATCGTGCACTAATTTTTTGCTCATTTGAAATGTATGCTGCATGCTCTAATGAATTTGTATTTGCTGTATTTAATTCATTTTCAACACCATCAATAAAATAGTTTATTTTACCAGGAGAAATTTCATGATAAGCAGTAATCAGTCCAAATTTAATTGTGTTTTTAGGATTTAAATAATAATTAAAGTCTTCTTTTAAATAGTAATCTTTAATGTTTGACTTCCATGTAAATGTTTGATCTGGATTAGCTGTTTCTGGTGTTCCTAAGAAATAATTATAATTACTATAAACTATAGTACTATTTAAAAATAGCTTATCATTAAAAATATGGTTCCATCTTAAAGTTCCAGTTGCATTTCCCCAATTAATTCTAAACTGATCTGAAATACCTAATACATCTCTTCCAGAGTAACCAGAAATATAGATTCTATTGTTATCATTTAGAGTATAATTGGCTTTAACATTAGCATCATAAAAAAATAATTTAGTCCCATCTAAATCTGGGTTGTTTGCCAATGGAATAAATATATCGGCATAAGTTCTACGACCAGAAATCATAAAAGCTCCCTTATCTTTTTTTATTGGAGCGCTTAAAGTTAATCGACTAGAGATTAAACCTATTCCACCATCCGCTGAAAACTTTTTCATGTTCCCATCTTTCATTCTAATGTCTAATACAGAAGCCAAACGACCTCCATACTGAGCAGGAATACCACCTTTATATAATTCTACATTTTTTACTGCATCTGGATTAAAGACAGAAAAGAATCCAAATAAATGCGATGCATTATAAACATTTGCTTCATCCAATAAAATTAAGTTCTGATCCGCAGACCCACCTCTCACAAAAAAACCAGAACCTCCTTCACCTATCGTTTGTACACCTGGGAGTAATTGAATGGCTTTAATAATATCTACTTCCCCCATTAAGGCAGGAATTCCTTTAATTTGATTTATACTAAGTTCATTTTTACTCATGTCCAGACTCTCTACATTTTTATTAGAGGCCTCTCCATTAATAACAACTTCATCAAACGTAGTAGATGATTCGGTTAACTCAACATTCAGCTTAATGTTATTATCTAAAATGATATTTTTAGTTATAGTAGCAAACCCAAGATAAGAATAAGCAATTTGATAGGTCCCTTCTGGTAAGGTTAGAGAGTAAAAACCATATGAGTTAGTTATGGTTCCCTTTGCCTGATCTACTAATTTGATGCTTGCCCCAATTAATCCTTCACCATTTTCACCATCGGTTAAAGATCCACTGATGGTGTATTTATCTTGAGCAACTAGGTTTATTCCTAAGAATAATAGTGCAAAAAATAGTAAGTTTTTCATAAAGATAATTTTACTCAATTATTTGAAAACGCAAATTTAAGGGTTTTATTTGTAGCATTCTTAATTTAGAGTAAAATCAATACTATTATCTACTTTATCTTTTAATAAAGCTAACTCTACCACTTCATTCATCTTAGAAACATAGTTAAAAGTTAATCCATTTAAGTAGCTAGGTTTTATTTCTTCTATATCTTTTCTGTTCTTCTCACAAAGTATTAGTTCTTTAATTCCAGCTCTTTTTGCTGCTAGAATTTTCTCTTTCAACCCTCCTACCGGTAAAACATCACCTCTCAATGTAATCTCGCCAGTCATAGCAAGATACTTTTTAACTTTTCTTTGGGTAAATAAAGAAGCTAAAGCTGTTAACATCGTAATACCAGCCGACGGGCCATCTTTTGGGGTTGCTCCAGCTGGAACATGGATATGTATATTATGTTCGTCAAAAACCTTAACATCAATCCCCCAATTACTAGCGTGTGCTTTAAGGTATTCTAGTGCTATAATAGCAGACTCTTTCATCACATCTCCTAAGTTTCCTGTTAATGTTAATTTACCTTTACCCTTAGTAATAGAAGATTCGATAAACAAGATATCTCCACCTACTCTAGTCCATGCCAATCCAGTAACTACACCAGCTACATTGTTATCATTATATTTATCTTTTTCATAAGATGGCCCTAGTATTGTTAAAAGATCTTCTTTTTTGAACATAACATCAAACTCTTCTTCCATTGCAATTTGCTTTGCTCTATAACGTACCGTTTTAGCAATTCTTTTTTCTAATCCCCTTACTCCACTTTCGGAAGTGTAAGCTTCAATAATGTGTTCAATGGCTTGGTCTTCAATACTGAATTGATCTTCTTTTAACCCATTAGCTTTCAATTGTTTTCTAACTAAATGGCGTTTAGCTATTTCAATTTTCTCCTCAGTTGTATAACCTGAAACTTCTATAAACTCCATTCTATCTCTTAAAGCAGGTTGAATGGTCGATAATTCATTTGCAGTAGCGATAAACATAACTTTAGATAAGTCATAATCTATCTCTACGTAATTATCTTTAAAACTATCATTTTGTTCAGGATCTAAAACCTCTAATAAAGCAGAAGAAGGATCTCCATGATTACTGGTCCCAACTTTATCTATTTCATCTAAAACAAATACCGGATTTGAAGACTTGGCTTTTTTAAGGCTCGTCATAATTCTACCGGGCATTGCTCCTATATAAGTTTTTCGATGTCCTCTAATCTCAGCTTCATCATGAACTCCTCCCAAAGACATTCTAATGTACTTTCTTCCAACAGCTTCTGCGATAGATTTACCCAGTGATGTTTTACCAACTCCTGGAGGCCCATACAAGCAAAGAATTGGAGATTTCATATCTCCTTTCAGCTTTAAAACTGCTAAATATTCAATAATTCTTTCTTTAACTTTTTCTAAACCAAAATGATCTCTATCTAAAATTTCTTGTGCTAATTTTAAATCAAATTTATCTTTTGTATATTTTTTCCAAGGTAAATCTAATAAGGTTTCAACATAGTTTAATTGAATACCATACTCTGCACCTTGAGGATTCATTCGTTCAAGTTTATTGAGTTGTTTTTCAAATGTTTTAGCAACAGACTTTTTCCACTTTTTCTTCTTAGATTTTTTTCTAAACTCAAGAACTTCCTGTTTTTGTGGATTATCTCCCAATTCTTCTTGTATTTCTTTCATTTGTTGATGTAAGAAATACTCACGTTGCTGTTTATCTAAGTCAACACGAACACGGGATTGTATATCATTCTTAATTGCTAAAAGCTGTAACTCTTTATCTAAATGCTTTAGTAAAACGTTTGCTCTTTTATCTAAATCTGCTTCAGCTAAAATCTTTTGCTTCTCCTCTACTTCAGCACTCATGTGAGAAGCAATAAAGTTGACCAAAAAGTTATTACTTTCTATATTCTTTAATGCAAAAGAAGCTTCCGAAGGTATTTGTGGAGATTCTTTAATTATTTTAAGAGCGGTTTCTTTTAATGTTTGGTATAAAGCTATTGAGTTATCATCACTCGATGGAGACTTTATTTCATCGAAACTTTTAACTCTCGCTATAATATAAGGTTCCTCAGAAATAAGCTCTTGTAATTCAAAACGTTTTTTACCTTGAATAATTACCGTAGTACTTCCATCTGGAATTTTCAATACTTTAACAATGTGTGCGATTGTTCCAATCTTATTTAATTCAGAAAAAGTAGGTTCTTCAATATTAACGTCTTTTTGGGCTACCACACCAATCATTTTGGTCCCTTTCTCAGCATCTTTTATTAACTTAATAGACTTATCTCTTCCAACAGTAATGGGAATAACAACTCCTGGAAATAAAACATTATTTCTTAAGGACAAAATAGGGAGTTGATCTGGAACCTCTTCTTTATTAATTCTTTCTTCATCTTCCTCCGAAACCAAAGGAATAAATTCTGTATTGGCATCGATATTATCTGTTATTGCAAATGCATTCTCTGATAAAAAGTCATTCATAGTTATCTATTTTACGTCAAACTGACAGTCAATTTTTTATAAATTGAAGCTCTTAAATTTAAAACCCTCTTTTAAAAACCTTATAAGTCTGTTAACCTGTATTTTAACTTGTAAGAATTATAAAGCTTCACTATTCCCTTTTCAATGGTTATGCCAAAGAAAAATACGGTAAAAATGGCTGAAAGAGTGCTCTAATCAAAATATACGGCAAACTACGTATTTGTGATTAAACTATTCCTTTGGTAGTTTTGAAAACAAAAAAACATGAAAAAAATCACTCTATTTGCAGCCTTAGTCATTTTTGGGTTTCAAACTTTTGACCAAAATAGTGAAACAGTTCAATATGCGAAATTAGAAGATAATCCAGAGTTAGTCTCTGATAAGCTAGTAGCTCTTCACGCAGTTGGTCAGTTTGGAAAAAATACTGATATAACAGTTGGACATGAAGCAAATGCGCTATTTAAAATTCAGGACTAAAGATAAAGACGTTAAAATAGTAAAGAAATTTTTTCCTTTAATGCTTCAACCAAAAATTGATTATCCTCTGTTATGGCAATTTTAATTTTCATTCCTACTGTTTACAGTGTCTCAATTGTATACCCTTTGGCTCTAAGTAATTCAATTACACCTTTTTCTCCTGGAAGGTGAGCTGCTCCTATTGCCATAAAAACACTTCCTTTATTTAAATATTGAACGACTCTGTCGGCCATATTTATATTACGACGATATAAAAACTTTTCGTTAAAGTCTTCTGTTTCCATTTTTGACTCTTTCGAATACCTTTCCATTTCTAACATTAAACGATCTAAATCTCCAGACTGATAAATTTCAACCATTTCATCCATATTCATAGCCTCTACCTTACCATAATCTTTAACCGATTGTACTAACTGCTCTGCTTGTTTCTCGACAGAAATAGATTTAAAGGTATTAATTTGCTCTACCATTTTTTCTAGTCCTACCAACTGTTTCCCTTGTTCTTTCGCTTTATTAAACCAATATAAATCTAAAGCACTTTCTTTTTCCGATTTTAAATCTTTCATTACCACCATTTGTGTGGTCATGAACGGTTGCATTTTATTAAAAATAAATAAAGACATTCCTATGGAGTCAATAAAAAACTGATTCACCATTCGATAATCATTTTCAGTTAGTAATGTTTTTAATGTTTTATTTGAATCCATTACCATTGCTTTCATCATGGCTACTTTGTCAACGCTATCCATATTTAATTCCATTGCATAGGTATCTGCATTATTAAAGGCTTTTTCTACCCCATCTTTAAATTCAAAAACGCGTTTGTCAGCGGTATGAAAAGTTCCATATAAATAGGAGTCCTTTTCTAAGCCATTACCAGAAATTTTCCAACTTAAACTGTTGTATTTTTTTTGACTATAACCTACAAAAGTTATGGTAGCTAATAATAAAATGATGTGATATTTCATGAAAAACTTATTTGCAAAAAGAAAACAGACTCATTGCCTGTTTTCTATATTCTTAATTACTTCTAACTTTTTATTTCTTGAACCTTTTCTGTTTTTTGTATGTAGTAAGTATAGAACCACATTAAAGTAAACGATGGAATAAAATCTAATCCAGGAAGGAGTTCTTCTAAACCTCCTAATACTCCTGCTATTGCACCCTTAACTCCTCTATACATAGCAAACATAGCTAAGGCTGATATTGGAGCCCAAATAAAGTCTATGACTTCTCCAAAACCAGGAAGTAAATAGGAAGCCATACCGATCAAGTCAAATATAATTCCAA
This sequence comes from Flavobacteriales bacterium, assembly GCA_024635865.1. Classification (GTDB taxonomy): domain Bacteria; phylum Bacteroidota; class Bacteroidia; order Flavobacteriales_D; family Parvicellaceae; genus S010-51. The sequence continues at coordinate 7,928 of JAGXIB010000149.1, forward strand.
TCAATAATAAAATACTTTTCTTTTTCATCTTGTTTTTTTAAATATTATAAATAGATAATATTATTTATAAACAACATTACAAATACTATTCCAAGTGGTTCAACCCTTAAAAAAGAGGGTTATTTACCAAATTTTTGCGATTTTGTCAGCAGGCTGCCTCATTGAGTCTCCTTCTTTTATGTCAAAAGCTTCAAAAAATTCTGGCATATTACTTAATGTGCCGTTCACTCTATATTTACCTGGAGAATGAGGATCTGTTGTAACTCGAGTGATTAATGCATCATCTCTAATGTTATTTTTCCAAACATGTGCAAAAGCAATGAAGAAACGTTGAGAAGGAGAATAACCGTTTATTTCTTCTTGTTTTTTACCTTCTAATGATCGTTCATAGGCATGGTAAGCGATTGTTAAACCTCCGAAGTCAGCAATGTTTTCTCCTAGTGTTAATTCTCCATCTACAAAAACTCCTTTCAATACTTCGAAAGAATTGTATTGGTCAATTAATTTTTGAGTTTTCTCTCCAAACTTCTTTTTATCTTCTGCAGTCCACCAATCATTAATTTGACCTATATCATCGTATTTAGCTCCTTTGTCATCGAACCCATGTGTAAACTCATGTCCTATTACCGCTCCCATTCTAGCGTAATTAACAGCATCTTCATAGTGCTCACTAAAGAATGGCTTTTGCATGATACCTGCAGGAAATACAATTTCATTTAACAATGGATTGTAGTATGCATTAACAATATGAGGAACCATTCCCCACTCTACTTTATCTATTTCTTTCCCTAATTTACTTAGGTTTTCTGCAGCATTAAAACGTTCAGAATTAATTACATTTTGGTAATAACTATCTTTATTAATAGAAAGTGAAGAATAGTCTTTCCACTCATCTGGAAACCCCATTTTTTTAGCAAAAGAAGCTAACTTTGCTTTTGCTTTTGCTTTAGTTTCAGGACTCATCCAATCCAACTTAGAAATACGATCTTCAAAAACTAAGGTAATATTATCTACCATTTCAGTAATAATAACCTTAGCCTCTTCGCTAAAGTTCTCTTCGACAAATGCTTGACCTAATGCTTCTCCAATTGCAGAATTCGTTACTGCCTCAATTCCTTGTTTCCACATCGGTTTTTGAACCTTTGTTCCACGCATTATTGTATTATAAAAATTGAAATTTTCTTTAGCTATTTCTGTGGTTAACCTATCAGAAGAAGAGTTAATCAACTTCCATTTTAAATAGATCTTTAAATCCTCAATTGATTCTTCTTCTATTAATTTATCTAATCCAACAATAAATCTTGGTTGCCTAATTATAATGGTATCAACATTAGAAACTCCTCTTTCTTTTAAATAAGAGTTCCATCGAATATTAGGGTAAGAAGCATCAAATAAACCTGATGCTGTCTTATTATAGTTTTCTTCGACATCTCTTAACTCAACAGGACCTTTACTGACTTCTGCTAATTTCGATTCAATGTAAAAAGGGATTAATTCTGCAGGTTTCTTTGTCGATGTTTCAATTCCTATAATATTAAACAAGCCATTAACATAAGCATCATAACCAGCTCTAATTTTTTCTGATCGTTCATCTTTCTTAAAGTAATAATCTTTATTTGGTAAGCCTAAACCACCTTGAGAAACATGTAATCGATATTTAGTATTTCTTTTAGCATCTTGCGCAACATAACAATTAAAAAAAGCAGGAACACCAATGTCATGTAAGTGAGCTATTTCTTTTATTAAGTCTTCCCTAGACTCAATTTTATCTATGTGAGCTAGCTCAGGCTTTAAATATTTAATTCCCTGTTTGTTTCTTTTTACCGTGTCTATAAAAGAAACATAGTAATCTCCTATTAACTGATGAGCAGATCCATTATCAAATTCTTTTGAAGAGGCATTTTCTAAAATATCTTTTAAAACATTATTGTTTCGTTCACCTAAAACATTAAAGCTACTCCATCTACTTTCTTCCTCAGGAATAGGGTTGTTTTTTAACCAATTGCCACAAGCAAACTCATAAAAATCATTTCGAGGACTAATAGTTGTGTCCATATATTCAAACTCTAAAGACTGAACAGTATTAGTATCTAAAACTTTTGGTTCAGCTTTTTTTGGGGAGTCTTTTGTTTCATTATTCGATGTTTTGTCTTCACAAGAAACGAAAGCTAATGCTATAAGGGACAAACTGTAAATAATTTTCATGATGATCTAAGATATTTGAGATGCTAATATAATTATAAGATCTGAAATTAAAGAACATCAAAAAGTACTATTTATACTATAATTCAATTTTTTATAAACATTGAATGATAAAAATCGTTAACCACAAGTATTTTTATAGTTAATTGCTTTGTGTTTATTCCTTTAAAACTAATTTTGCATAAAATTACATTGAACTAATGACTAGATTAAGTGTTAACATCAACAAAATTGCTACGTTGAGAAATGCCAGAGGTGGTGCTGTTCCAAATTTGATTGAATTTGCTAAAAACATCGAAAAATATGGAGCCAACGGAATTACAGTTCACCCAAGACCAGATGAACGGCACATCACGTATCAAGATGTCTTAGATTTAAAGCCAATTATTACTACTGAGTTTAATATCGAAGGTAATCCTAAAGAACAAAAATTTATTGATCTAGTCTTAGCAGTAAAACCAGAACAAGTTACTTTAGTCCCAGATGTCGAGGGGCAATTAACATCTAATCATGGTTGGGATACTGTCAAAAATAAAGACTTTTTGACTGAAACTGTATCTCTTTTTAAGTCAAACGGAATTAGAACTTCTGTATTTGTAGATGCGATACCAGAGATGATTGAAGGAGCAAAAGCTTGTGGTAGTGATCGAATTGAGTTGTACACGGAATCATATGCTGCAAATTATCATAAGAATAAAGAAGAAGCGATTGCTCCATTTATTAAAGCAGCGGCTAAAGCCAATGAAATTGGAATTGAAATAAATGCAGGTCACGACTTAGATTTAGATAATTTAAGGTTTTTTAATAAGGCCATAACTAATTTAAAAGAAGTCTCCATTGGTCATGCTTTAGTAGCAGATGCGTTGCATTATGGAATGGAAAATACAGTTCAACTTTATTTAAGAGAAATCCAACATTAAGATGAAATTAAATTATAAAAAAGAAGGAAGCGGACAACCTTTAATTATTGTACATGGTCTTTTTGGAGCACTAGATAACTGGCAAACATTAGGTAAAAAGTTTTCTGAAAATTTTGAGGTTTATTTAGTTGATCAACGAAATCACGGACATTCCCCTCATTCCGAAGAGATGAATTATCAATTAATGGCTGATGATTTACATGAATTGATAATAGATTTAGGCCTCTCTGATGTTATTCTAGTCGGTCATTCTATGGGAGGCAAAGCAGTAATGACTTACGCTACTCAACATGCAGAATTTCTAGAAAAGTTAGTAGTTGTAGATATTGCTCCTAAAGTATATCCTATGCATCATCAACAAATCTTAGAAGGTCTAAATGCTATTGATTTATCAATTGTAAAAACAAGACGAGAAGCTGACGCCATTTTAGCTAAACATGTTGATGATATTGGTGTTCGCCAATTTTTATTAAAAAACTTATACTGGATAGAGAAAGGACAATTAGGGTGGAGAATAAATATTCCTACATTAACCAAACAAATGTCTGAAATTTTAGCCGCTACACCAGCAATTAGAGTTGAAACTCCTACTCTATTTATTAGAGGCGAAAAATCAAACTACATCACAGAAGACGATTTTCAGAATATCTATAACCAGTTTGTAAATAGTGAAATTGAAACAATATACAATGTTGGACACTGGGTACATGCTGAAAATCCATTAGAGTTTTATAATCTGTTGATGGATTTTACTAGTTAATTTTTTTTATTAGATCCCTTCTCTTAACTAGAGTATAAATTTAAAAATGTCTATTTAGAAAACTTAATTAACTTAAATTAAACTATCTACCACTTAGCATCAGGATACTTACTATTCAAGTATTGAAGATCTAATAAAATATACCCCATAAAATCAGTATGATGTCCGTTTTTCCCATATTGCAAAGAGAATAATGGGTTTTCAGGAACTGTTAAAGTTGCTTTAGTTAAAACTTCAGTGACTTTATCTTCCCATTTCGTTTTTAAAACATTCAAATCAACACCAATACCAGCTTTCATCATTTCTTCATCTGTTTCATCCATAAAGAACATTTCGTCTTTATACATCCACAGTTCGTTTAATGCTCCTTGAATTTTAAAGTGACTTTCCTCAGTACCATCACCTAAACGATACATCCATTGAGTACTTCTCCTTATATGATAAGTAACTTCTTTCAACGATTTTTTAGCTAAAGCAGCTAAAGTATTGTCTTTACTATCTACCAATGCCTCTAAAAATAAAAATTGATACACATCAAACAAGAACTGACGTGCCATAATGTATGCAAAATCTTCGTTTGGATACTCTACCAACTGAATATTAAAATATTCGTGTTCAGCTCTTCTGAACGCATAGTCATCTGCCGATTTTGTTCCGTCTAATTCTGCAACATATTTATATACTGCTTCTGATAAACCAACATGATCTAACCCCACGTTAGTGATTGCTAAATCTTCCTCTAAGAAAGGACCTTTACTAGAATACTCTCCTAACCTATTTCCTAGTATCCAACTATTATCTGCTATTCTTAAACAATACTTTTGTAAATGATTCATTTTATTTAATGTATTACGCATTATGTAATGACTACAATGTTTTTAAACATTAAATATTACATAATAATTTGTAATTTATACTTTGTACAAAAAATTAGATATGCTTCGCTCCTTCTGGCATCACATAAAATGTGGGATGACGATATGGTTTGTCGTTAGAAGGCTCAAAAAAAGCCCCCATGTCTTCTGGTTGACTAGCTACAATATCTTCTGCTTTTACTAACCAAATGGCAGTTCCTTCTGATCTGCGTGTATACAAATCTCTAGCATTTTCCATGGCCATTTCTTTATCATATGCATGTACAGCCCCTACATGTCTATATGGTTTTCCTGCTTTTGTTTGAATAAAAACTTCCCAAACTGGCCCTTGATTATCTGTACTCATTTTCTTATTGTATTATGTACTATGTAATTTGTACAATGTTTTCTTTTATTTTGGCGTTCCTTTCAGTCAGGCTATCCGCTTTATCTTCTTTATTTTTTTTCGAATAATTTTGTTAGTACAAAACACTCGAACTGACTAAAGAAGGATAACACTTCTATCCTTAACGCATATTAATCTACTAACTCCATTTGCTTCTTACCATAAGCTTCGGCTGCTGCTCTTACCCATGCTCCATCATCATGTGCCTTTTTATGGTGCTTTAAACGTTGAGAGTTGCATGGTCCGTTACCTTTAATCACATTCCAAAATTCATCCCAATCAATATCACTTGTTTTATAAGATCCATTTGGCATTAATTTAGCATTCTTATCAGGTACTTCCAATCCTATTAATTCAACTTGAGGAATCGTTTTATCAATAAACTGCTGACGTAAGTCATCATTAGACTCTAACTTTATTCCCCATTTCATAGACTGTCCAGAGTTTGAAGATTCTTTATCATGTGGTCCAAACATCATTAATGACGGCCACCACCATCTATTCAAAGCCTCTTGAGCCATCTCTTTCTGTTCTGGAGTACCTTTTGCCATTTCGGCCATTATTTCATAACCTTGACGTTGATGAAAACTTTCTTCTTTACATATTCTAACCATGGCTCTTGCATAAGGACCATAAGACGTACGTTGCAAAGAAACTTGATTAACAATAGCAGCTCCATCTACCAGCCAACCAATAGCTCCCATGTCTGCCCAAGTTGGAGAAGGATAGTTAAAAACACTAGCATATTTAGATTTTCCTTCATGTAACCATTGAATGTATTGATCTCTAGATACTCCTAGAGTTTCTGCGGCACAATATAAATATAACCCGTGTCCACCTTCATCTTGAATTTTAGCCATTAGAATTTTCTTAGCCCTAAGGCTTGGTGCACGTGTCAGCCAATTGGCTTCTGGTTGCATCCCTATAACTTCTGAGTGAGCATGCTGAGACATTTGACGAACTAAAGTTTGCCTATACTTATCTGGCATCCAATCTTTTGGTTCAATTTTAATCCCTGCATCTATCTTTGCTTGAAACTCATCTAATCTTTTTTGATTTTCCATATTTTGCTTTGTGTTAATCAAATATCAACTCAATAATCTCTATAAATATACTAAAAAAAATGCTTAACTATATACTGGAAACTCTGTTAAAACTTCATAATTCTCCAAATTAGTGATTCCCCAGTTATCAAATTCTTCCTTTGTCCATAACTCTGGAAAGAAAACTCTTTTTTGATATTTTGGATGCATATACTTACGCCATGGGCTACCTCCAGTCGCTTCTCCTTGACCAATATATTTACCCGCAGCATGATAATGTGCCATTACCCAACTTACATTTACCGTGTGATCGTAATGACGCATTGCATTGATTAATTCTATATTATTCTTAACATCCGCAGGTAAAGATTTAAACTTTGCCCAAAGATTAGTTTGATTGTAATTACGCATAACACGCAATAGCATTACCTTATATTTATCTTCGAAAAACTGTAATAAAGGAGTCTTTTTATCGGATCCAGGTATCTTTCCAGCTGCCTGCCAATATAAATACTCAAATGCATACTCAAAAGGAGTATGTCTGTCAATAATTTTTCTAAAACGATAATCTATTAAATTAATTAATTCTGTTGAAGAAAACTCAATCATTCGATACTGAGCACTTTGAAAACCACTTGCAGGAGTTAAAGTATTTCTAAATTTCATGTATTGGTCAACATCCATTCCGTCTCCCATAATGTCAAATGACTTAGAAAGCATATCGAAATAACGACTAATACGCATTAAATGTTTCGTGAATTTTTCTGCTGAGATTTCTTTTTCGTCTGCAACTTGATCAATTTCCCAAAGAATCATTTTAAATAATAATTCGTTCACCTGATGATACATAATAAAGACCATCTCATCTGGTTGATCAGTGCGTTGAGCTTGAAGACCTAGTAAAGCATCTGTTTGAATATAATCCCAATAAGTAATTGGATTACCATGCAATAACCCTTCTAATAAAACATCTGGACTTATTCCTAAGTCATTATATTTTTTGTCAATTTGCTCTAAAATTTCTGCTCTTTCCATTTTCTATTTACTTAGTAACTTCAATTATTTATAATAATATCGAATTAAAAATCTTCTTGGTTTAAGGTATTTCAAAAAAATCAAAGAAGAAAAGAACTGCTGCCCTTTCTTTTTCTACACCCTTGGCAGAACCTACTATACTGCCTTTTTTTCTAATGTCTCCGTTGCTTTCTATTTTACCTACAACACTACCTCTTATTCTAACATCTCCATTAGATTCTACTTTTCCAATTACAGAACCACTTTTTCTAATGTCTCCATTAGATTCTATTTTTCCTTTTACACTTCCGCTAACTCGAATATCTCCATTAGATTCAAACTTTCCTTTAATACTACCTTTTATTCTAACTCCTCCATCAGACTCTACTCTGCCAAAACTAGAACCTTTTTTTCTTAAATCTTGAGCAAAGCTGAAACTAATGGATAAACAAAAAATAGTAATTAATGCTAATACGTTTTTAATTTTCATCTTATTAATTATTTAATAGTTTCGTTTGTAAATTTTTTTTTGTCCCTCTTCGCCAAGAGGGAATTTAATTTGTCTTTATTATTTTAAATTCGGTTCTTCTGTTTAATGCGTGTGCTTTTTCTTGAATTAATCTTGTGTTCAAAACCTCTATCTCTTCTTTAGCAATGATTAATTTAGATTCTCCATAGCCTTGTCTTATAATCCTAACTTCAGTAATCCCATTAGTTATTATATAATATTTAATTGCCTCTGATCTTTTTTCGGTCAAATGTTTATTATAAGCATCATTCCCAATATAATCTGTACAATAACCAACTTCAATTGATATTGTATTTTTACTTAAAAAAGAAACTAAAGAATCTAAAAATGGAAAGCTTTTTTTATCTATCCCACTCTTACTAAAATAAAACCTAATATCCTCAACCAATACACTCCCTACTTCAAAAACAGAATCTTCCAAATTAAAAGTCTTCGTATAATACGCTTCTTGCTTTGCTAAAAGCAAGGAGTCTATATTTGTAGAATCAATTACTACTTGAGCATAATTATTCAACACCAATAAATTGGACATTAAAAAGAATATGAATGCTAGTTTTTTCATTTTTATATTTAAACCTAACAGGTTTTGGAAACCTGTTAGGTTTGTTAGTGCTTTCGTTCTTCAATCTCCCTTTGTCCCTTTTCGCCAAGAGGGAATTTAATTTCGGTTTATTTAACTAACTATAATTAATTTAGATTAACTACGAAAAAGTTAACTTACAATGTTCCTCTTTTTTCTTGTTCTCTTTCGATAGATTCAAATAAAGCTTTAAAGTTACCAGCACCAAACCCCTTAGCTCCCATTCTTTGAATAATTTCGAAAAACAAAGTCGGTCTATCTTCAACTGGTTTAGTAAATATTTGTAATAAATATCCTTCTTCATCAGCGTCAATCATAATTCCAAGCGCTTTTAACTGTTCAATATCTTCTGCTAATTCATGATTATGTTCTTGCAATCTAGCTGGAACTGCTTTGTAATATTCTTCTGGCGGTGTCGATAAAAACTCAATTCCTCTCGCTCTCATTTTCGCTACAGTATCTAAAATATCATTTGTTGCCATTGCAATATGTTGAACGCCTGCGCCTTCATAAAAATCAATATATTCTTCAATTTGAGATTTCTTTTTCCCTTTAGCAGGTTCGTTAATTGGAAACTTAATTCTTCCATTCCCATTACTCATCACCTTACTCATCAAGGCAGAATACTCAGTTGTAATTTGTTTATCATCAAAAGATAAAAAGTTAACAAATCCCATCACATCTTCGTACCATTTTACCCAAGTGTTCATTTCATTCCAACCTACATTACCTACCATATGGTCGATAAACTTAAGTCCTGTAGGCTCAGGATTATAATCTGACTCCCATTTTTGATAACCTGGTAAAAATTCACCAGTATAGTTTTTTCTTTCTACAAACATATGAACTGTTTCTCCATAGGTATAAATACCAGAACGAACCACTTCACCAAACTCATCTTTTTCGACTGTAGGCTTCATAAATGACTTAGCACCTCTTTTGGTTGTTTCTTCCCAAGATTTTGTTGCATCTTCAACCCAAAGAGCAACCATTTTTACTCCGTCTCCGTGTTTTGCCAAGTGTTCATTCAATGGCGACTTTGAATTTAGCGGAGTTGTTAGTACAATTCTTATTTTATCTTGTTTCAAAACGTAAGAAGCATAATCTTTACATCCTGTTTCTAATCCTTTATAAGCATGAGATTGAAATCCAAAAGCTGTCTTATAGAAGTGAGCAGCTTGTTTAGCATTTCCAACATAAAACTCAACATAATCAGTACCAAGAAGTGGTAAAAAATCTTGTGCTCCTTCAAATATTTTTTCTAATCCGTATTCTACGTTTTTTATTTCTGTTGCCATATTTTTTTTCATTAAATGAATAAAGAAAAAAGAGAATAGAAGAAAGACTTTTATTTTAGACTATTTTGGAAGCCCATTGTCATTCTTTGAAACTCTGTTATTTTCTCTTCAATGTTTATTAATTTTTTTCTTTTGTTATATATTTTCTGTTAAACGCAATTAGTAATTGAGTTCCCAATTCATAAGAAGAACCAAGAGCTATATCAATAAAGTAAGAAAAAGATTTCGCTGTTCTTGAGGAACCTTCTGCAATATTACTAGGGATTGAAATAGAACACCTACTCATTTGAGAAGTTAAACCAAATCTTTCATCAGAAGGAAATTCACTTATTAAATCAAAAACATCATTTACAATATCTAAACCTAATGTCCAAATTTTAAGATTCTTATAATTATGTCTTTTTTTTTCACTCATTCAAAATCTCTTCTTTATTCTTTTATCTATATTCTTTGTTCTCTTTTTATTAGTTTAATTAATCCAACATCCAACTTTTATAATAATCTTCTGTTTCTAGTTTTAATGCTTCTTCGGTAATCATAACGGGAGAAAAAGGATCGATCATAACTGCTAATTCTTCTGTCTTTGTTTTACCAACAGAACGTTCTATAGCTCCTGGGTGTGGGCCATGAGGTATACCTCCCGGATGTAATGTAAACTGACCTTGTTCTATATTGTTTCTACTCATAAAGTCGCCATCTACATAATATAAAATCTCTTCTGAGTCTATATTACTGTGGTGGTAAGGAGCTGGAATGGATTTTGGATGGTAATCGTACAATCTTGGCACAAAAGAACAAACAACAAAACCTCTAGCTTCCCAGGTTTGATGTACGGGAGGTGGCTGATGGATTCTTCCTGTAATCGGTTCAAAATCGTGAAT
>JAGXIB010000150.1 GCA_024635865.1 Flavobacteriales bacterium
AGCTATGGCAGAAAGTTTAGTAAACTTAACTGTTAAAGAAGTAAACGAATTAGCAACAATCTTAAAAGATGAGTATGGAATCGAACCAGCAGCAGCAGCAGTTGCAGTAGCAGCAGGTGGTGCAGCAGGTGGTGAAGAAGCAGAAGAAAAAACTGAGTTTGACGTAGTTCTTAAGTCAGCAGGAGCAGCTAAATTAAAAGTTGTAAAAGCGGTAAAAGAATTAGCAGGTTTAGGTCTTAAAGAAGCTAAAGAATTAGTAGATTCAGCTCCAGCAAATATTAAGGAAGGTGTTTCTAAAGACGAAGCTGACGCTTTAAAATCTGCTCTTGAAGAAGTAGGTGCAGAAGTAGAAGTTAAGTAATTACATAAGTTCTTACAAATAGGTTTAGGTACTTCCGTCTAACGGAATGTACCTAAACCCTTTTGTGTATTATAGAGTTTCTATTCTCACAAATAAACAATCAACATTTGTTTAATTTAAACATTTAAGCCTTGGCAACCGAAACTAATATTCCAAAAAGAATCAACTTTGCATCAAGTATGCATCGTATAGATTATCCAGATTTTCTAGATGTTCAATTGAAGTCATTTCAAGAGTTTTTTCAATTAGAAACTACGCCTGAAAATCGTTCAGATGAAGGTTTATTTAAAGTTTTTTCTGAAAACTTTCCAATAACTGATACAAGAAACCAATTTGTATTGGAATTCCTAGATTATTTTGTTGATCCTCCACGCTACACTGTAGATGAGTGTGTTGAAAGAGGGCTAACTTATGCTGTACCTTTAAAAGCAGTTTTAAAACTGTATTGTACAGATCCAGAACATGAAGACTTTGAAACAATAGTACAAGAAGTTTATCTTGGAACTATTCCTTACATGACTCCAAAAGGATCATTTGTTGTAAACGGAGCAGAACGTGTAATCGTTTCTCAGTTACACAGATCACCAGGAGTATTTTTTGGTCAAAGTCACCATGCAAATGGAACGAAATTATACTCTGCAAGAGTAATTCCTTTTAAAGGGTCTTGGATTGAATTTGCTACTGACATTAATAGTGTTATGTATGCTTATATTGATCGAAAGAAAAAATTACCCGTAACTACACTTTTCCGTGCAATCGGATATCAAAGTGATAAAGATATTTTAGAAATTTTTGATTTAGCTGACGAAGTAAAAGTCACTAAAGCTGGATTAAAGAAAATCGTCGGAAGAAAATTAGCTGCTCGTGTTTTAAAAACTTGGGTTGAGGATTTTGTTGATGAAGATACAGGGGAAGTTGTTTCGATAGAAAGAAATGAAGTAATTATCGACCGTGAAACAGTTCTTGAAAAAGAACACATGGATGAAATTATTGAAGCTGGTGTTAAATCTATTATCTTACATAAAGAAGGTATTAATTCAGCAGATTTTTCTATCATCTATAATACTTTACAAAAAGATACTTCTAACTCAGAAAAAGAAGCAGTAGAGTATATCTATAGATTACTGCGTAATGCCGAGCCACCAGATGAGGAAACAGCAAGAGGAGTAATTGAAAAATTATTTTTCTCTGAGCAACGTTATGACTTAGGTGAAGTTGGTCGTTATAGAATTAATAAAAAGTTAAACTTAAATGAATCATTAGATCAAAGAGTTTTAACTAAGAATGATATTATATCTATTGTTAAGTACCTAATCGAATTAGTTAACTCTAAAACAGATGTTGATGATATCGATCACTTAAGTAATAGACGTGTTAGAACTGTTGGTGAACAGCTACATAATCAATTTGGTGTTGGTTTAGCTCGTATGGCTAGAACAATTAGAGAAAGAATGAACGTTAGAGATAACGAAGTTTTTACTCCTATCGATTTGATTAATGCTAAAACATTATCAGCTGTAATTAATTCGTTTTTTGGAACGAATCAGTTATCTCAGTTTATGGATCAAACAAATCCGCTAGCAGAGGTGACACACAAAAGAAGATTATCAGCACTTGGACCAGGTGGTTTATCAAGAGAAAGAGCAGGATTTGAAGTAAGAGATGTTCACTACACTCACTACGGAAGATTATGTACGATTGAGACACCAGAGGGACCAAATATTGGGTTAATTTCTTCTTTAGCAGTATATGCTAAGGTGAATAAATTAGGTTTTATTGAAACGCCTTATAGAAAAGTAGCTAAAGGAAAAGTTGTCATTACTGAAGATCCTATCTATATGACTGCGGAAGAAGAGGATAACATGAATATCGCTCAGTCTATCGCAAAGACAGATGAAAAAGGAAATTTCTTAACAGAAAGAGTTAAAACTCGATTTGAAGGAGATTATCCAATGTCTCTGCCAGAAGATATCAATTTTATTGATGTTGGAGCCAACCAAATTGCTTCAATTGCTGCATCTTGTATTCCTTTCTTGGAACATGATGATGCCAATCGTGCGCTAATGGGATCTAACATGCAGCGCCAAGCTGTTCCGTTATTGAAACCAAACTCTCCAATCGTTGGAACAGGAATCGAAGAATTAATCGCAAGAGATTCTAGAGTTTTATTCCATGCTGAAGGAGAAGGAGAAGTGGTTTATGTTGATGCTAATGAAATACATGTAAAGTATAAATTAACAAAAGCAGAAAAGTTAATACGTTTCGAAGACGATATAAAAGTTTACAAACTTATTAAGAATAGAAAAACCAATCAAGGAACTTCAATAACTCAAAAACCTGTTGTAACTAAAGGTCAAAAACTAGTTAAGGGTGATGTGTTAGTCGAAGGATATGGAACGCAAAAAGGAGAATTGGCTATCGGTCAAAACTTAAAAGTAGCATTCATGCCTTGGAAAGGATATAACTTTGAGGATGCGATTGTAATTTCAGAGAAAATAGTTAAAGAAGATATCTTTACTTCTATTCATATAGATGAGTACTCTTTAGAAGTAAGAGATACTAAAAGAGGGATAGAAGAACTAACTGCAGATATTCCAAACGTTAGCGAGGAAGCAACTAAAGATTTAGATGAGAATGGAATTATTAGAATTGGAGCAGATGTTAAGCCTGGAGATATTCTAATAGGAAAAATCACTCCAAAAGGAGAAAGTGATCCATCACCTGAAGAAAAATTATTAAGAGCAATATTTGGTGATAAAGCCGGAGATGTCAAAGATGCTTCATTAAAAGTGTCTCCATCTACTCAAGGTGTTGTGATTGGTAAAAAATTATTTGCTAGATCTGTAAAAGATAGAAAATCAAAAGCTGCAGACAAACCTCTTTTAGAGCAAATCGAAAAAGAGATGAATTCTGAAGTTAATGACTTGAAAGCAATTCTTGTTGGAAAGTTAATGGAAATCATTGGTGATAAAAAATCAAAAGGTGTTTTCAATAACTATAAAGAAGAAGTGTTAAAGAAAGGAGTTAAGTTTTCTGAAAAGAACTTTAAAGATTTAGATTTCTTACACATCAACCCTAAAGGTTGGACAGGAGATAATGACATAGATGCTTTAATTGAAAAGTTACTACATAACTTCAACTTGAAAGCTACAGATATCTTAGGTAAACATAAAAGAAGACAGTTTAAAATTTCTGTTGGAGATGAATTACCAAATGGGATTATTCAATTAGCGAAAGTATACTTAGCTAAGAAGAGAAAGCTTAAAGTAGGAGATAAAATGGCAGGACGTCACGGGAATAAAGGTATTGTAGCACGTATTGTACGTGAAGAAGATATGCCTTTCTTAGATGATGGAACGCCAGTAGATATTGTACTTAACCCACTAGGTGTACCTTCTCGTATGAACTTAGGTCAGATCTATGAAACTGTTTTAGGATGGGCTGGAGAGAAATTAGGAACTAAATTCTCAACACCTATATTTGATGGTGCTACTATGGATCAAATTCATGAGTATACGGAGAAAGCAGGTGTGCCTAGAGACGGAAAAACTTATTTATATGATGGAGGAACGGGAGTTCGTTTTGATCAACCAGCAACAGTTGGTATCATTTATATGATTAAGCTAAGCCATATGGTAGATGATAAGATGCATGCTCGTTCAATCGGACCATACTCATTAATTACACAACAACCATTAGGAGGTAAAGCTCAATTTGGAGGTCAGCGTTTTGGAGAGATGGAAGTTTGGGCATTAGAAGCATTTGGAGCATCTAATATCTTACAAGAAATCTTAACAGTTAAGTCTGATGATGTAATAGGAAGAGCAAAAGCTTATGAAGCAATTGTAAAAGGTAAAAACTTACCTACACCTGGAATACCAGAATCTTTCAATGTATTATTGAATGAGTTAGCTGGACTAGGGTTGAACATCACTTTAGGTTAATTTAATAAAAGGTCAGAGTGTTATCATATACTCTGACCTTTATTTGAATTTTTTAAATTAATATTGATAATGTTGTTTTACAACAAAATACTATAATATATGGCTTTTAGAAAAGAATCGAAACCATCAAGTAGATTTAACAAAATAACCATCAGTCTTGCTTCGCCAGAAATGATTTTAGAAAAATCGTTTGGAGAAGTATTAAAGCCTGAGACAATTAATTATAGAACGTACAAGCCTGAACGTGATGGATTATTTTGTGAAAGAATTTTTGGTCCAGTTAAGGATTACGAATGTCATTGTGGGAAATACAAAAGAATCCGTTATAAAGGAATCGTTTGTGACAGATGTGGAGTAGAAGTTACTGAGAAAAAAGTACGTAGAGAAAGAATGGGACATATCGCTTTGGTTGTTCCTGTTGCTCATATCTGGTACTTCCGTTCTTTACCAAATAAAATTGGATACTTATTAGGGTTACCTACTAAGAAATTAGATCAGATTATTTATTACGAAAGATATGTAGTAATTAATGCTGGTGGAAAAAATAACGCAGAAGGTGAGCCTTTACAATATTTAGACTTCCTAACAGAAGAAGAATACTTAGATATTTTAGACACTTTACCGAAGGAGCATAGACTTTTAGAAGATTCTGACCCAAATAAGTTCATCGCTAAAATGGGTGCAGAAGCATTGCATGATTTGTTACAACGTTTAGAGTTAGAAAAATTATCTTACGAATTACGTCATAAAGCAAATAATGAAACTTCTCAACAGCGTAAAAATGAGGCGTTAAAACGTTTACAAGTAATTGAAGCGTTAATAGATGCAAATACACGTATAGAAAACCGTCCAGAATGGATGATTGTTAAAACTGTACCAGTTATACCACCAGATTTGAGACCATTGGTTCCATTGGATGGAGGTAGATTTGCAACGTCAGATTTAAATGATTTATATAGAAGAGTTATTATTAGAAATAACCGTCTAAAAAGATTAATAGAAATTAAAGCTCCAGAAGTAATTTTACGTAATGAAAAACGTATGTTACAGGAGTCTGTAGATTCTTTATTTGATAACTCTAGAAAATCTAGTGCAGTCAAAACAGATAAAAACAGACCATTAAAATCGTTATCTGATAGTTTAAAAGGAAAACAAGGACGTTTCCGTCAGAACTTATTAGGTAAAAGGGTTGATTATTCAGCTCGTTCGGTAATTGTTGTTGGACCTACATTGATGTTACATGAGTGTGGATTGCCAAAAGATATGGCTGCTGAATTATTCAAACCGTTTATCATCCGTAAGATGATAGAAAGAGGGATAGTGAAGACTGTAAAATCTGCAAAGAAAATAGTTGATAAGAAGGATCCAGTAGTTTGGGATATATTAGAGAATGTAATTAAAGGGCATCCTGTATTACTGAATCGTGCTCCTACGCTTCACCGTTTAGGTATTCAAGCTTTTCAACCAAAATTAATAGAAGGAAAAGCAATTCAGCTACATCCTTTAGTTTGTACAGCGTTTAACGCCGATTTTGATGGAGATCAAATGGCAGTTCATTTACCTTTGGGTAATGCTGCAGTTTTAGAGGCTCAAATGTTAATGTTGGCATCTCATAATATTTTAAATCCAGCAAATGGTGCTCCAATTTCGGTTCCATCTCAGGATATGGTTTTAGGACTTTACTATATTACAAAATTAAGAAAGTCAACTCCAGAATTAATTGTTAAGGGTGAAAATAAAATTTTCTATTCTCCAGAAGAAGTAAATATCGCTTACAATGAAGGGATATTAGATATACACGCTCAAATAAAAGTAAGAACAAAAGATATCGTAGACGGTAAACAAGTAACTAAATTAATTGAAACGACTACAGGTAGAGTTTTATTTAATGAGTTAGTACCTGATGAAGCTGGATACATCAATGAGATTTTAACTAAAAAAGCGTTAAGAGATATAATTAGTGACATACTGAAAGTGACAGATGTTCCTACTGCTGCTAATTTCTTAGATGAGATTAAAGACTTAGGATATATGATGGCATTTAGAGGTGGATTATCATTTAACCTTGGAGATGTTCAAATTCCTGATGAAAAAGATGAAATGGTAGCTAAGGCTGAAGCGCAAGTTGAAGAAGTGAAAATGAACTATAACATGGGTCTTATCACAAACAATGAACGTTACAACCAAATTATTGATGTTTGGACACATACAAACTCTAGACTGACTCATATTTTAATGGAAAACTTGAAGAATGATCAACAAGGATTCAATTCAGTTTATATGATGATGGATTCTGGAGCTAGGGGATCTAAAGAGCAAATTCGTCAGCTTTCGGGAATGAGGGGTCTGATGGCTAAGCCACAAAAGTCTGGAGCGAATGGAGGTCAAGATATTATTGAAAACCCAATTCTTTCTAATTTTAAAGAAGGGTTATCAATTTTGGAATACTTTATTTCTACTCACGGTGCTCGTAAAGGTCTTGCAGATACCGCACTTAAAACTGCCGATGCAGGTTATTTAACTAGAAGGTTAGTAGATGTAGCTCAAGATGTCGTTGTAAATGATGATGACTGTGGAACTTTAAGAGGTTTAACTGTTACAGCATTAAAGAAACAAGAAGACGTTGTTGAGAGTTTATATGATAGAATTTTAGGACGTGTTTCTTTAAATGATATTGAAGATCCTGAAACAGGAGAAATAATTGTTGAAGAAGGGATAGAAATAAGAGAAGCACATGCTAAAGCTGTTGAAGCTGCTGATATTGAAGAAGTAGAAATACGTTCGGTATTAACTTGTGAAAAAGAAAGAGGTGTTTGTGCTAAGTGTTATGGAAGAAACCTTGCTACTGGTCATATGGCCGTAAGAGGAGATTCTGTAGGAGTAATTGCTGCTCAGTCAATTGGTGAGCCAGGTACACAGTTAACGCTTCGTACATTCCACGTTGGGGGTACAGCATCTAACATTGCAGATGAATCTAGTATTAAAGCTAAGTTCTCTGGTAAATTAGACATTGATGAACTAAGAACGATAACT
The DNA here is from genome assembly GCA_024635865.1 of Flavobacteriales bacterium. Lineage (GTDB taxonomy): Bacteria > Bacteroidota > Bacteroidia > Flavobacteriales_D > Parvicellaceae > S010-51. The sequence continues at coordinate 7,339 of JAGXIB010000150.1, forward strand.
AAGACTGATCCTGAAGGAAATGAAATTGAAGTTGTAATTGGTCGTGCTGCTGAGATGAGAATCTTAGATAAAGAAACAGGTCAAGTAATAGCTACAAATAACATTCCTTATGGTGCACATATGGTTGCAACTAATAAGCGTGTAATTAAAAAAGGAGACCCAATTTGTACATGGGATCCATATAATGCTGTTATTATTTCTGATGTTGAAGGAACAATTGAGTTCGAAAACTTAGTCTCTGGAGAAACTTACCGTGAGGAAGTAGATGAGCAAACAGGATTCTCTGAAATAGTAATTAGAGAAAACAGAAGTAAGAAAACAGTTCCAACAATTCTTGTTGTAAATAAGAAAGGTGAAACATTAAAAGCGTTTAACTTACCAGTTGATGCTCATGTTATTGTAAAAGAAGGAGCTAAAATATCTGGAGGTGAAATCTTAGTTAAGATTCCTCGTAAATCTGGTAAAACAGGAGATATTACAGGTGGTCTTCCTCGTGTAACAGAAATGTTTGAAGCTCGTAACCCTTCTAACCCGGCTGTAGTAGCTAAAATTGATGGAGTTGTTTCTTATGGTAAAATTAAAAGAGGAAACAGAGAAGTCATTGTTGAAGCGAAGACAGGTGAAGTAACTAAATATTTAGTTCCGTTATCTCGTCATATTTTAGTTCAAGAAAATGACTTCGTAAGAGCTGGTCAAAACTTATCTGAAGGAGCTACCACTCCGCAAGATATTCTTAGTATTAAAGGCCCTACAGCAGTTCAAGAGTACATTGTAAATGAAATACAAGAAGTATACCGTTTACAAGGTGTGAAAATTAATGATAAGCATTTTGAGGTAATTGTACGTCAAATGATGCGTAAAGTTGAAATCGCTGATGCTGGAGATACTATCTTTTTAGAAAAAGCTTCTGTAAATAAATGGGAGTTCATACAAGAGAATAATAAACTTTGGGGTAAAAAAGTTGTTGAAGAAGCTGGAGACTCTCAAAACTTAACGGCTGGGCAGATTGTATCTGCTCGTAAATTAAGAGATGAAAATTCTATGTTGACTAGGAATGACAAGAAAAAAGTTACAGCAAGAGACGCGGTTCCAGCAACAGCAATTCCTTTATTACAAGGGATTACTAAGGCATCGTTACAAACTGATAGCTTTATTTCTGCTGCATCGTTCCAAGAAACAACTAAAGTATTAAATCAGGCTGCAGTAAACGGAAAAGTAGATCACTTACTAGGATTGAAAGAAAATGTAATTGTAGGGCATAAAATACCTGCAGGAACAGGATTAGATGACTTTCAGACAATGACGGTTGGATCTACAGAGGATATACAATCTGCAGTAGTTGAAGAAGAAGAAGAAGAAGTTGCAGAATAAGAATTATAAACCATAATAAATAAAATAAAAGCCTTCCATTTGGGAGGCTTTTTTTATTTTTGCTTATCAATAAAAAAGAAAATAAATGAGTCAAGAACAAAATCAAAATCAAAACCAAATTAACATAGAGTTAAATGAAGAAATAGCTGAAGGTACCTATGCAAATTTAGCGATCATTACACATTCATCATCTGAGTTTGTATTAGACTTTATTAGAATTATGCCAGGTGTGCCTAAAGCTAGAGTTAAGTCTAGAGTTGTAATGACTCCAGAACACGCTAAAAAATTGATGAAAGCATTGGCAGAAAATGTTTCTAAATATGAAAGTGTACATGGAGTAATTAGAGAGGACAATTCTCAACAAGGATTTCCTTTAAACTTTGGTGCGCCTACAACAGAAGCTTAAAAATAAATTGAAATATCTACTTTATATTGGGAGTTTTTTCTTCTTGCAAATTATTTCTTCGCAAGAGGGGAAGTCTCCTTTTTTTTATTCTGAAGATGGAGAAATAAAGGATATAGATACCAATAGTCTCTATAAATTTCATGAGTATAGGATTGATAATGAGTATCTATGGTTAGGAAATAATGGTCAAGCAATGTATTCTTTGATCTTTAACCCTAATAAAGAGACTCAATATAGAGCGAGCCAACTTCTCGGAGGTGTTAAAGCCTTTAGCTATAAAAAGTATGATGTTGTTGTCCCCTTTACCTCAGTTAAGTTTGTTCAAGGAGCAAGACAAGAACAATACTTTAAATTAGTTCACACACAAAACTTTGCTAAAAATGGTAACTTTTCTTTTGGATACGATAAAATTAACTCTGATGGGAGTTACTTGAGACAAAAAACAAATAATAACAAGTTAAATGCATCTGTTTGGTATAAAACACCAAATAATAAGTATGAGATTAGTTTTTTTGCTAATAGAATAAAAAATACAGTCAACCAAAATGGAGGAATCGAAAATGACTCTGCTTTTATTATAAATACAGAATTCAGCAGGAATAGAAAAACAATTACTATTAATCTAGACTCTGCCTCTGATCAAAAAATAGCCAATCAATTTGCTTTATACCAAACAGTGAGTTTGTTCGATAATACAGATTCACTTGGTTTTGGCTTGGTTCAAAAAATAGAACTTAAATCAAAATTTACAAATTCAAAACGTTACTATATCGATGAAAATCCAAATGTTGATTTTTATGAAAATATATTTTTAGACAGTACCATAACAAATGACTCAATTAAGTTAAATGAGATAGAACAGGAAATTACTTATCACTTCCAACTAACAAATAATCGCTTTTCATTATCCCTCTCTCCAAGAACTAATTATTACTTTACGGATTACACACAAGCATATGATAACTTATGGTTAAACGAACTTTCAGTGGGGACAGAGATGAGTTTCGAAAACTCTAAGTTTAGTTTAATTAGTGATATCGATTATTTCTTATTAGGCTACCGACAAAATAATTATCAATTAAAAAACAAATTAAACTTAGATTTTACAAAAAACATAGGGTGGTATTTTTCTGCTAACTTAAAAAAGTATAGTCCCTCATTAGATCTAGTGAAGTATTATGGGAATCATTCTATCTGGGAAAATAACTTTATACCTACTCAATCAATAAGTATTTCGACAGGTACTGAAAACAATAAGTGGGACATTTTAGCATCATTTACTTACACAGACATAAAAAATCCTATTTACTTTAATTACTTAAGAGAAGCAACCCAAAGTTTAGATTATACACAAGTCATTCAGTCGTCTTTAGAAAAAGTTTTTAGATTAAAAAAATGGAGAATTACACCTAAGGCAGTTTACCAGTATACAGGTGGAGTTTTGGCTTATCGTCTACCTACTTATTTCACAAGTTTAAAACTCGGTTATGGTTTTAATGTATTTAAAAATTCATTAGCGTTATTTACTGGAGTTAAGTTGACATATTATGACCAAGTTCAATTAATGTCCTACTCTCCCTCATTAGGGCAGTTTTATTTAGGGAATAATAATAACAAACAAGTGGGTAATTATCCTTTTTTAGATTTCTTTATCAATGCTAGAATTAAAGAAGTAAGGTTGTTTTTTGCTTTAACTCATTTAAATGAAGGGATAACCACTGAAAATAATTACTTTGGGGCAATTAGCCATCCATTAGAAGATAGAGCTTATAAAGTCGGTATTAGTTGGATTTTCAAAAAGTAATAAATTTATGAATAGACTTAAATACATTATAGAAATAATTTTATTGAGTATAATTGTTTTAAGTTGCGAAACGGAGAAGGTTAAAAAAGGTAGTAAAAAGATTCTCTTTGAATCTAAGGTCAAAGAAATGACCGATGAAGAATACCCTGACAATAACGATATTGAATCACGCTGCCAAGATTGGAAAAAATACAAACATCACCAAGTGGCTATTGAAAGAATAGACTCAACAAATTTCACAATTTTATTTCACCCCTCAAATCAATACAGTGATACATTAAGAATAGAGAACATTAATTTATTAGAATGGATTCCTACCATTCCAGACTATATAAAAGACGAATATTTAAAAAGTATAGGGATAATAAATTCAGAGTGGAATAGGCAGCAGGTGAAATTCACAGAAGGGGAGTTTTACATGTCTAAACTAACCGAAGAAGGCAAGAAAACAACAAGAGTAGATTTGGCACGTAATTGTTTAAATAGCTATTTATGGGAAATAATTACTTATGCAAAAGAAGAAGGAAAGCAAAAAGCTATGTACCATGGATGGTTTGAGTTTCCAAGAGCATTTTATGAAGAGTTATTTGATGAAGTAAATAAAGGAAAATTAACGTTTGCTGAGTACAAAGATTACCTAGTCAATTATCAAGACCCAGCAAGTGAAGTTATAAATTTTAATGAATTAAGAAAAGTAGACACCTCCAGAGAGGTAGCGTTTAACAATCTAAATAACGAGTTCTACCCTTTAACTGGAGCTAGAAAGTCTAAGTTTAAAAACATTGTTTACCCTAATAACCCAAAATCAATCAATGACTTCTTAAATGATTCAACAACATTTTCTACTTTCTTATACCCAGGCTATTATTCAACTTCGGACCCAAGACCAACCACACTAAGCAAATTAAGAACCCCCCAAAGTGTTATTGTAAGAGAAATTACTTCAAACAATTCTTTAAAAGATAAAGGGATAGAAATAGAGGTGACTTTTGCTCACGCATCAGATTCTACTAAACTAACAAGAGTGGTAATAGGAGGGTTGAAGTTAGATCAAATTCCTCAACTACCCATAGACGACTATAATAATGGATTTAAAATGCCAATGGGAATTGGGAACCATGCCTTTTACGAAACAGCAAAGTATGCACAAAATCATTCATCAAAAATAAACCCTTACTATGCTTTTATTATAGATGCAGAAGGAAAGTGGATTGATAGTCACTTCTTTGGAGTTGATGGTCCGTTATTTCATTTGGACGAAAATGATCCAAATTTATTACACTATTGGTTACTTTCGTTCGAGAGGCATGCAATGGTGACGCACTTAACTTTTAATCTGAAATAATTTGCTCATTAGGATAGTATACAACAAGTTGAGCTGTATTATCATTATAGTTAATTAGGTCAATTTTAATTCGACTAATCTCTAATCCTGTCTTCAGTTTTAAATCAGCCATTAACTCGTCATTCTTATTAGGTTTTAGCAAGTCAAGATCATTGTAGACTAAAGATTGTTTTAGCTCTGCTTTTATAGGTTTACCATTCTCTATTACAACATCTCTAAACCAGAACCTTTCTAAGGAGTAGGAAACTGTTACAATTACAACATTCGTAAATAATATTTCAGTATAACTCACCTTCTTATTAGCCAAAGCATTCATTACAGAAATTCCAATAACCATAAATAAGTAAGTCATCTCCTTTACGGGCATGGTGTCTGTTCTGTATCGTATAATTCCAAAAATAGCAAAAAGACCAAGAGCCATTCCTGTTCCTAATTCAAATTTTTTCAAAGTAAAACTGATAAAGAAAATTACTATTCCTAGCATCATGTAAGAAAAAGCATATTCTTTCTTCTTCGCGTTAGGATAGTATAAGCCTCGAACAACTATAAAAATAAAAATAAAGGTAATGATAAACTTAAACAGTAACTTTTCAAAGTCGTTATCATAAAAGTCAACCCCTAAAAAGCTATTCAACAGTACTAATACATTCATTTTACACTCGTTTTTCCGAAAGGTAGAACTAATTAACAATCAAAAAACGCTCAAATTAGTAGGTTATTAACTAATAACTTTTAATTTAGCAACGCAATTATGAAACAAAAGTCAATATCTATAGAATATAAATCACTGCAATTAGAGGAACTCTCTCAAGAAGATAGAGATTTAATTCTTAAAGCAGAAGAAATAAGAGACAAGGCATATGCAGTGTATTCCGATTTTTATGTTGGAGCAGCATTACTATTAAGCTCTGGAGATATTGTTTTAGGAAACAATCAAGAAAACATAGCCTTCCCGTCATCATTATGTGCCGAGCGAGTAGCTATTTTTTACTGTAAAGCAAATTACCCCGAATCCAAAATAAAGAAAATAGCAATTACAGCTAAGTCCATAAAAGAAGCCTACGACGAAGTAGTTACTCCTTGTGGTTCATGTCGACAGGTAATAAGTGAATATGAGCGTAATCAAAAATCTCCAATAGAGATTATTCTAAAAGGAGAAAATGAAGTGCTTGTTTTTAAGTCAATCAATGATTTATTGCCCCTTTCTTTCGAAACAATCGTTTTAGGACATAGCTAATATTTCTTATTTGGGCGTTCCCTTCGGTCGGGCTATTCGCACTCACTCTTTTAGAAATTAAAAAGGAGTTCAAACAATCACTACTATCCCTAACGCAAAATAGGTTGTACTAGGTTAATCAGCTCGAGTGTTTGTGTTTTCGATAGAAAAAGAATAAGAGAAAAATTCTTTAACTCATTAAAAGAAAATGAAGACACTAACTAAATTATTCGTTATAACTTTTGTTAAGTCAGATGATGGTAATGAAGAATTCCCTGTATTGAGAACAGCAGGTTCTATGGGGTTGACTTTATCATTTAATACATTGGCAATTATGATGGTTTTAGGCCTAGACATCAATAAAGATTTGGCAATATTAAATGTTATTGTTGTGTATACAGTATGCTATATATTTATATCTAGAGTTGATTTAAACTTATTAGAAGATGATTATCTAGTACGTTGGTCAAAACTAAAGATCAGAATAGTTACTGTCTTATATATAATACTTTCTTTTAGCTTTTTGTTATCATGCCCTTTTTTATAGGTTAGATTCCAAGCACCCCAATCTGGCGCTCGTTTGTAACGAGTGCTTTATTCTCTGGTTCTATACTCCTCTTCTGGTGCTTGTTTCAGCGATAGCTAAACGAGCACCTATTTTAGTTGTAGCATTTACAATGCGGTTAAACTTTATTTCTATTGCATGTTCTCTAGTTTTTTTAGTTCTCAATAGACCCTATTGTATATTAAATTGATCTTATTATTTAGATTAG
>JAGXIB010000151.1 GCA_024635865.1 Flavobacteriales bacterium
ACTGAGTTTTGAGTAAAGCTTTTTAATTGAAAATTAATAATAGTAGTACTACTATTAATTTTTCCTGAATAATTGATTAACTTTTCGAATTTACCATTTTGGAAATTTTTTCTTACTGCATTAACCTTTATTATCCCTTTCTTCTGTTTTCTGTAGGACACAATTTTTGTAGAAAAGTTAAAATCATTAGGGCAATTTGACAACTCTAAACAACTTAATTCACTACTAGTCAGCTCAACAACATTGACATTTTCTAATTGAAAAGTAAACTCAGAAGCATTCAAATTAATGAGTTGAATTGAATACGGTAGGCTAACCTCAATATCCCAGCCCCCTTTTTCTGGCTCAAAATAATCAATCTTTTTATTAAAAGTTTCATACGTTTTTACTCCTTTCCAGTCGACAGTGAAGTCAATGTTTTTATATTGACTTAGACCAGCTAAACTATGAAAACAGATTAAAAAACAAATAAGAAGACGAACGACTACTTTCATTACTTAAACAAAACTATAATTAATTATGATCTACTACCAAACGTTTATAAAAGCTTGTTATTGCGTAAAGATAAGCAAAAAATATTTTTTTTATTCAACGTTTTTTTTTGTATCATTGCATATTATATCTGTATAGATTAATCGATAAATGAGTTACTTAAAGAAAAATATAAACCATCTGTTAGCAGGACTATTCATTTATTCCATGCAAATTAGTTATGTAGTAGCTCAAGATGCCGAATTTACTCAGTTTTATGCTAACCCTCTTTATTTAAACCCTGCATTAGCAGGAACAAAAAAGTGTCCAAGAATAAATATTAATTACAGAAATCAGTGGCCTGGCTTATCTGCAACTTTCATCACAACAAGTGCCAGTTATGATCAGTATGTACCCGCTATCTCTGGTGGACTAGGACTAATGGTGGTATCGGACAGAGAAGCAAAAACACTTTCTACAACAAGAATGAGTGGAATTTATGCTTATCAATTACAAGTAGATCGAAAATTTTCTATTCGTATCGGTATTGAAGCTACCTTTTTTCAAAAATCATTAGACTGGTCTAAACTTACTTTTGGAGACATGATAGATTCAAGAAGAGGATTTGTTTATGATTCAGGTGATCTTCCAAGAGGAGGAACTAAGTCTGGAATGGATTTTTCTGGCGGCATTGTAGGGTTTTCAGAAAACTTTTTCATTGGCGGAGCTGTTCATCATATTACTCAGCCAGATGAATCATTAATTAAAGGTAAAAGTCCAATCCCAATAAAACTAACTGCACACGCTGGTGCTGTGATTCCTTTAACGGAACCTAGTTCCAAGTCTAAAAATGACGGTCTGTCTTTGTCCCCTAATATCTTATATAGATCTCAAGGGCCTTCAAACCAATTAAATATGGGGTTATATATTAATAAAGGACCTCTTGTTGGTGGTGTTTGGTATAGAAATTCTGATGCATTTATATTGTTAGTGGGTATTAAAACAGGTGTAATAAACATTGGTTACAGTTATGACGCTACAATTTCTAGACTAACTTTAGCATCTGGAGGAGCTCATGAAGTTTCCATCAACTATACATTTAAATGCAGAACAAGAAAACGAACATTTAGGTCAGTAACATGTCCAGAATTTTAATTTTTTTGATTAATTTTGTAACTAATTCTGTAAATAACAGTTATAAGAGAAAATAAACTTAAGATATGCGACAAATAAAAATATCTATTCTATTCATAATTTTGGGAACAACTTCTTTGTTCTCTTCTTGTTCTTATGAACGATCTGGTACTACCGGATGGGAATTTAACAACACAGCAAATGGAGGATTTGAGAAAAAGCCTTATGAAGAGCAAGAAACAGGACCTGGTTTAATCTTAATTGAAGGAGGGAGCTTCACTATGGGGCGGACAGAACAAGATGTAATGTATGAGAATCATGGTACACCTAGAACTGCTACAGTATCTTCTTTTTATTTAGATGAGACAGAGATTACAAATCACCAATGGTGTGAGTACTTGTATTGGACAGGAAGAACATTTACTGATTTCCCAGCTATATACAAAAAGGCTCTACCTGACACATTAGTTTGGAGAGAGAAGTTAGCTTACAACGAACCTTACGTAGAGTACTACCTTAGACACCCTTCGTATAGAGACTATCCTGTAGTAGGTGTTAATTGGTTACAAGCCAATAACTTTTGTGCTTGGAGAACTGATCGAGTGAATGAGTACATCTTAATTAGAGAAGGAATATTAGTTTTAAATCCCGATCAACAAAATAACCCTTTTACAACTGACGCTTATTTAGCTGGACAATACAAAGAAGGTTTAAATGAAGCTGGGCAAATGCCAGACTTAGACCCTTCTGCCGCATCTGGTGATAGAGCTAGGGATATGGGAGTTAGAAATGTAAGAATGGAAGACGGTATTTTACTTCCTCGCTACAGACTTCCTACAGAAGCAGAGTGGGAATTTGCAGCTTATGGCTTAATAGGAAATACAGTTGATGGTCGTATTACAGAAAGAAGAATTTACCCTTGGAACGGACATTGGGTTAGAAATCCTGATGACAAGTGGCAAGGTGACATGATGGCTAACTTCGTTAGAGGTCGTGGAGATTATATGGGGATTGCTGGAAACTTAAACGATAATGCAGATGTTACTGCTCCAGTTATTTCATACTGGCCAAACGATTATGGTTTATATAATATGGCAGGTAATGTTTCGGAATGGGTAATGGATGTATATAGAGCTCAATCAACTGAAGATTTTGCTGAGTTTAGGCCTTTTAGAGGTAACGTTTTTAAAACTAAAGTTCTTAACGTTGAGGGTGTTATTTCAGATAAATATGAAGAACCAATTTATGATTTAGATGGTATAAAACAATACTTAATAGACTTCAAAGCAGAAAGAGAAGGTTCTATTGATCGTAGACATGGTTATGAAGGTAGAGAAAACAAAGCTGACGAATTAGAATTAGCTTTATTTAATGCCATAGACATTCAAGTCGTTGATGCTTTCAAATTAAGAAAAGATAAACAGCATGCTCAAGCAGCTGAAAAAATAAAAGAGATAGAAGATGTTTTTTTTACAATCAATGATTCTATTCAAGGAATTGAAGGTTATGATGAGTATGAACTTGAAATAATCCCAATGCTAAGAGAGGGATTGTCAGAGTTTGTCTTAAATACTCCTGGTAATGTAAAAATGAGAGAAGTTACTACTGAAGAGAATATAAAAAGACGTAATTATAGAGTTGCAGACAATATAGATGCCTTAGATGGTGATTTAAGATCATCTGTTTACTATCCTGGAGGTAGCATGGGACAAACAATGATTGCTGGTATTAACTCAGAAACTAAAAATGAAGATTGGGTTATGTATCAATCTGGTAGAGACGAATCTTTAGCTGGAGCTAGAAGTCCTACAACATTAGTTTCTGATAAATCTAGAGTTTACAAAGGTGCATCTTGGAGAGACAGAGCGTACTGGATGAACCCTGGTACTAGAAGATTTTTAAGTGAAGAATTATCATCTTCTGCTATAGGATTTAGATGTGCTATGGATAGAGTTGGAAGTCCAGTTGGATTAGGTTCTAAAAGAAAATAAAATTGTATAACTACAATAAAAGGCTATTCTATATTAGAGTAGCCTTTTTTTATGCTTAATAATAATGATAAGAATATACTGTGAGTAATTTTAAATACTGGATAAAGGCTTTTAGATTAAGAACACTTCCTTTATCACTTTCTTGTATTTTTTTTGCTAGTGCCATTGCGCTAAAAAAAAATCTATTTGAATGGAATATTTTTACTTTAGCTATTACTACAACGATACTGCTACAAGTACTTTCCAACCTTGCTAATGACTATGGGGATACTGTAAAAGGGACAGATAACATTAATAGAGTTGGTCCTGAAAGAGCTCTTCAAAGTGGGAAAATCAGTAGTAAACAAATGATTATCGCAATTATCATTAACTCTATATTAGCATTGATTTCTGGCTTATCATTAATTTATATTTCTTTAAATAGAACAGAAACGATAATCATGGCAACTTTTATTGTCATTGGTATAGCTGCTATTTTAGCAGCTATAAAGTATACAATGGGTAAAAACCCTTATGGATATTCAGGAATGGGAGATCTATTTGTTTTTATCTTTTTTGGTTTGGTAGGTGTGATCGGAACATACTACTTGTATACCAATAGCCTTGAATCTAGTATCATATTTCCAGCAGTAACAATTGGACTACTAAGTGCAGCGGTACTTAACATGAACAACATGAGAGACGAAGAGAATGATAAAGCTTGTAATAAGAATACACTTGTCGTTAAAATTGGATTAAAAAACGCAAAAGTCTATCATAGTCTATTAATAATCTTAGCATTTATTGGATTACTATTGACATTGTTCGTTACAAAAACTCCTCTAATAAGCTATATTTGTTTTATACCCTTCATTGTTTTATTTAAAAACGTTCATACTATCTGGAACACAACAGATAGATCAAAATTTGATCCTGAATTAAAAAAAATAGCATTATCTACCTTTGCCATTTCTTTACTTTTTACGATTTCAATTATTATAAGTCAACGTTAGCCCATGGGTGATAATCCAAAATCATTTGTCTAAGGTAACTTCTATCTAAATGAGTATAGATTTCGGTGGTGGTTATAGATTCATGTCCTAATAGGTCTTGTACAGCTCTTAGGTCCGCTCCTCCTTCTATTAAATGTGTTGCAAATGAATGTCTGAAGGTATGTGGAGAAATATTTTTATTTAAATTAATTTTAAGTGCTAATTGTTTGATGATTGTAAAAATCATAACTCTAGTTAACCCTTTCCCTCTTCTGTTTAAAAAAACATAATCTTCGTATTGGCTGTCTATAGTTAAATGCGGCCGAATCTTATTTAAATAGATTTTAAGGTGTTTTAAAGCCTTCGGACTGACAGGAACTATCCTTTGTTTATCTCCTTTCCCTATAATTCGGATGAACTCATCTTCCCAAAATATTTCAGATATTTTCAAAGTAATTAGTTCTGTTACTCTTACTCCACTTCCATAGAGCACTTCTAGAATAGCAATATTTCTTTCTCCTTCCGGTTTACTTCTATCAATTGCATTGACTAATAAATCTATTTCCTCTACAGATAAAGTATCGGGTAATTTTCTACCAATTTTAGGAATCTCTAATAATTCGCTAGGGTTGGTAGAAATACTATTTTCTTGAATTAAATATTTAAAAAATGCTTTTATGCCAGAGATTAGACGAGCTTGACTTCTTGCTCCTAAACCAATTAAATTAACCCAAGCAATAAAACCTTGTAAATCTTGTAGCTCGATTATTGTAAGTTCTTTTGGTTGGTCTATAATTTGAGTAAAATATTGTTCTAATTTTTCTACATCTCTTTTATACCCTTCAATAGAGTTAGAAGATAAGTTTTTTTCTAACTTAAGGTAGAGTTCAAAACCCTTGATATGACTGCTCCAGGACATTTATTATTTTCTAATTATTTCTGCACCTTCTAGTGCTGAATATAAAAACCGTAATAAATGTAAAGACTGTTGATGTCCTTTTTTCTTTCCAAAATAAGAAATAAGATAAACCCCAAGCACTAATATAAAAGCTAATGGAAAAAGTAACAACCAATAACTAGGATTACCTAACTGTAACTTAACCAAGGCGTACATTCCTCCAAAAAAAGTAACCAGTCCAATTATTGAGTAAATGCCAACAAAAGTTAACCAAATGTTTTGTTGAGGACCAAGTAAGCAGTAAAGACAAGTTCCAACTTCATCTTCATTTTCTTCAATCGTTATATGAAGCTCTGGAGACCAATAATGAAGTTCATTTTGAGGAGCAGAAAGATCAATCCTATTATGACGTTTTTTTCCAATGACTGAATTATCTTCTTCTATTTGAACCAATAAGTGTTCAATAACATCCTTTTCTATTAAGCCTGAATATAATTTAAACCGAGGCCTAACTTTTATAACATCAGTTGGATTATTTTTATTAAAAAGCATAATATCTTGTTGATTAACGTAAGTTACAAAATAAATTTGATTAAGTTAAGATGTACTTTATTATCTTTGGACTAATGAATTATGGAACTGTAGCATACTATACACTAGGTTGTAAATTAAACTTTTCGGAAACTAGCACCATTGCAAGCAATTTAGATGAAGAAGGGTTTGCTAAAGTTGGGTTTGATGAAGGAGCAAATGTCTATGTAATTAATACCTGCTCTGTCACAGAACAAGCAGATAAAAAGTGCAGAAATATTGTTCGTAAAGCATTATCCTATAATCCAGATGCATTTGTTGTAGTTATTGGTTGTTATGCACAATTAAAACCAACTGAGATTTCTAATATAAAAGGAGTTGATTTAGTTTTAGGAGCAAATGAAAAATTTAATGTAGCTGAACATCTAAAAGATTTAAATAAAAAAGAAGAGCCCCTAGTTTTTAATGATGAGATTAAAGAAACTAAAGTCTTTTACCCTGGTTTTAGTAGTGGAGATAGAACACGTTCATTTTTAAAAATACAAGATGGTTGTAATTATTTTTGTTCATTTTGCACCATTCCACTCGCTAGAGGAAGAAGTAGAAATGCTAACATTGAAGACACAGTTAATAAAGCTAAAGAACTAGCAAAAACAAAGGCAAAAGAAGTTGTGTTAACAGGAGTAAACATTGGTTATTTTGGGTATAATACAGATGAAAATTTTTATCAATTAATTCAAGAGCTAGACAAGGTTGAGGGCATAGAACAGTTCAGAATTTCTAGTATAGAGCCTAATTTATTATCAGATGAAATAATCGATTTTGTAGCTCAATCCAATAAGTTTGTTCCTCACTTACACATCCCTATGCAAAGTGGTTCAGATCTTTTATTAGCTTCTATGAGAAGAAGATATGATACTACTTTGTATAAAAGTAGAATAGAGCGAATAAAAAAATTAATGCCAGATTGTTCTATTGGCGTTGATGTGATTGTTGGTTATCCTGGCGAAACAGATGAAGAGTTTATGAAAACTTATAACTTATTAAACGAACTGCCGATTAGTTATCTTCATGTTTTTACTTATTCTGAGAGAGATAATACGACTGCACTTAGGATGGATGGAGTTGTACCTGTTCCTGTAAGAAGAGACCGCAACAAAATGCTAAGAATTTTAAGTGACAAAAAGAAAAGGGCTTTTTATGAAAGTAATAAAGGTAGAATAGAAACTGTTGTTTTTGAAGAATCAGAAAACAATGGTATGATGAATGGTTTCACTAAAAATTATGTAAAAGTCAAAACTCCATACAACCCTCTAATGGTAAATCAAATAGGGAATGTAAAAATGATTGATTTGAATCCTGATGGGACAATGAAAATTGAGTTAATAGAAACAAAACTAGAGACACAAACGTGGGTTAATTAAGGGGGTTTGAATTTATTAAACTATAAGCTGTTTCAAAAAAAATAGTTTACAATCCCTCTGTATCTCTTCCGAAGACTTTCGAGAAAGGCTATCCGCCAAGGGAGATTGATTGTCTTTTAATTCTTAACTATAGAACTATTATACACTACCCTGTCGTTTTCTTTAATTAATAACCTATAAATTCCTATAGAGTTTCCTTTTAACGAAACATTGTGATGTATAGAACTTATTTTTTCGTTAGAAATTTCTTGACCTAATGCATTATAAATCGATACTGTTACCCCTTCAACACTTGTGTTTTCATTAAACTGAATAGTTAGGTTATCTCTTGTAGGATTGGGATAAATTTTAGGTTGAATAATACTTTCTTCTGCAACACCTATGGAATTAAGGACTTCAGAAACGGTAAGGTTATCTATCATCCAACCTTCTTTATTGGTTTCTATATTATCGCTTATGAAATTAAATCGTAATTGAAAGTCTCCCCACGGTAATGAAGAGGCTTTAACAGGGTATCCCCAATCAATTAAAATTCTAACTTTTTTCCATTCGGAAACAGAACCAGAAAATCCTTTTATTCCATTGTATAAAGTATCTAAAGAGCTATAC
>JAGXIB010000152.1 GCA_024635865.1 Flavobacteriales bacterium
CCAGACTAAATGAACTGTCAATCTTGATACTGTATGTCCATTTGTCCTTTGGCTTTCCATATTACCAAAGGTAACATTTTTAGAAGCTAAAGCGAAATGCACTAAAGTGCATAGTTTTAACTATTTTTGAGACCAATAAAATAATATCCTCGTAATCACTTTAGCTACATTCAAACGAAAAATTGCTATTATAGCTAAAGGTATAATAAAGACTAATGAAAAAAGAATAATAAATAGGGTATCAAAATTAATGCTCTTAGAAAAGAATAATTCTAAATTCACTACCTCGAACTTCACTGATGAAATATACCAGTACTCTCCTATTCTTATGAAAAAGTTAAGAAATATTGTTAGAAAAACAACAACACTGTAATCGATTAAAAAGTGCTTAAGCTTTTGGTGCATTTTAACAATCTAAACTATAAAACGCCCCTTTATTTTCTTTCCTTTTCTGAGATTGTTTGACGATTAAATAAGCGATAGCATTTAAATTTCTTAACTCACAAAGTTGTGGAGATAACTTTGCATTTTTATATATTTTTTCTGTATCAATATAGATTTCGTCTAAACGTTTTAAGGCTTTCTCTAATCGTTCATTTGAACGAACAATAGAAACAAAATCACTCATCACAGTTTGTAATACTTTCCTATTGTGCTTGATCATTATTAACTCTTTTGGAGCTAATGTTCCATCAGCATCCCATTGTGGTACTTTAGGCTCATTTTTCTTAAATTCTATTTCATTTAAAATGATGTCTTCTGCTATGTTATGTCCATAAACTAGAGCTTCTAACAAAGAATTAGACGCTAACCTGTTTGCTCCATGAAGACCAGTTCTTGAAGCTTCTCCGCACGCGTATAGATTATCGATAGAAGAATGACCAGCTTTATCTACCTCAATACCACCACAAAAATAATGACAAGCAGGAATTACAGGAATTAAATCTTTCTTCGCATTAATTCCTACCGTCATGCATTTCTCATAAATATTAGGGAAATGTTCTAAAAATTTATCAAAATCTAAATGACGACAATCTAAATAAACACAATCTTCTCCTGTTGTGTTTAACTCGTTGTCAATTGCTCTTGCAACAATATCTCTAGAAGCTAATTCTCCTCTTTCGTCTATTGCTAACATAAAACGTTCCCCCGCTTTATTTACTAAATAAGCTCCAAAACCTCTGACCGCTTCTGAAATTAAAAATGCTGGACTAATTCCTGGTTGAAATAATGCGGTAGGATGAAATTGAACAAACTCAATGTCTTCTATTTTAGCCTTTGCACGATATGCCATTGCAATACCATCTCCTGTTGCAATATTGGGGTTAGTTGTCGAAGCATAAACTTGACCTGCTCCTCCTGTGGCTAAAACCGTTTTGTGCGCTGTATATGAATTTATTTCTTGTGTTCGTTGGTTTAACACATAGGCTCCATAACACTTGATTGATTCTTCCTTAAAACTTTTTATCTTTTTATTGACATGATGATCTGTAATTAAATCAATTGCGAAGTGATGTGGAAGTGTAGTTATGTTTGGTAAATTCTTCACCTGTTTTAACAAAGTAGAT
Source organism: Flavobacteriales bacterium (assembly GCA_024635865.1). Lineage (GTDB taxonomy): Bacteria > Bacteroidota > Bacteroidia > Flavobacteriales_D > Parvicellaceae > S010-51. The sequence goes on from JAGXIB010000152.1 coordinate 1,569, forward strand.
TCTATTTCAAAACCAGTGATGTCTTTATGATGAATAATTCGGTTGGCAGAATGTCCGCCTTCTTTTCCTAAGTCATAATCTCCTGTATGATCAAAATCAAACTCTGCTCCCCATGCTATTAATTCTTTTAAACGTTCTGGAGCTTCAGAAATTACCATTCTAACGACTTCCTTATCATTTAGTTGATCTCCAGCATCCATGGTATCCTTAATGTGACTCTCAAATGAATCTAGTTTATCCCATACTACAGCAATCCCTCCTTGTGCATATTTTGTATTTGATTCATTTTCAAAAGACTTAGTAATGACGCCTATTTTGGCATTAGGCAAAGCTTTTGCAGTTTTTATTGCTGTACTTAACCCTGCAACTCCAGAACCTAAGATCAATACGTCAAAATGGATTAAACTCATTACTTAGCGGATATTTCTAACATTCTTTCTATTGGAATTAATGCTTTTTTTCGCACATCCTCATCTACCGTTACTTCTGGCAATTCATGCTTCATACACAAATACAATTTTTGCATCGTGTTCATTTTCATGTAACCACATTCCGAACAAGCACAAGTATTGTCTTCTTTTGCTGGAGCTGGAATTAACTCTTTATCTGGAGCCTCTTGCTTCATTTTATGCAATATACCAGCTTCAGTTCCAACAATATACTTTTTAGAGTTATCTGTTTTTACAAAATTTATCATTCCAGAAGTAGAACCAATATAATCGGCCACTTTTAAAATATGAGCTTCAGACTCAGGATGAGCTATAATTTTAGCATCAGGATGCTCCAAGTGTAATTCAACTAATTTATCTAAAGAAAATGCTTCATGAACAACGCAAGCACCATCCCATAAAATCATATCACGTCCAGTTTCTTTGTTAATGTATGCTCCTAGATTTTTATCTGGAGCAAATATAATTGGTTGATCCTTTGGTATTGAATCTATAATTTTCTTTGCATTTGAAGAGGTACAAACTAAATCACTATGTGCCTTAACTCCAGCAGAAGCATTTACATAGGTAACAACAACATGCCCGGGGTGTTTTAATTTAAAAGCAGCTAAGTCTTCTGCTGAGCATGACTCTGCTAATGAACAACCAGCATTTAAATCTGGGAGTAATACTTTTTTATTAGGATTAAGAATCTTTGCAGTTTCTGCCATAAAATGTACCCCAGCAAATACAATAATATCTGCCTCTACTGTCGCAGCGACTTGAGAAAGTCCTAAACTATCTCCAACATAATCTGCAATGTCTTGTATTTCTGGTTCTTGATAGTAATGCGCTAAAATAACAGCATTTTTTTCTTTTTTTAATTTCTTAATTTCTGCAACAAAATCAATTGTAGAGGGGGTTTCTATTTTTAAATAACCAACCTCTTTTAACTCTAATTTTGCTTTATCTAATTCAGTATTCATAAGTGCTTAAGTTGAGTTTAATTGCTAATTAACAATAACGATACAAATTTAATTAAATATCAACTTAAAAAGTTATCTAATTAATAAAATACTTAAAGTATCAGCTCTTGTAGAGTATTATTTTTCAAAATAACCTCTTTGTTTCTACTTATATTGAAGCCTTTCGATTAATTCTGCCATAATTTTTCTATTTTTGCAATTCTATTTATTTCACCATAATAAAGCATTACTATGCATTTCGAATTAACCAAAGATTTTCTAGATGACATCAGCACTGCTGTTGCTGAGAGAAATACGGCATTCGTAAATGAGAACATTTCAGAATTACACCCCGTAGATATTGCTCAAATTCTGGACCAAGTAAATCAACAAGAAGCTCAGTTTATATACAGACAATTAGATGGAGAATTATCTTCTTCTGTTTTAGTTGAGTTAGAAGAAGATATTCGAGAGCAATTCTTAGCTTCATTATCCGCAAAAGAAATTGCTTTTCAATTAGACAGTATAGATTCTGATGATGCTGCAGATATTATCCAGGACCTTCCCGAGTATAGGATACAACGTGTTCTTTCCCATATAGAAGATGATGAGCACTCTGGGGAAATTTCAAAATTACTGGAATATGATGAAGACACTGCAGGTGGATTAATGGCTGCAGAGTATATTGTTACTAACATTAACTGGACAATAGAACAAAGCTTAAAAGAACTCCGTATACAAGCAGAAGAAACCTCCTATGTATATACTATCTACGTTGTTAATGATGAAAATCAATTATTAGGAACACTTTCTCTTAAAAGCTTTCTTTATGCTGATAACAAAACAAAAATAAAAGATTTATACCGTATAGATCCTATAGCTGTAACTCCTTTGACAACTGCCGAAGAAGTAGCACAACTCATGGAGAAGTATGATTTAGTAGCTATTCCTGTTGTAGATTACGAGAACCATTTAGTAGGAAGAATTACAATCGATGATATTGTAGATGTAATAAAAGAAGAAGCTGAAAAAGATTTTCAGATGGCAAGTGGTATCTCTGAACGTGTTGATGATCGGGATTCTGTATTAATACTAACTAGAGCTAGGCTACCATGGTTATTAGTAGGTTTGTTTGGTGGTATTTTAGGGTCATTGGTTATTGGAAGTTTTGACGAACAGTTAAAAGTTTTACCTGTCTTGGCCTTTTTCATTCCACTAATTGGGGCAATGGGAGGAAACGTTGGTGTTCAATCTTCTGCCATTATTGTTCAAGCTATAGCCAACAATTCTCTATCCTTAGATTCAACATCTAAAAAAATAATCAAAGAACTAGGTGTTGCTCTTATTAATGGGAGCGTATTAGGATCTCTTATTTTTGCATACACTTTTATAACTGGCTCTGCTATAAAGCTTAGCTTAACTATTTCTATTTCATTGTTCTGTGTAATTGTTTTTGCAGGAATATTTGGAACATTGATTCCGTTAATTTTAAATAAAAGAAATATAGATCCAGCATTAGCAACAGGCCCCTTCATCACAACAATGAATGACATTATTGGGCAACTAATTTATTTTTCAATTGCCTGGTTCTTTTTCTTTTAAGAAACTTACTTTTAATTCATGAAAATTGCAATTCTAGATGATGTTCATCCTATTATATTAGAGACGTTAAATAAGTATAATTGTGAACTACTTATTCATCATAAAACAACCTTAGAAGAGTTTAAGCAAATCATCCATTTATATGATGGTATAATAATAAGAAGTCGTCTGAAAATGAATGCTGAATTATTATGTTTAGCTAAAAAATTAAAATTTATTGGGAGACCTGGTGCAGGGTTAGAAAACATAGACTTAGCATTTTGTGAATCGAATAACATAAAAGTTTTTCGGTCACCTGAAGGCAATATGGATGCAGTGGGAGAACATGCTTTAGGTATGATCTTTACTTTGTTTAATAATTTAAATAAGTCAATTAATGAAGTTCGAAATGGAACTTGGTTAAGAGAAGAGAACAGAGGGATAGAGTTAAAAGGTAAAACTGTAGGGATTTTAGGCTATGGCTTTATGGGAAGTACATTTGCAAAAAAGCTAAGTGGTTTAGGTGTCGAAACCATAGCATTCGACAAATATATTTCCGGCTTTTCTAATGATTACGTAAATGAAGTTTCCTTAGCTGAACTATTTGAGAAAACAGATGTCTTAAGTATTCATACTCCACTTACATTAGAGACGATAAAAATGATTGATAAAAAGTTTCTAAACAACTTTAAAAAATCAATTTATGTCATCAACACCGCTAGAGGAAAGTCTTTAGTTACAGAGGACTTGGTTGAGTTGATTGAAGCAGGAAAAGTCTTAGGCACTTGTTTAGATGTCTTAGAGTATGAGAGCAGTAGTTTTGAGTTTTTAGATGCTGAAAATCTTCCTAAGCCGCTAGCATTTTTATTAAAAAGTGATAAAGCAGTAATTACTCCACATATTGCCGGATGGACACATGAAGCAAAATACAAAATGGGAAAAGTTTTGGTTGATAAAATTGTTAGTCAGTTTTTCTAAGAAACTTATTTAAACCCATTATACTTCCCTTCAAAACCTATTCTATATCTTAAGAAGAACTCCATTCCTCCAAGACCATTAGTGGCAATAGAAAGAGAGGAAATGTTAACGTCATAAGCAGCTCCAAATGAAACTCCAGCCCAATTTAAACCAAGTTTAGCATAAAAAGAATCTGATGAACGATAATAGAATCCAATTAAAAATGATTTTTCATCGAAGTAACCTGTGTATTTAGAGCTTTCTTTGAACATATATTTAATATCACTCCCTATAGCTACAGATCGATTAGGACCCTGAAAGAAAACATAAGCACTAGGGTCTAAATATATTTTAGAACCTGAAATTCCATATTCTGCAGAGGCGTTTACTGTATATTTTCTGTATAATTTTTC
>JAGXIB010000153.1 GCA_024635865.1 Flavobacteriales bacterium
CGGCAGCGTCAGATGTGTATAAGAGACAGAAACAGACCGGCTGAATACTATTTTACACTTCAAGCGCACCTTTAACCAAGACTGGAACAAGGCATTAACCATTACGGGAAAAGAAAAACAGTTGTTCTTCATGAATGAAGAACAAAGCATTACTTATGAATTTTTAGACTCTACCATTACAAGAGCTGGGGAATTTAAAACTACTTTTGATTTAATCCCAAAAGAAATGGAGTTTGAAACGAATTTTATCACAAAAAAAGTAACTAAAATCAACCTAGAAATAGAGAGTAATCGACAAAGTTTCTTATTTTCATCTACTAAAGATTATGGGATAAAAGATTTAGTTGTGAGCTCAACAAATAATTAAACTATTTTGGCAATAAAACTCAACAAACATAAAACACCAACTCGAAAGAAAAAGACAGTAGAAGAGCAACCTTCTAACAGTCTAGTGGATTTCTTAAATAAAGATATTTCTTTTGGAGCAAATCGTTTCAATAACAAGAAAAAAGAGCAGTTTTATACCGATTTAGCTACACTGTTAAATGCAGGACTGGATTTAAACTCATCGTTAAAACTATTATCGGAAGAACAAGACAAGGAAGACAATATTTTTGCTAGAATAAATAAAGAAGTTTTAGTAGGCAAGCCACTCGCAATAGCAATGGAAGAAACTAAATTGTTTACTAAATACGAGTATCAAAGTATAAAAATTGGAGAAGAAACAGGAAAACTAGCCAGTATAATGCTTGAGTTAAAATACTATTTCGAAAATAAAAATGCTTTACGTAGTCAGTTTATTGGATTAATTACTTATCCAATTATCGTTATTGTTATTGCTTTTGGTGTATTATTTTTTCTATTGAATTTCGTAGTCCCGATGTTTATAGGGTTCTTAAAACAAGTGAATGCAGAATTACCTTCAGTTACCCAATTTGTCCTTGATTTGTCTACCGCTTTTGCGAACTGGTATAAGCCTGTTTCTGGAGTCTTAATACTCATTATTGGCTTGTTTTATTTTCAGCGAAATGCAGAATGGTATAGAAAGTATTCAGGTATAATTATTCTTAAGTTACCTTTGTTTGGAAAAATGATGCAACGAATCTACTTAACTCGTTTTTGTCAATCTATGAGTTTATTAACCAAGTCCAAAGTTCCTTTAGTTCAAGCCTTGAACATGACCGCTCAAATGGTCGATTTTTACCCGATAGAAGAGAGTTTAAAAAGAATAGAAAAGTCGATATTGAAAGGAAATACATTGTACGAAAGTATGAGAGAAGAAGCCGTCTTTGAAAAACGTATGGTTTCTATGATAAGAGTGGGAGAAGAGGTGAATAAATTAGATGATATTTTCGCCAAATTAACGACTCAATATGGTGATTCTGTCGAAAGCCAATCAAAGATTTTAAAAAGTGTAATAGAGCCCATTTTAATTATTGTAGTAGGCGGAGTTGTAGCCCTAGTGGCCATGGCTATGATTTTACCGATTTTTAAGATGAGTTCATCGATGGAGTTTTGATAAAAAGAAAATTAAAAAACCTATATTTGTATAGTATGAGTATTCAAAGGAAAAACTACCCGTTCTTTCAAACAAAAGTTAGCGGATTATCATTGTTAGAAGTTTTAACAGTTCTTATTATAATTGGACTGACTTCTTTAGTTGTGGTGAGGAATTTATCGCCCACAGTAAATAAAGTAAAACAAAAAGAAGCTAAAATACAGTTACAGCTGATTCACACTTTGCAACAAACCTATTTTATGGAATTCACCAAATATTCTGGAGACTTAGAGGAGTTAGGTTATGCCCAAAGACCTTTATCTACTCAAGGAGGAGATGCTAATTACAAGGTAGATTTATTAGATGCTTCAATCTCTGGTTATAAGGCGAGGGCTACAGCTGTAGTCGACTTTAACCAAAATGGGACAATGGATGTTTGGGAGATGGATCAATCTGGAAAAGTGGTTAATTCTGTTAAAGATTAGTGATAGCTCTATTAATTATAGGGTTGAAAATTATTACCTCAATGATCATTGCAATACAAGATATGAAAACTAGAATGATTAGTATTTATTTATTGATTGGTCTCTTTGTAATTAATTTTGTGGGTGAAGTCATGAATAATGGTTTGGAATCTACATTACAACTAACTGGAATAAATACTTTACTTCTCGGTTTTATTTTTGGCTTTACTTTTCTTTATTTTAAATTCTTAAGGAAGGTGAGCAATCCTTTAATTACTCATTTAGGATGGGGCGATATCTTATTCTTTATCGCATTAACTCCATTATTTAGTCCGATTGTTTATAGTTATGTTTTTATAGGAATGACTGCACTTTCAACGATTATAGGACTTATTTTATACTTATTTAAAAAAGGAAAGGTTAGCATCCCTCATGCAGGAATATCAGCGCTGTTTTTTATTGCAATTACAATGTTTACAAGGATTTACGAATCCTCACTTAATTCTTTGCTATCATGAAAGAAGAAGTAACAAAGATAATTTTAACCACTGATTTACAACAAGTAATTTCAGCAGATCAAGCTTGGCATTATAAAGTTATTCCATTTGAGACGAGCCCTGAAATAGATTCATTTTATACCTTAGAAAAGATAGATCATGAAAACTTGAAGAATGAATTAGAAATGGTACTTGGAAAGTCTATCGTTTTAAAAAAAATAGAAGATACAATACTTAATCAAGCGCTGAACAAATATTATAGAAGAGCAGGAGAGGGAAAAGTTACACTAACAGTCGACGATGCCTATGATGAGTTGTTTGTTTCTAAATTAATTTCAGAAGCTAAATCTTTAGGAAGTAGTGATATTCATGTCGAAATTTATGATGAAAAAGCTAGAATTCGTCTAAGGATTGACGGAGGTTTGGTAGAAAAACATAAATTGAATAAAGAAGAATATAACGGTTTAATTAGTGTTATTAAGTTAAAATCTGGACTAGATATTGCGGAGAGAAGAAAGCCACAAGATGGAAGGTATTCTCATGAATTGGAAGAGGAAAGTTTTGACTTACGTGTAGCAATAATTCCAACTTTGAGAGGGGAAAAAGTTGTCATGAGAATTTTATCTAACGATAAAGGAGATTTATTTTTAGATGATTTAGGGTTTTCAGAAAAAGAGTTAAAAGACTATAGAGATAACGTTTATAAACAAAATGGAATTGTTTTAATCAGCGGTCCAACTGGTTCGGGAAAAACAACAACACTATATGCCACTCTTCAAGAATTAAATAAAGAAGAGGTAAACATCATGACTGTTGAAGACCCAGTTGAATATACGCTAGATGGGGTTAATCAAGTTCAAGTAAAAGAAGATATTGGTCTAACTTTTTCAGAAGTACTAAGGTCTTTTTTAAGACACGACCCAAACATTATTATGTTGGGTGAAATTAGGGACGAAACTACAGCAGAAATTGCAGTTAGATTAGCGCTTACTGGGCATATTGTACTCTCGACAATTCATACCAATTCTGCTTGGGAAATCACTACGAGATTAGTTGACATGGGAATTCCATCTTTTTTGGTTTCTAGCACATTAAATATGGCTGTCTCTCAACGTCTAGTTAGAACGCTGTGTACAAAATGCAAACAAGAGTCAAAAGAACCAATAGTAATCCCTTCTTATTTTAAAGCCGATCCACCAGACAAGCACTATATTCCTATTGGTTGTGATACCTGTTATCATACAGGGTATAAAGGAAGAAAAGCAATTTATGAAGTTATTCCAATTGATAGAGAATTATCAGCATTTATTAAAGAAGAAAGAAACGCAGTTGAAGCAGAAAAACAATTAGCAAATAAAGGCATTAGAAGTTTATCTAATAGTGCTTATGAATTATTTTTAGAGGGATTAACCTCTTACTCCGAAGTATACCCTATTATTGCCTCCAATTTTTAGAACTATGAAAAGAATAAACTATATCGTCATCTTGCTTGTCGCTTTAATGAGCACTCAAGTATACTTTGCTCAAGAAGGCAAAAGAATAAAAGCGATAGAAGCAGAACTGGTTACCTATGCCAAGACGTATAATAACTTAAACAATGAAGTTGATTTGTCTGTCAGTAACTCATCTTTAAAAGAATTTATTAGAGGCATTGCGCTTGCTAATCAATTAAATGTGACAATTGCTCCTGACATCACAAATTCCATCACTAACAATTTCTCACAAGCTAAAGTCATTGATGTTTTTGTTTATTTATGCCAAGAATATAATTTAGAGCTAGACCTTATAGGAAGTATCATCTCATTCAAAAAACACATTAAACCAATCCCCGTAGAAAAGCCTTATGAGCGAATAAATCCAGATGTTTCTTATACCATGTCGACTGATTTTTTAAGCTTAAACTTAAAAAATGATACGATAGATTTTGTTGTTGAATACATTACAGATGTTTCTGGTAAGAACGTAATCCTTTCACCTAAAGTAAAAGGTAAACGAGTAAGTGTTTTTATAAAAAATAGACCTTTTGATGAAACATTAGATAAAATGGCGTTATCAAATGGTCTGAAAATTACCAAGACAACAGATAATTTTTATTTTGTAGAGCTCGATGAAGAAAAAGAAGTGGCTCCTATTGCTAATCGAAATTCAAACAGAAGAAATACAAACTCATCAAACCCTAACTCAACTACAGATAATTTAATTGTAGAGTTAGTAGGCTCTTTGATTACTGTAAAAGCTAATAACGTAGAAATTCAAAAGATAATTGAATCAGTATCTACTCAGTTAAAAGAAAACTATTTTTTATATGATACGCCTAAAGGAACAGCAAACCTCTACTTAGAAAACGCTACTTATAGCGAATTTCTTTCCTACCTATTAAGTGGTTCGGAGTATACCTTCAAACAAGATAAAGAAGTTTATTTAATTGGAAATCGTAATTCTGAATCTTTAAGGCAGACAAAGTTAATAGAACTCGAGAATAGGAGAATTGAAAAAGTGTTAGATGCAATTCCTGCTAAATTGAAAGAGGGAATAGAAATTTCAGAATTTATTGAATTAAATGGTCTTATTATTTCAGGCTCTGCAATTAACCTAAGAGAATTAGAAGAATTTATAAAGCTAATAGATGTAATTGTTCCAGTGATAACAATAGATGTAATTATTGCAGATGTAAATGACTCTAAGACGTTATCAACTGGAATTAGAGCAGGACTTGGAGAAAACCCTAATGGCCCAACAACAGGAACAATTTCACCTGGTATAGATGTAAACTTAAGTACCGATGCAATTAATGATGTTGTGCAGGGGGTTAATGGGTTAGGAATCATTAACCTTGGTAATGTAGCTCCTAATTTCTATTTAAGTTTAAAAGCTTTAGAAGAAGATGGAATTGTGAAAGTAAGATCTACTCCAACTGTAGCAACACTAAACGGACATGAAACAACAATGAAAATTGGAGATCAACAATATTACTTGGAAGTCAATAACCAAATAGTCAATAATCAATTGAACCCTAATGTTTATCAGAGTCAACAGTGGAAATCAGTAACAGCAGATTTGTCTATAACGGTAACGCCAAGTGTTTCCAAGGACGAGCAAGTTACTTTAGATATAAAGGTAGTACAGTCAACTTTTACTAGTAAAGTCTCAGAAACAGCTCCTCCAGGACAAACAACTAGAAGTTTTGAATCTTTAGTTCGTGTCAGAAACGGCGAAACAATTTTATTAGGAGGCTTAGATGAAAATCAAAAAACAGCTACCTCTTCAGGAATACCATTTATTTCAAGAATTCCTGTCTTAAGGTCTATTTTTGGAAGTAGGTCTAAAACAAAAAACGAGAAGCAACTTACCATTTTCATTAAACCAACTATATCTTACGATTAGTTAAATGATAGACTTCTTAAAACATAGCAATTTTTTATCAAGTAGAATTATTTCTGGTGTAGAGGTAGTTACTGGTAGTTCGAATGTTTATTCTTATTGTCAGATAAAAAACTACTATGGGTCTATTTCTATAAAAAAGCAAGGAGCGTTAATCAATTCTACCGAAGAGTTAAATCAATTAATAGGAAAAAATAAGTCTATCCCGTTTAGTGCTAACCCACCAATTTGTTTAGCAATTACAGGAAAGCAAGTTTTGATTAAAAAAGTAATTGCTGAAGAAGAGGAGGAGGATAATATCATCTTACAAAAAGCTTTACCTGGAGCAAAAGTAAATCAGTTTTATGTCCAAAAATATTGGAATAATTCTAATTGGATGGTAGCCATAATTAAGAAAGAAGTATTAGACAATATCTTGGAAGATTTTAGACTTACTGGTCTTGAATGTATTGAAGTTGTTTTAGGGCCATTTACTACATTTCCCCTTATTGAAGAATCTAGACAGCTTACTTTGCCACATTATGAAATTAATAATAATGAATATGTATTTGAGGTTGAACAAAAAATAAATGAAGTTGGAAGAACGCTAGAAATTGATGAAGAGGTGATCAGTTTCCAAAACATCATTGCTTTTTCATCTGCTTTAAACTATTTTTCTAAGGATGATAATTTAGAGCAGCTTACTAATAATGTATTACAAAAAACAACACAAGAAGTAAAATTTAATATTTATCAGGTTGCTTTGCTTCGGCTGTTTTTCATTCTAGTAATATTTATAGCTTTTACAAATTATTTCTTAGGGAAGAGCTATCAAAATGCCTTGTTCGATTTAAAAGAATTGACCAGTAATCAACAATTAAGTTTTAGTCTCTATGAGCAAAAACAAAGTGAACTAAACCAACAAATCAGTATTCTAAAGACAACTGGAGTGTCCTCATATAATAGTTTTTCGGTATACGCAGATCAAATAGCGTTTATTACTCCACCTTCTATTTCTTTACTAGAGTTAAACATTGGTTTATTAGAGAATAAGATGAAGGAAGGGGAAAAACTTAAAATAAAAAAAAATGAAATCTATATAAAAGGCGTAGCAGATAAGACAATAGAGCTAAAAGAATTTATCTTAAAATTAGAAAATGAAAAATGGGTAGCCCAGAGTGTTATTCAAAACTATAGCCAGTCTGACAGAGAAAACCCAGGCTTATTTGAAATTAAAATTACTTTAAATGAATAATCAGATTTCAAATAAAATATCGTTTGTAATGATCCTTTTATTGGTCTTGTTTTTTGGGAACTACATTTTCAAGAATACACTGGGTCAAACACTGCAACTAAAACAAGAGTATGAAGACTTAGTAATACTATCAAATAATGATATTGATTACTCTACTCTTTTAGTGAACGTAAAGAATCAATTAACAGAATTAGATAAACTCATTATAGATAAAGATGTTCATGCAGGACAAATTCAGCAGTTATTAATGAATCAAATCGAATTGTTAAAAAAAGAACATAATATTAATATTACACATGTCCCAGCTCCTCATCAATATCAACAAGGACAATATACAGTTATTACAGGCGCTTTCGAGTTAGAAGGTCAATTTATTGACTTATTACGTTTGATTTACCAATTAGAGTCACAATTTGATCAAGCAAATTTAGCTTCAGTTAAATTTAAGTTAAAAAGAAATTTACTACTCAATAAAAAAGAATTATATGCAACAATTTACTTTCAAAACATCAAAAAAATGTATAATCTAATAGGTTTGTTTATCCTTATCCTTAGTTTAAGTTCTTGTAAAGATTTCTTCGAAGAAGACATCAGTGAGAATAATATAGTAATTATTACCCCTTCAGACAATGCAATATTCACTAATTTAAACGTCACATTTGATTGGGAAGATATGGATGAAGTGATTAACTATAGAATGCTTCTTGGAAGTCCTAATTTGAGTAATCCAAGTGCTTTTTATATGGATTCTTCAGTTACTTTATCTGCTTTAGTGCTAAGTTTAGATCCAGGAGATTATGAATGGAAAGTAAGAGCTGAAAATAATTCTTCTGAAACGAATTATTCATCTATAATGCACTTAAAAATAGATTCTTCTTATAGTTTAAGTAGTCAATCAATTGTATTATACACCCCAGAAAACAATTTTTATACAAATAATGATAACTTTAATTTTTCTTGGCAAAGTTTATATGCTGCAGACAATTATCAAGTAGTTATAAAGACTGGTATAGATTGGAATACAGGAAGTGTTCTTTTAGATACAGTAGTACAGGCAACAAATATTAATAATCCTTTGTCGCTTACTGAAGGAAATTATATTTGGTCTGTGAAAGGGGTAAACAATTTACCTTCTGAAACAACTTTTTCTACCAAACGTTTGTTTAATGTCGATTTAACTTCACCTAATTCTCCCAATCTTAACTTACCTAATACTACAATTAATAGCCTAAATACTGATAGCCTATATCTTTTTGATTGGTCAAGAGCCGCAAATAATGGAACAGCTCAAAGCTCATTGTATGACTCCGTCTTCATTTATTCTGATACTATCCAATACCCAATATATAGCTATGGAAGTTTACAGGAAGATACAACTTTAACATTGCCTAATTTTAGTGGAGTTTATTATTGGAATGTAAAAACATATGATCAAGCAGGGAACTTTTCTTCGTTTCCTTATTTCATGAAATTTACAGTACTTTAAATGGATAAGAAGACAAAAACGATATTATTAGTTGTAATTGCTATTTTAGTTTGGGGTTACTCTGCTCTAGAGTGGATTAATTATGCTGAAGTATCAAACAATAATGAACTAACAAGCAGCTCTTCTGTCGTTCCAATAATTTCTCCACTAAAGCTAAAGCCTAAAGGGGATAAAAAACTAATTTTAGACTATCGTGATCCTTTTCTAAACAGCTTTAAAAGAAAAGTAGTCAAAGAAATGCCAAAAAAAATGGCTCCTTCAAATCAAGATAAAATAAAGACTAATGTCCCAAAACCTGAGGTTTTAAAATGGCCTGAAATAATTTATTCAGGGGTAATCAATAATAAATTGGGGTTATTAAAGATAAACGGAAAGGATTATATTGTCAAAGAAGGGGATATTAAAGAGAATATATATGTGGTTAAAATTCTATCTGAAAGAATTATTCTTGAATTTAATGATTTAGCTAAGGAGATTCTAAAGAAAAACTAATTTAGTAAACGATTTAAAAATAACGTTTACCCCCCCTCCCCTACTATAAAAGCCTATCAATTCTGATAGGCTTTTTCTTTAACTCTCAATAAAACTCTATTTAGTCAGAGCTAGACTCAAACCAATTAACCTCAGGTTACGAGTATGTAGGTCGAAGTTGAAAGCTAATACTTTAAGGAGTTTGAAAATAGTCAAACGGTAATTTTAGTAACATAGTACTCTAAGAGAGTTATTTTAACTTTTGAATAAGATCAAATAAAGTGAGATCAAAAAAATATGATAATAACTGTTACTTAATTGGATGTTTATATTTAATAATATTCAATCTCTTTGGTAAAAGTGAAGGGAATTCAACACCTACTTTCAAAAAGTATTTGTTATTCTGAAAGGAAGCTAACCCTGTTATTTTATCCAAGTAAAAACTGTCAACTCTTTTATTCCAACTATTTAAAAATGTATTATTTAACATTATAAATCAGATTTTTTATTAAAAACCTATTAATTAACGGCTCAAAAATACGCCTAAAAACGTACTGATAAATAAGATAAAACACCTAGTGCTACTAAGTATTTAAACGTAATTTACTTTCGATCAACATTAGTTTTCAACTGTTTAATTAGCTATAAACAAAGATCTTATAAAGTTATAAACAATTTATGTTAATAAAATTTATGAACCTTAATCACTTTAGATTTACTTTTGTTGAGATTAATTTAGTCATGTACAAAAAAACCAAATAAAAATTGATTGTTAAATCAAAAAAAGAAACTAAAAAAAGACTTGATTAATTTTTAAAAAATAACAACTTATGAAAACAATAACATTAACCTCTTTATTAATGCTTGGCTTATTATTTTCTTATGAAGCTAAAGCACAAAGTTTAAATCTAATAGCTGATGTTCAACTATTCTTAGAACCAACTACTCCACATGTTCTAGATACATTAATGATGAATACCCCTAACATGATTATGGAGTTTGATGATAGTGAAGAATTTAAGTTTTCCACTTCGGTGTTATTACTTGACACTACAGAAGTTAGCAAAATTCATGTAAAGGCTGGAAGAACACAAGGAGGAGCTGACTTATTTAATGGTTCTTTTGATTGTGATAATGCTACTCCTAGCAGTGGAATTTCATACAGTAGAAACAAAAAACACATTGTGTTAGGAATAGGAAATTTCACAAACCTAAGAAATATCTACACTGAAGTGTCTATTGAAAACACAAATGGCTTAGTCACTCCATTAGTATTAGACCACATAAACCAATAGAAATATGAAAAAGTTATTTTGGCTTCTTTCTTTTTCCTTATTATACTCTGTTTATTCTTATGCTGTATATTATGTAAAATGGGGGAGTGTATCTGGATGTACTTATGATTGGACTACAAACACGTTAATAAAATCTGGAACAAATTGGACTAATTGTATCGCTATATCAGTAAATAAATTAAAGCCAGAAGAAGAAGGCTATGTATCCTATAATATAGGAGGGCTAATAAATAGATATCGATTTTTTGGATTGTCAAACTTTAACACTGTTGGAACATATCAAAGCGTAAAGTATGCTTTTTTTATTTATAATAATAATTTGTCTGTATATGAAAGTGGACAGCCCTTTCCTTTACCAAGTGCAAATGGTAGTAATGTTGTACAAGCAAATGATATATTAGTAGTTGAGCGACTAGGAGCAAATATATATCCTCTATTCAAGAAGAATAAGAAATGGGGTAACTACAACTTTATATACAAGTACAAGTAGTGTAGATCCATATGAAGAGTTGAGAGCCGATGTTTGGACTGATTCCAATGGAACAACCTTTAGTAACATTACATCTTCATTTGGGTACATGGATTGTAGTTCTTCTGTAGTTCATATAGACGAACATAATAGTGTGCCAGTTGGGAGTATTCAGATTTCAGGCATTTCAGGTAATGTAGGTGCCTATACTCTGTCTTGGAATAATGGAAGTACTAATGCTAACTTGTCAAATTTACAAGCAGGGACATATACTTTAACTATAACAGATTGGTATGGAGGACAAGAAGTAAGAGAATTTAAAATAGGATACCTAACAAAGTGGGTTAATGTTTCAGGTTTTGGTTATATACCTTGGTGGAATTCCTTAAATAAGTTTGGAAGTACTAATAGTTGGAGTAACGGTGTTGCTATATCTGCTAATGTTTTAAAGTCAGAAGTGTCGGGGAGTGTAAAGTATACACCTCCTAATGTTTATGATAATACATATCGAATGTTTGGTTTAACGAACTATAATACTGTTGCTTATTATGCTAGTATAAAATATGCTATTAGAACATACAATGATGATGTTTACATTTATGAAAGTGGATTTCCGACCCATACAAGACAAGGAATTTTACAATATGGTGATGAATTAGAAGTAGAGAGGTCTGGAGCAAATATATTTTACAGCAGAATTAGACATGGAAAAAAATGGACTTTTTATACATCAAGTTCAAGTGTGAATATTTATGAAGAATTACATGCTGATTTAAGTCTTTATAATACAAATTCGAATATGAGTTCTATAGTAACTACTTTTGACGTACAGCTAGATTTAACTGCTGATGTTACGCATATAGATATAGATAATGTGATTCCCGGAGCTATAGATTTGTCTGTTTTGGGAGTAAGTGGTCCTTATTCTTACTCATGGAGTAATGGGTCAATAACTGAAGATATAAGTCCTGCTTATCAGGGGTTGCATACAGTAACTGTTACAGACCAGTTTGGAAATACTAATGTTTTTTCAGGTAGGGTAGACTATATTGTCCGCTGGGATTATACAGATGGCATTTTGTATGATGAAGCAAACAATGTTCTAGAGAAAAACAGTGCAACAAGTAATTGGGGTAACAATGGAGCATCTTCTTGTAATAAATTGGTAGGTTTTCAAGATGGAAGAGTTAGCTATGAAGTAGAAAGTTTAGATCAGCGATTTATTGGTTTGGCTGAATTTAATGAGGAGAACTGGTATTCTTTTAATGATCATTCAATCTGGCAATCAAATAATTACTATAGAATTTATGAAAAAGGTGTTTCTAAAGGAACCTTTGGTACAGTTGCAATAGGAGATATAGTTACATTAGAAAGAGAAGGTTCAAATGTTTACTATAAAATAAAAAAAGTAGGTCAGGAAGAGGTCGTACTTAAGACGACAACTAATGTTGATAGTTCTAAAGCTTTATATGCAGATGCGTCTATTTATTATAATGGGACTAAGATTTCTGAACTTTTAGCTTCATATACTTGTCGAACTTTTAGCAACTATATTAAACCTCAAAAGAAAATAGATGGAGCCATATATTTACCTACTGGTAACAAGTTTTATTTAAATTTTGATGAACTCTACAATACTAATAACTCATTGCTTGAACTAAGAGTCATTGATGAATCAAATAATGAATACATCCAGAATAACTTGAATGTAGTTTCGCATGGAGATAATAGACATGAGATTGATTTATCTGATTTTAGTTCAACTATATCATCAGGTTATTATTTACTAGAAATAGTTAATAACAAAAAAGAAAAAAGATACTTAAGATTTAAAATATAATTAGATGTTAAAACAAAAAGGGATTTACATCTCATTATTTATTATAGTCATTGTTATTCAGTTATTTCAATATTTTAAAGGTAACGAACAGATTGTTTTTATTGATAATCAAAAGATATTCAATGAATTTAAAATGGCTAAAGAGCTAAACGCTAAGCTAGAAGTCTACAATTTAAAATATAAATCAGTTATTGATAGCTTAGATATAGAGTTAACCAAAAGAGGATCTAAGTTAGATGTAGATGATACTTTGGAGGTTAAAAAATACCTTAGGTTTAAGGAATATTGTACCAAAGAAGCTGAAAGTTTTTATACAAAAGCAAATGAATTAAATACTGACTATAATACACAGATTATAAACCAGATGAATTCATACATAGAGGAATTAGGGAAAGAGAATCATTACCAGATAATTTTAGGGGCAAATGGACAAGGAGGCTTACTTTATGCTAATAAAGGAATTGATATAACTGATATAGCTTTAATTTATGTTAACAATAAATACGAGGGGAATTGAAAAAATATAGAGACATATTGATTTTTATTTTTCTTTCATTTTTAATGAGTTGTAATAACACTTCCAATAAAAAAGTTGCTTCTGAATACATCTTGTGGATAAACGATACAGCAAATAATTATAGAAAGAGAAAGGATCAAAAGAATATTTTTTTTGAAACAACATATAGACCTTTACCTTATATAATAGCTAACGAGTTTAGGTCTGATCATATTGATGATTCTTTATATCAAGTTCGTAAATTAGAATTAGAAGGAATGCATTACTTTTCAATGAGGATTCAAGCTAAGAATGGAGGAGATATTTTAATGCAAAATACAGAATCTAAGCAAGAATACTTTAAACGTGTAAATCACTACTCTTACGATTTTCAAAAAAATATTACGTTAATAGAAAACCAAGATACGATCAATTGTAAACTGTTCAATTTTATAAGAACACATGGTATTGCTCCATATGTTGATTTTGTATTTGCCTTTCCAAGTAAAGATAAACAAGTCCAAACCGACTTAAAATTAATTGTTGAAGACGAAGTTTTCGGAGTTGGGAAGATGAATTTTTTATTCAAAAAAGAAAGATTAAATAATTTACCCAAATTAATAACCCAATAAATATATGCAAACATTTAGTTTAATAAAACTTAGAGAAAGTAGACACTTCAAAGGAGTAGCTTTTTACATGGCAATTCAGATGCTGGCTAATGTTTTTATGCCAACTGCTACATGGGCATTAACCTCTGGACCTTCACAACAAGAGTTCACAAGTTTTGAGCCTGCATCAACCTCAGATATGGTAGATCTGTATTCAGGTGATTTTACTTACAACATTCCAGTACTTTCAGTCCCAGGACCTAATGGTGGTTATCCTATAAACTTAGCATACCATGGTGGAATTGGCATGGAGCAGGAAGCTTCTTGGGTTGGATTAGGGTGGAATATAAATGTAGGTGCAATTAATAGACAAATGCAAGGCATTCCCGATGATTTTAATGGAGAGAAAGTAGAATACAAAATGCACTCTAAACCTTCAACGACTATAGGCTTAAATTTAGACGGATTAACAACTACAGAAGGTCAAAGATCTGAAGCATTTGGCTTTCCAGTTACAACTCCATCTTACTTATTATCAAAAGAAATTTACTATAATAACTACAAAGGTTTAGGATACAGAGTAAGTACTCAAACTCCTAGTGCTACAATAGGTGGGATTTCTTGGTTAAAAGGTTCCTTAGGGTTGTCTTTTGATTCTCAGAATGGTATTGGTATTGACCCTTCATTAACACTTGGCCCAAGTTTTTTTACTACTAGTATAACCTCCTCTTATAATTCTAGAGTAGGGTTAAATGCACTTAATTTTAGATTTAACGTCATGGGAAACCTTTCATCATCTTCATCGTTGGGTTTTAATAAGGCAAGTGGACTACCTATTGTAAAGATGGAAATGAAAAATACTAGTTTGCCATTTTCATTAATTAAAGGTTCTATCATTACTCCTGGTTTTTGGAGTAATGATAAAAAAGGAATTTGGAGTGGTTATTATTCGAATTCTAAAGTCGCAAATAATGGAATTAGGAAGGAAGCTGCGTATGGTTATTTAAATGAAAGAGGAAAAGAGGGCTTGAAAGACCTATCAAGAGAAAACATAATGCAAACTAAGAAGTCTCCCTTTTTGGCGCCTTCAAAAAACAGCTATGATTTATTCATACAGTCTGGTCAAGGTACTGGTGGAAGTTTTAGGCCTATGAAAAATTACATTGAAATATTATCTTCTGAACCTTCTAAATCAACTTCTACAAGGCATGATGTAGGTTTGGAATTTGCTAAGCCAATAGCCACAGTACATTTAGGAATAGACTACCATAAGGAAAAAGGAGAAATGACATCAGGAGATTGGAGTGTAAACACATCTAGTTTTGATGCTGATTTTGACTCTGAGACATCTCAACCTTACTTTAAAACTTATGGTGAACATAGTGGAGTTTTAGTTGACGAAAGTAACCTTTCAAACTGGCAGAATGATGAAGCACTTTTAGCTCAAATTGAAAAAGATGATCAATCATGGCTAAAAAAAGATTATAAGTTAAACAATTATTTTTCTAAGTCTTATGCTGATGGAACAACTTCTTCACCAACAGCAATTGAATTAAATAAAACTAAAACAACAACAAGAAGAGGTAAAGTTATAGATTATTTAACCGTTTCAGACGCTAAAGAATTTGGCCTTTATAGAGGGGCTGATTTTACTAAGCCATCAAATTTAATATCAGAAGTTCAGGTTACTCAAGAAGATGGTATGCGTTATATTTATGGACAACCATTATATAATACAGAACAAGAAAGTATTACTCAATCATATAATTATGATGGAGATAAAAACACGAATAAGGTTAATGTCAATGCTTCATCTTATAAAGAAAACACAAACTTACATTCTCAAGAATATTATAATGGTACTTCTTTACCAGAATATGCTCACTCATGGTTAATGACTAGCGTTTTGTCTAGTGACTATATTGACTCTGATGGTATAGTAGGACCATCAGATGGAGATTATGGCTATTGGACTAAGTTTAACTACACAAGTAGTATGGATTATAAATGGAGAGTTCCTTATGATGGAGCAACATTTATAGATGGTAGTGAGGGTAATCCTGATGATAATATGACTAGTTTAACATATGGTAAAAAGGAAGTTAGGTACATTAACTCTATAGAAACTAAAACTCATATAGCTGTTTTTGAACTCTCTGATAGAAAAGACGGAGCTGAAGCAAGTGGGAAATGGGCAAGCATAGGAGACAAAGGGACGAATCACTTAAAAAAACTAGATAAGATTAAGCTATATACTAAGGCTGAGTACTCTAATAGTTCTAATCCAGTTC